>NZ_CAMZFB010000042.1 GCF_947305955.1 uncultured Brevundimonas sp.
GGAATACGATACGGCGCTGGCGCTTCAGCATGCCAATACGGCTGTGGGCCTGGCCCAGAATGACGTGGTGGCGTGGTGCGCCGTCGCCAAATGCCACATCGCCGACGGGCGCGGGCAGGAAGCCGCACAGGTCATGGAGCGCGTGGTTCCGGCGGCTCCGCGTGATCAGGTGGTTCTGGCCCTTCATGCCACGGCAATGCGGATGCTGGGGCGCAGCAATCCGACCGGACTGGATGACGCCGACGGCCTGATCCGTGCGATGACCATCGACACGCCCAAGGGGTGGGATAGCCTGCCTGACTATCTGGCCGATCTCGCCAAGGCGCTGGAGGCACAGCACAGCTTTGCACGCCATCCCATCGGTCAAAGCCTGCGCCATGGTTCGCAGACGCCGGTCGATCTGCGCCGCGTGGACGATCCGGTGATACAGGCCTTCTTCAGCGCGATTGACGGTCCGATCCGCCGCCATCTGGAAGCCATGGGGCCGGGCAACGACGCCGTGCGGTCGCGCAATCGCGGCACCTATCGGATCAATGGCTGCTGGTCGATCCGCCTGCGCTCGGGCGGCTTCCATGAAGCGCACATCCATTCGAACGGCTGGCTGTCGTCGGCCTGCTACATCGACCTGCCGCCCGCCGTGGATCGTGGCGGGACCGAGGGCTGGATCGGCTTTGGCGTGCCGCCGTACCGCATGGCCAAGCCGCTGGAGCCGCTAAAGGTCGAAAAACCCGAACCGGGCAAGCTGGTTCTGTTTCCGTCCTGTATGTGGCATGGAACCCTGCCGTTCGAGGACGAGCGGCACCGTCTGACGATTGCTTTCGATTTGGTGCCTGAATGACTGCTTCCGATGCTCCGCTGGCCGTGTTCGATGTTGATGGCACGTTGGTGGACAGTCGGGCGTCGATCCATTTCGGAGCGTGCGAGGCGGCCAAGGCTCTGGGCCTGCCCGAGCCAAGCTATGACCGTGTGCGCCAGATTGTCGGCCTGACGCTGGACAAGGCGCTGCATACGCTGGAGCCGCAACTGACCATGGCCGAACTGGCCGAGTTCGTGGCGGCGTTCCAAAAAAGCTTCCGCGTCCGCTATGAGGCTGGTCATGAAGAGCCGCTCTATGACGGCGTCATGCCGACCCTGCGCCAGTTGAAACGCGATGGCTGGAAGCTGGCCATTGCCACAGGCCAGAACAGCCGAGGCGTGGCCCGCAACATGGCGCGCCCTGAATGGAGCGAACTATTCACCTCGGCGCACTGTGCCTCGGATGGTCCGGGCAAGCCGGATCCGTCCATGCTGCTGGCCGCTGTGCACAGGAACGGTGCCACGCTGGAACGCACGGTGATGATCGGCGACACCAGCCACGATATGCTGATGGCGAAAAACGCCGAGGTGACGGGACAGGGCGTCGGCTGGGGCTTCCATACGGTGGAGGAACAGCTGGCTGCCGGTGCTATCCATGTTGCCAATGATTTTAGCGACCTAGAGGCGGCGCTGAACCGCTTTGCCGCCAAGGTCTGAGAGTTCGAGAATACCCATGAGCCACATCCCCCCGCTGGACCCGAACGTCGCCGCCCGTAAAGGCTTCAAGGAATCCGAAGAGCGCATCAAACGCTTCTGGAAGGAAGCGGGCGTGGAGCGGACCGAAGACGGCTGGGCGGTGGTTCTGGATGGCCGCACGCCCAAGACGCCCGCGCACCGCAAGATGATCCTGCCGACCGAGGCGGCGGCACGGAGGGTCGCGGCGGAATGGGCCGCGCAGGGCGAGTTCCTCGAGCCGGGCACCATGCCCGCCACGCGCCTTGCATCCACCGCCATCGACCGCGTGGTCGAGGTGATGGAGGCTGTGGCCGACGAGATCACCGCCTATGCGGGCAATGACCTGACCTGCTACCTCGCTGAGGCTCCACAATCCCTGATCGAGCGTCAGGAGCGCGAATGGGGCGCATGGCGTCAGTGGGCTGAAAAGACCCACGGCATCCGTCTGGTTCCGGTGCAGGGCATTGTCCACCAGCCGCAAGATCAGGCCTCGCTGGACAAGGTGAAGGCGCTGGCCCTGTCGCTGGACCATTTCCAGCTGTCGGGTCTGGCCATGGCCGTGCCGCTGTTGGGTTCGGCCATTCTGGGTCTGGCGCTGCAACAGGGCGAACTGGACGGCGCGACCGCCTATGACCTGTCGCGTCTGGACGAGGCCTTCACCGAACAGCGCTGGGGTGTCGACGAAGAAGCCGCCGCCCGCGCCGCCGCCCAGCGCGCCGAGACGGTAATGCTGGAGCAGTGGTTCAAGGCCCTCGTCTGAGGGCCTATTTCCACATCGCCGCCGTCTTGGCCACGCAGTGGGAAGGCAGGGGTTTGGCCCTGTCCTTGCGGTAGCCGAGTGACGTCATGAGCTGCGCGACCAGTAGCCCCGCGGTGTGGGTGGTCTGGTTGTGTGCACCGTAATCCACGCCAAGGGCGGCTTGCAGCATGGGATCGATATAGGTGAGGGCAGGCATGCCCTCCTTTGCGCCTTTGACTGCTGCCGCCTTTCCGGCTTCTGAATAGATGATCTCCTGCATCTTGAGCGTCAGTGGATCATCCATCCTGACCGAGCCTTCCTCTGAATAAGGAAGTCCCACGCTTTCGATCATGGCCTTGAGTTCGGCGGCTTCAGGATTGTCAGCCTTGGCACAGGCATTTTTGTAAAGCACGCCGCGGTCATGGACCGAAAGGGCTTTCAGCTTTTCCGGGCTCCACTTGATAGCCATTCTTTGATCTCCCCCGAGTGAATGGATGGAACAATGTTAGGTCACCTGTGATTACTTTCCAAAATGGAAACTTATGACTTGCTAAGTTGGAAAGTGAATGTCATTTTCCAATATGGAAAGTGAGGAAACGTTTATGACCAACGACCATGAAAAGTTTGATGGCGCTGGCGCGATGGAGGCTTTGAACAGCATCCGCGAAACGCGTGCCCAGGCGCTGGGCAAGATGGACTATTGGCCCTGGTGGTACGATGCGGGCTATGCGGCGTCGTGTGCGCTGCTGGTGGCAGGGCAGGGGCTGGGCGCCGCCATTGGTATGGTTTGTACGGCGGTCGCTATCTCCATCCTCCTCATCATCATGCGCAAATGGCAGGCCGACGCGGGCGTCTGGGTAAATGGATATTCGCCCAAGAGGGCCCGCTGGGCAGCGTTCGGGCTGGCAGGCCTGCTGATCGGGCTCATGGTCGTCAGCGTGGTGTTCGGCCGCGTGCAGGGCATCGTCTGGGTGCCGCTGGCCTGTGGTGCAGTGGCGGCGGTGCTGGGTCTGGTGGGCATGCGGGTCTGGATGGCCCTGTACCGCAAGGACGTGAAGGACCTGAAATGACCGCGCCCGTATTCGATCCTTTGATCCACGCGCCGGGGCGGTTGCAGATCTGCGCCATCCTGTCTGCGGCAGAGGCCGAGTTTGCGGTGGTGCGCGATGCCATCAAGGTGTCGGACTCGGTACTGTCCAAACACGTGAAAGCTTTGGAAAAGGCGGGCTATGTTGCCGTCCGCAAGGCCCCCTTCGAGGGGCGCTCGCGGACATGGCTGTCCATGACCGCCAAAGGCAAATCCGCGTTCAAGGCCCATGTGGCCGAGCTGGAGCGGTTGGTGAAGATCACCGCCGAACTGACGGTTTAACCGACGCTGGCCTTGATCAGGGCGTCACGTTCCTCTGGGGTGATGTGGCGCCATTGGCCTTCGGGCAGGGTGCCCAGATGGATCGGGCCGATGCGGGTGCGGAACAGGTCTGTCACCTCAAGGCCCACCAATTCGCACATGCGGCGGATCTGGCGCTTGCGGCCTTCTTTCAGGATGAATTTCAGGTTTTGGCCACGGATCAGGGTGACCTTGGCGGGGCGCAGCTTGCGGCCATCCAGTTCCAGACCGTGACGCAGCTTGGCCAGCTTGCTCTCGGTGATCGTGCCGGAAACGGTGACGAGATATTCCTTGTCCAGCTCCGACGTCGGGCCGATCACGGCCTTGGCCACCACGCCGTCGGACGACAGCATCAGCAGCCCGCGCGAGTCCTCGTCGAGGCGGCCGATGGGCGGCAGGGATTCATCGCGGCGGGGGATATAGCCCTCATCCGCGCGGTTCTTGAAGGACAGCAGGCGCACGGCGGGAATCTTGCCCGGTTCCGGTTGACCCGAGACATAGCCGACCGGCTTGTGCAGCAGGATGGTAACGCCCGAAGCAAGTGCCTCTTCGGCGTCGTTGTTCAGGGTCAGGGTCTGGCCCTTTTCGATCTTGCGACCCGCATCGGTGACGACCTCGCCATCGATGCTGACCAGCCCCTCGGCGATCAGGCTTTCGGCCTCGCGGCGCGAGCAGACGCCGGATTGGCCCAGCCACTTGTTGATGCGGACCGGTTCGTCGCCGTCATAGGTGCGGGTAAAGGCCATGGGGGTCTCCTGTCAGGGCGGGGTATTAAGCCGCGCCGCCCGTGAAAGAAAGCGTCAGAAGCGCCGGAACATCAGGCTGATGTTGTTGGCGGGCATTGGGGTGCGAAGGGTAAAGCGCAGGCCGTGTTGCCTGGCCAGTTCGACGACCTGATCGCGGTCACGCAGGCCCCATTCGGGATTGCGCGACTTCAGGCTCTCATCGAACGCGGCATTAGAGGGGGCCAAGGTCACGTCCGCCTCGCGGTAGGGACCGTAAAGATACAAAAGCCCGCCGCGCGGCAGGCTGCGTTCCGCCAGCGCCATCAGGCCTTCGGTCGCCGCCCACGGGCTGATGTGGACCATGTTGATGCAGGTGATGGCGTCATAGGCGCGATGCGGCCACGTATCGGGCGCGAGCATATCGAGCGCGAGCGCGGGGCGCAGATTGGGCAGGCCAGCCTCGCTGGCCCACAGGTCGATGCTGTTGCGGGCTTCGGCGCTGGGGTCCGATGGCTGCCACATCAGGTTGGGCAGGGCGCGGGCAAAGGTGGCGGCGTGCTGGCCGCTGCCCGAGGCAATTTCCAGTACTTCGCCTTTCGCGGGAAGATGAGACCGAAGTGTGGATAGAATCACTTCGGCATTTCGCGCTGCAGCGGGCGAATACAATGCCCCCTGGGGCGTCAGTTCCTGAGAATCCATCGTCTGCATGGTGATCTCTTAGAACACCTCTGCAGTTCTCACGACCTTTTAGAATCAACTTGTCGTGGGGGCTCGCAATTTGCTGCGATGCAAAAGCTAAACAGAAGGTTGACCTAAGGGCCATCAGGCGTCTACTCGCCCGTAACCAAGCGTGATCCAGCACGCGATCCGCGGTCGAGTACGGGCCGGGGAGAGGATCCAGGAGAGCAGACGTGAGCCAATCAATTCCCGGCCTTCATCCGGCCCCGACGCAACATCAGGGCCTTGTGGCCTGGGTGGAGCAGATCGCCAACCTGACGAAGCCGGACCGCGTTCACTGGTGCGATGGTTCGGAAGCCGAGAAGCAGCAGATCATTGCCGACCTGATCGACAAGGGTACGCTGAAGGCGCTGGACCAGACCAAACGTCCGGGCTGCTACTATGCCGCCTCCGATCCGAAGGACGTCGCCCGCGTCGAAAGCCGCACCTTCATCTGCTCGGAAGACGAAGCCGATGCCGGTCCGACCAACAACTGGGCCGATCCCATCGAAATGCGCGACCGCATGGAGAAGCTGTTCGACGGCTGCATGAAGGGCCGCACCATGTATGTGGTGCCGTTCTGCATGGGCCCGCTCGGCTCGCACATCTCGGCGCTGGGCGTTGAAATCACCGACAGCGGCTATGTGGCCCTGTCGATGGGCGTGATGACCCGCATGGGCAAGGGCGCTCTGGATCAACTGGGTACTGACGGCGTGTTCGTGCCGGCGGTCCACACCCTCGGCGCACCGTTGGCTGAAGGTCAGGCCGACGTCGCTTGGCCGTGCAATGACGACAAGTGGATCGTCCACTATCCGGAAACGCGCGAAATCTGGTCGTACGGCTCGGGCTATGGCGGCAACGCCCTCCTGGGCAAGAAGTGCTACGCCCTGCGTATCGCCTCGGTCATGGCGCGTGACGAGGGGTGGCTGGCCGAGCACATGCTGATCCTCAAGCTGACCTCGCCGGAAGGTGTCGTGAAATACGTCGCCGCCGCCTTCCCGTCGGCCTGCGGCAAGACCAACCTTGCCATGCTGCAACCAGCGCTAGAAGGCTGGAAGGCCGAGACGGTCGGTGACGACATCGCATGGATGCGTTTCGGCCAGGACGGTCGCCTGTATGCCGTGAACCCCGAGGCGGGCTTCTTCGGCGTCGCACCGGGCACCAGCCGCAACACCAACAAGAACGCGCTCGACACCCTGGTGAAGGACACCATCTTCACCAACGTCGCTCTGACCGCCGACAACGACGTGTGGTGGGAAGGTCTGACCAAGGAAGTGCCGCAAGGCATGACCAACTGGAAGGGCCAGCCGCACGATCCGGCCTCGGGCGAGCCTGCTGCCCACCCGAACGCCCGCTTTGCCGTCTGGGCCGGTCAGTGCCCTTCGATTGCGCCGGAATGGGAAGACCCCGCTGGCGTGCCGATCGATGCCATCCTGTTCGGTGGTCGCCGCGCCTCGGCTGTGCCGCTGGTGACCGAAGCGTTCGACTGGGAACACGGCGTGTTCCTCGGCTCGACCGTCGCCTCGGAAGGCACCGCTGCCGCCGAGAACAAGGTCGGCGAGCTGCGCCGCGATCCGTTCGCCATGCTGCCGTTCTGCGGCTACAACATGGGCGACTATTTTGCGCACTGGCTGAAGGTCGGTGCTGCGGCTCCAGACGCTTCCAAGCTGCCGCGCTTCTTCTTCGTGAACTGGTTCCGCAAGGACGAGAACGGCAAGTTCGTCTGGCCGGGCTTTGGCGACAATGCCCGCGTCCTGAAGTGGATTGTCGAGCGCCTCGAAGGCAAGGGTGCTGCGGTTGAAACGCCGGTGGGTCGTGTGCCGAGCCGTGACGGACTTGACCTGTCGGGTCTGGACCTGACCGATGCTCAGCTGTCGACCCTGCTGGACGTCGACGCCGACGTCTGGACTGAGGAAGCCAGCCTCATCCAAGACTTCTACGAGAATTTAGTTGATCGATTGCAGAAGGCTCTGTGGGATCAGCACGCCGCCCTGACCAAACGTCTGGAAGAGTCTCGTGCCGCCCGCATGGCGGCGGAATAAGTCCGACCAAAAAACGGCTTGAAATCGGGGCGCGGGAGGTCGAAGGACAGCCCGTGCCCCTTATCAATTCTCCCATGACCCGTTTCGACTTCATCATCCTCGGTGCCGGTGCCTTCGGTCTGGCCACAGCGGCGGAACTGCGCCTGAGCGGACATCGCGTGGCGGTGGTCGCGCCCAAGGGCGGTGCGGCCTCGGCGGTGGCGGCGGGGATGATCGCGCCGGCGTTCGAGACGGCCATCGACGGGCTTTCTGTTGAACAGGCCAATATTCTGAAGGCGGGCCGTATCCTGTGGGCGGACTTTGCCACGCGTACGGGCGTCCATCTCCAGCACATGCCCGCCGAATGGCGCGGCGAGGGGGCGGACCGTCTGGCCATCGCGCTGGAACGCAACGAGTTCGAATACAGCTACATGCCGGACCACCAGTGGATCGTCACCGAAGAGGACGCCAAGCTGGATCCGGCGGCGGCGCTGGAAGTGCTGTCGGAAGGCGTTGAGCGTATCGACGCACTGGCCCGTTCGGTGGCGTTCAAGGATGGCGTCTGGACCGTCGATTACGGCACGGGCACGGCCTCGGCCCCGCAGATGGTGATCTCCACCGGCGCGGCAGCCGCTATCGAGGGCATGCCCGAAACGGTGAAGAACCTGATCGGCAAGATCGTGCCCATCCGCGGCCAGATCGGCATCACGCACGAGCGTTTCTCCGACCACGTCATCCGTGGACCGGGGGCCTATATCGCGCCCGTAAACGCTGGCCCCTATGAGGGTGGCTCGGTGGTCGGGGCCACGATGGAAGAGGGTGTGCGCGAACTCGCCACCGATGCCGCTCTCTGCGAGCGCATGATGAACGCGGCGTGGGCGCTGCTGGGACACGAGCCGGTCGAGATCGAGATGGAATGGCGCGCGGGTATCCGTGGCGCATCACCCGATGGCATGCCGATGGCGGGTCCGGTGGGGGATGGGCTGCACGTGGCGCTGGCCCCGCGCCGCAACGGCTGGCTGCTGGCTCCGCTGGTGGCTGGACAGGTGGTGGCGGGTATCGAGGGGCTGACCCTGCCGGAGCCAGCCCTCGATCCTCTGCGATTTAATCCGTCACATTAAAGCGGATAGCGACGGACACGCGGGCACCGTCCACGGGGGCACCGTCAACCGTGCGCGGGCTCATGCGGAACTGACGCGACAGGCTGATGGCTGCTCTTCCGAAGCCCTGACGGGCGGGCGTTTCATTGCCGACCTGACAATCGGACAGTGTCCCGTCCACCCGCACCGAACAGTTGAGCGTGGTGCTGCCCGAGATACCGCGTTCCAGTGCGGCGTCCGGATAGGCGCGTAGCAACTGGTCCGCCGTCGGGCGCTGTATCCAGTCAGGGTTGGTGATGACCGACGGGGCACGCGGCGGAGCCGAAGGCGCGATCACGGTGCCTGGCGTGGTGGTGACCGCGGGCTCTGTGACGGTGAAAACAGGCCCCGTATCCGGCGTTGTCACGGGCGACGGCGTGGCAACCAGAGGCGGAACATCCGTCTCGATCACATTGTCGGGCCAGTGGATCGGCGGCGCGGCCGCAGGGCGCGGGGTGTCCGGTTTCACCTCCGGCTCGATGATCGGCCTTTCCAGAAAGACCGTGGTCGTCGGCACCTCGGTCCCCTTGGGCGGCTGGGCGGCAAGTTCAAACTTTTGATAATACAGGAACAGTCCCGCACCCAGGTCGGCCACAAGGGCCACCGACAGCACGGCGATCCACGTCTTGCGCGACGACATTGTCGTCGGACGTGGACCCAACAGGGCGGACAGGTCGGTTCCGCCAGCGGCACGTGTCATCATCATCATGATCTGCGCCTCCAATCGCAGGTCCCCTCAGACCCGTGATCAGGCTGCATCTCGAATTACGGTGTTTTGTGGACGTGCGCGTAAAAAGCTTTGCCATAAGCCCGTGGTGGGCTGGGGGGACGGGCAGGCTTCAGCCGGTGTGGGCTACAATCGCCTGATTGATCAGTTCCAGCACCACAGGCTTACAGCTCTCGTCCATGGTGGAGGGCAGGAAGATCTGACCCAGATTGCTGGCAATCTCGTCGCCGGTGATGCGGAGCGAAGTCGGTTCCATCTCCCCCAAAGGCATGCGGACAACGTCTTCCAAGGCATCGCGTGAGTAGACCGCCTTTGATGTCACCACGATCCCGTAGGGAGCACCAAAGAACAGGGTCGCCACCGACGCAAAGCTGACTGCCTCGTCGGACGGGACCTTGAACTTGTCGATGGCCTTGGCGAGCTTCTTGGCATTGGAGCCGGGGTTTTCCGGATCGATCAGGTCGCTGTACTGGCGGGCCAGCGTCTGGACGGACGGCGCTGTCGGCACATACTCTCGCTGCGAGCCATGGCGCTGGTGATGCTGGATGATGGCCTCGATGGCGGGTGTCAGAAAGGCGATCACCTGTTCGCGCGCTTCATCGGGCGTGTTCTGCGCCAGTTTGGCCCAGCCTTCCCAGCCTTTGAACTGGCTCATGATGCCTGAGAGGAAGAGGGGGATTTCGCGGTTGTGCGAGGGCAGCGGATATCCGCGCGCGTAACTTAATGCGCGGGTGATGGAGAAATCGTCCTGAACATAGAGCGCCTGATCGGTCAGCAGGAAACCCTGCTCGCTACGCTTCATGCTGATAGGATTGAGGACGTGATAGCCGAGATAGAAGAGGGGCAGTTCGTCCCCTAACAGGGGATTCGGAGCGTACAGGCGGTTAAACGCCGTCAAAAACACCGTCGCGGCGTCATCATATTCGGGATGGTCGGTCTGGTTCGGTGTGAACAGAAAGGAAGAAAGTCTGTCATGGTGGCCAATCTTTATGTCTGTATTGACACTTTGATACAGATCTGAGGAGCGAAGTTTTGCGCTATCGGTCAAGCTTAGGACGTAATCGTTGTAGCTCTCGAAATCAGACATACTTCGCACTATCCATTCTACATAAATAGCTTAGCGATAAAGAGCTTTGCCATTAACCATAACGGCGTAATTTATTAAGAGAACGATTTCATAGGGATTGAAAGTACGGTTGCGGAATTTGACGGTTGTTTTCCCGTTATCCGCACGCCTTCCGCGTGTTAAGGTTCCGTTAATCTTGGTTAGCGACCGTCGACACATGAGCGTCAGAGCGATTCCATCATCAAACGGCGTAGAGGCGGCCATCCGGCGTGCCTCCGCGACGACGGGAGTCGACTTTGACTTCCTGATGAAAACCGCTCGCCGCGAAAGTGGTTTCAATCCCGACGCCCGCGCCCGGTCATCTTCGGCGTCCGGCCTGTTCCAGTTCATCGACCAGACGTGGTTGGCCACCCTGAAACAGCATGGGGCCAAGCACGGTTACGGCCAGTACGCCGACCTGATCTATCAGGGCAACGATGGCCGCTGGCAGGTGAGGGGATCGGCCCGCAATGTGGTGCTGGATCTTCGCTTCGATCCGCAGGCAGCTTCTGCCATGGCGGGCGAGCTGACAGCCTCGAATGCCGCCTATCTGCGTGGCCGTACCGGCAAGGAGCCGAATGGCGGCGACCTCTACGCGGCACACTTTTTGGGTCCGGCAGGGGCGGCGCGCTTGATCGAGGCCATGTCGTCGCGTCCGAACAGCAGCGCGGCCTCGCTTTTCCCCGAAGCTGCTTCGGCCAACCGCTCGATCTTCTACAAACAGGGCCGACCGGCGACCGTGGCCGAGGTCTATGCCAATCTCCAGAACACGGCGGGCAATATCGGGTCGGTGGTGGGATCGTCATCGTCCCAACCGTCTGCACCGGCATTGGGCGGACAAGAGTTGGCGCTGGCGGCGCGGCTTGATCGCCTGCGTCAGGATCAGGGGCTACTGGCCCTGCTGCTGAACCAGGATGGTTCATCGCACTTCAAGGGTGCGTTCAGCGACTCCGTCTAGCTTGTGACCTGTGCCTAAATGGCACATATCAATTTCACATATCGCTGTATCAAATCGTAACGACCGCTTAACGTCCGTATCGTTAAGCTTGGCTACGACCCATTACCTCTTCGAGAGCGGCGCTATGATGCAGGGTAGCCTTACGGCCAATGATCCGGCCCTTACCGAATTGATACGTTCGGAAGTCGAAGAAGAGCGCGCAACCGCGACCCACAAGCTCTGTCGCAGCATGGAGCGGATGGAGCTGACCGAGGAAGAGCGGGCCGCAGCGCAGCGTGTCATCACATTTATCGCCCGCGATACGGCCGATCTGGTGCGACGGGCACTGGCGGTGACGCTGCGGGCCTCGACCCTTATGCCGCGCGAGACAGCGCTGAAGCTGGCCGCAGATGTCGACAGTATCGCCATTCCGCTGATCAGCCAGTCGCCGGTGTTCTCCGACGATGATCTGATTTCCATCGTCCGTACGGGCAGGGCGCACGCGCAGGTGGCCGTGGCTTCGCGCGCGGGACTGAGCCGCGATGTGGCCGAGGTGGTTGCTTCGGATGGCGTGGTCGATGCGGTTCGCAAGCTGGCGGCCAATGACAATGCCGATGTGTCGGAGCGGGCCATGTCGATTGCCATCGACCGCTTTGCTCACGACGACGAAGTCGTCTCGACCCTGTCGCATCGCCAGATCCTGCCGCCCGCCATTGTGGACCGCCTGCTGGTCGTCGCCAGCGAGCAGGTGCGCCAGCATTTGGTGCAGCGGCACAAGGTCTCGGTCGAGGCGGCGGTGCGTCTGTCCGACTTTGCCCGTGAACGCGCGACGCTGGACCTGCTGGACGAGGCGATCCGCAGCCAGAATGTGCCGGAGTTTGTACGCGCCCTTCATGCCCGTCGGGCTTTGACAGGATCGCTGCTGTTGCGGGCCGTGGCGCGGGGGCAGATGACCCTGTTTGAACACGGGCTGTCGTTGTTGGCGCAGCTACCGCACCATCGCGCCTGGCTGATGATCCACGATGCGGGGCCGCTGGGCTTGCGCGCCATCTATGACCGCGCGGGCCTGCCGCCGCGCCTGTTTGCGGCCTTCCGTGCGGCGGTCGATACGTGGCGCTCCATTCAGGCCGAGGGCACGGACCTCGACGGCGACAGCTTCCGCCAGCGCATGCTCGAGCGTTTCATGACCCAGATGCACACCATGGGCCGCGAGGACATGGACTATCTGCTGGAACGGCTGGACATGATCCCGACGCCGGACAACGCGGCCCTGCGGACGCGGGTGGCCTGACGAAAACGATCAGGCTTCGAGGGCGGCGACTTCGGCTTCGAGAGCGCTGGCCAGTTCAACGCCGACCGGATGGTTCTCGTCCTGAATACGGTCGCGGACAATGGCGCGGATGGCCGCGATATGGGCCTCGATCAACGGCCACGGCGCGGACATGCGGCCGGCGTTGTCATCGATCAGGCGGCTGAGGCTGGCCGCGACGCGCGTGACGAGCGGGTATTGGTAGGTAGTGCCCAGCCCCTTGAGATCGTGCGCCCGCAGATAGAGGGTTTCCGCATTCTCTGGGGTATAGCCGTCATTGCGGATGGCGGCCTCGGCAGCGTCCAGCTTGGCGATCTCGTCCTGCAGCCATTGTTCGAACTGGGACGACAGGGCCTTCAGAGCCTCTTCGGCGCGGGCCACGGCGGCCGCATCGATACCGCCAAATCCACCCCCGACTTTGGAACGCAGGGTATTGGGGCGGCGGATGAGTTCGGGCGGCTGGGCCAAGGGGATCTCTGTCGGACTGTTTACCTAAGGAAAACTGCACCGAACGTCTGAAGAAAGCGTAACCTTAACCTTCGAACTGTTCGGCCAGAACGCGTTCCTCATAGGTGCGGCCCGCGTCGAACATCATGGTCAGGCTGATGTCGCGGCGCTCGCGCACGTCCACGCGGTGAACATGCCGCACCTCGAAATTGTCGGCGGTGGCCGAAACGGGGCGTTTGCCCGCTTCCAGAACATCGAACCGTACGGTGGCCGTGTGTGACAGCAGCGCCCCGCGCCAGCGACGCGGGCGGAAGGCGCTGATCGGTGTCAGGGCCAGACTGGGCGCATCCAGCGGAATGATCGGGCCGTGCGCAGACAGGTTATAGGCGGTCGAGCCTGCAGGCGTGGCCACCAGACAGCCGTCGCAGGTCAGTTCCGGCAGCCGCACCTTGTCATTGACGCTGACGCGCAGCTTTGCCGTCTGGCGGGTTTGGCGCAGCAGCGAGACTTCATTGATGGCCAGCCCGCTGTGGACCTGTCCGCTTTCGACCCAGGCATCCATCTGAAGCGGGTGGATGATGGTGCGGTCCGCCTCTGCCACGCGCTGTGGAAGGTCATCGTCCGCATAGTCATTCATCAGAAAGCCGACCGAGCCCCAGTTCATGCCATAGACCGGCTTCTGGGTCTTGAGGTTGGCATGCAGGGTTTCCAGCATGAAGCCGTCACCGCCAAGGGCAACGATCACATCGGCCTCTTCCAGCGGCACCACTCCATAGCGCGACTGCAGATGGCCGCAGGCATCGCGGGCCTCCGGTCGGTCGCTGGCGACGAAATGCAGTCGGGGAAGGTGGGATGAAGTGGTCACTATTGCACGCAAGCCCAGAGCGGCCTCTGTGTCAATTCAATGTGGGATTCTAATGGGCTAATCGGCTGTGGGTCAGGCTGTCGATCACGGCCCTCAGCTCCAGCTTGGCCTGATAGCGGTCCCGTTCGCCCAGCCGCAGTTCTGTATCCAGCAGGGGAGGCGGCACGGAAATGCCAAGTCGGCGCATACCTTCGAGGACATCCGGAAACACGGCCCGCTCCAGCCCGGCAGCCAGACACACCAGATAGAGGTGGCGGGCGCTGGGGCGGTGGATGAGATCATCCAGCTCGTCGGTGCGGATTTCCGCCAGCAGGCACAGCGACTGAAGGAACAGCCCCTGCCGCCGCTCGCGCAGGAACCGCAGCAGGGTGGCGGGATTGAGCCGTCCGGTGTCGTGCAGCTTCATTGCGACGCGGGCGTCCTGCGCCAGTTGCACGCTGTCGCGCAGCGCCGCTTTCAGCTGCTCGGCATGATCGGGAAAGCGGGCGCAAAGCTCGACCTGCAGGGCATCACCGACCCATGCGTACAGGCGCTCGGCCAGCTTTTCCGTCAGGAGCGGGTGGGTGGTCAGGGGCTGGCGCAGGCCGACGACCCGCTCTGCCGCCGATATCAATCGCTCCAACCCGTCATCAGGGAGACAGGCCAAAGTGTTATTGGCCAGTGCCGACATGAGGAGCGGCTCGTCGCTCTGGATGATGGCGTCCGATACGGTGGCGGAAATGCCGGGGCGCAGGGCCACCTGAAGCCGATGATCGATGGATGCCTTGGACAGCAGGGCCAGCAGGTCTTCGTCGTTCAGAAGCGGGCTGGCGGTGATGACGGGGCGGGCAATCTCGATCTCGTCATTGGCCAGCATGACCGCCAGATCTTTGGGCAGCCAGTCGGCAGAGCCGATCCGCTCGGACAGGGCGCGGCGCACTTCGCTTTCCACGGTGCGCACCAGTTCGACAAAAACCGAGGCCAGACGGTCGCGCTGGGCCTGCGCCTTGGATTGATCGGCATACAGGTCGGCCACGCCCATGACGATGCGGCTTTGATCAGGCGCGGGGCAGCGGGCAACCTTTGCGGCCAGCGCGGCAATGGCGGCCGTGCGCGGATCAGCCGGTCTGTCGGTCAGCGTAGATTGCACGCGCGGTTGGCTCCGGTTGGAAGCGGCCTGTGATAACCGAACATGGTCACCAATCATCGTTAATGGCTCAGCTTAGCGAGGCTTGACGGGTCTAGTCCAGAAGAACAGTGTTCAGTTGGGGGATTTGTTGAGCATGGGAGGTGTTCACATGGCAGACGGTGGCCTATCGGGCGTCCGCCAGACGGTATCCGACGCCGAGTGGAAGGTGCGTGTAGAGCTGGCAGCCTTGTACCGGCTGGTGGCCTTGCACGGGTGGGACGACATGATCTTCACCCACATTTCCGCGCGCGTTCCGGGCCCGGAAACCCATTTTCTGATCAACCCCTACGGATATTATTTCGAAGAAATTACAGCGTCTTCGCTCGTAAAGGTCGATCTGGATGGCAATATTGTCCAGGAGACCGACAGCTTCATCAATCCGGCCGGTTTCACCATCCATTCGGCGGTCCATGCCGCACGACATGACGCCCATTTCGTCATCCACCTGCATACGGTGGCGGGTGTAGGCGTTGCGGCGCAAAAGCACGGCCTCTTGCCGCTGAGCCAGAACGCCTGCCTGCTCCAGAATGACGTGGCTTATCATGGCTATGAGGGGCTGGCCCTGAACCATGACGAGCGCGAGCGTCTGGTCGCGGACATGGGCACCAAGAATATGATGCTACTGCGCAATCACGGCACGCTGGCCGTGGGAGAAACCGCTGCGTCGGCATGGGTGCGTATCTTCTTCCTCGAACGGGCCTGTGCACAGCAGGTCGCGGCCTTGTCGGCGGGCGTGGACAATGTCCTGAATGCCCCCGATGCCGCGCAGGAGGAGACCCGACAGCAAGGGCAGGGCGTCGGCATGGTATCCTCGCTGGCTTGGCCGGGGGCGCTTCGCATGCTGGATCGACGATTGCCCGGTTACGATAGCTGATGCTGCATCGGGGGGTGTGGCGTGGGCGGGGCCTGAAGTCCGCAGGGGTGTTGGTGGCTTTACTGACGGTGCCGTTCGCGAACGGTGCCGCCGCCAGTGCGTGGAACCAGCCCAAGGGCCATGGACAGGTGATCGTGAAATACGAGCCTGTCTGGCAAATCCACGGCTTCGATCAGGACGGCGACCGCTTCATGCTGCCGCACGAGCGGGTGGACCATGTGGTGTCGGTTTGGGGCGAATATGGCCTGACGGACCGGATTACCTTGGTGGCCAAGACCGATTGGCAGGATATCGATGCCGGATCGAAATCATATCAAGGTATGGGGCCGGTAGAGATCGGGGCCAAGGTCGCGTTGTGGTCGCATGATGGGCTGGTGGTCTCCGCACAGGCGGGCTTTGCCAGTGACAGTCAGGGGCGCAACGCCGTCTGGGGCTCGCCGGGGGAGGGCGAGAAGGAGACCGAGGCACGTCTTCTCGTGGGGCGTAGCTTTGGCGGTCGCTACCCCGCCTTTGCGGATCTGCAACTGGCCCATCGCTGGCGTGACCGACTACCGGACGAACAGCGGTTGGAGGGGGCGGTCGGTGTGCATCTGAACCCGCGATATACTGTCATGGGTCAGGTCTATGCGGGCAAGACCCTGCCTGTCGAAGCCGAGCATCAAAGCCGCTGGAACACCTATGAAATCGGTGTGGTGAGGCACTGGAACGACTGGTCGGCACAGGCGGGCTGGAGGGCTGTGGTCAGCGGGCGTAATGTTAACGCGGGCGACGGGCCGATTTTTGCCGTCTGGCGTCGTTTTTAGGCGACGGAATCAAAAGCAAACTACGTTAAATGACTTTCACTCGCGCTTTGTTTGCGGAAGTGCGAGATGGAACCGCAGTGGTCGGGGAGAGTCTTTAGCGTGTTCAAGCGCCATTTTTTCATCATCGTGGCGGGGGTCGTGGTGGCCCTGATGCTGGTCGCCCTCATCTTCAAATTTGCCCTTGGCGGCGGTGACGAAAAGCGGGGCCCGGGTGGTCCCGGCGGTCCGGGGGGACGTGGCGGCGCGCAGCAGGTCGAGGTTTACACCCCGTCGCAACGCGAGTTCTCCGACGCGCTCAAGGTGCTGGGCGTGGCCCGCAGCGTGCGCTCGGTCAACATCACGTCTGCGACCACCGAACTGGTCACCCGCGTACTGTTCAACGACGGTCAGGCCGTCCGCGCCGGCGCTGCGCTGGTCGAGCTTCAGACCAATGAAGAGGACGCGGCCATCATTCAGGCCCGCGCCCAGCTGACCCAAGCCCAGCGCGAATACGACCGCTACAAGCTGCTGGCTGACCGTGGCGTTGCCCCGCGTGTCATGGCCGAGAATGCCGAAACCGCTCTGGAAACGGCCCGCGCCGCTGTGCGCGCCGCCGAGGCCCGTCGCGGCGACCGCGTGATCCGCGCACCGTTCTCGGGCGTGCTGGGTCTGACGACGGTTACAGCCGGTACGCTGATCAGCCCCGGTACCGTGATCACCACGCTGGATGACCTCAGCTCGGTGCGTGTCGACTTCGCTGTGCCGGAGCGTTTCCTGTCCACCATGCGCGCAGGCACCGCTCTGCAAGCCACCGCCGACGCCTTCCCGGGCGAGACCTTCCAGGGCCGTATCGCCCTGATGGATGTGCGCGTGAACGAACAGACCCGCGCTGTCACCGCCCGCGCCGAATTCCCCAATCCGGGTGGCCGTATCCGCCCCGGCATGATGATGCGCGTCTCGGTCCAGCAAGGTCAGCGTCAGGCGCTGGCCGTGCCGGAAGCCGCGGTTCAATACGAAGGCTCGGGTGCCTTTGTGTACCGTCTGGCTGGTTCGGGTGACGAGATCATCGCCCAGCGCGTCGAGGTCCAGACCGGCACCGTCGAGAACGGCTTTGTCGAAATCGTCTCGGGCCTGTCGGCCAGCGACCGTATCGTGGCCTCGGGCCTGAACCGCATCCAGCCGGGCGCTCCGGTGACGGAAGCGGGCAAGGGCGGTCCGGCCGGTCGCGGTGGCGAGCGTGGGAAGGCTGACCGTCGATGATGCTTTCCGACGTATCGGTCCGCCGCCCCGTATTCGCGGCGGTAGGGGCCATTGTTCTTTGCGTGATCGGTATTGCAGCCTTCTTCATGCTGCCGGTCCGCGAACTGCCTGACGTTGACCCGCCGGTGGTGTCGGTCAGCACCACCTATGCCGGTGCCTCTGCCGAGGTGATCGAGAGCCGGATTACCGAGCCGATCGAACAGCAGATAGCCGGTATTCAGGGCGTCGAGCGCATTACTTCGTCCAGCCGCGATGGCCGATCCAATGTGAACATCGAGTTCTCGCTGGACCGCAATATCGACGATGCTGCCAACGATGTGCGCGACCGCGTTTCGCGCGTGACGGGCCGTCTGCCGGATCAGGCCGATCCGCCGACCGTGTCCAAGGCGGACTCGGACTCCTCGCCGATCATGATCCTGTTCCTGCGCTCCACGACGATGAACCGTCTGGAGCTGACGGACTATGCCGACCGCTATCTGGTGGACCGTTTCGCCACCGTGCCGGGTGTGGCGCAGGTCAACATCTTTGGCGACCAGACCTATGCCATGCGTATCTGGCTGGACTCGCAGGCGATGGCCGCCCGCGGCCTGACCGTCACCGACGTTGAACAGTCGCTGTCGAGCCAGAACGTCGAACTGCCCGCCGGTTCGCTGGAAGCCGCGCAGAAGGACTATACCGTCCGCGTGGCCCG
The DNA here is from genome assembly GCF_947305955.1 of uncultured Brevundimonas sp. Classification (GTDB taxonomy): domain Bacteria; phylum Pseudomonadota; class Alphaproteobacteria; order Caulobacterales; family Caulobacteraceae; genus Brevundimonas. The sequence continues at coordinate 18,424 of NZ_CAMZFB010000042.1, forward strand.
TAACTATGCCCGCCCTGAAGACTTCGCCAACCTGCCCATCGGCACGCGCGGCAATGCCTCGGCGGCGGGCCTGACTGGCACGGCCACCTATGTGACCCGTCTGGGTGACATCGCCCGCATCGAGGAAGGTCCGGTCGAGCACCGCCGTCTGTTCCGCGGTAACAGCGTGGACCAGATCGGTCTGGCCATCACCCGTCAGGCCCAGTCGAACGATCTCGCCATCAGCGAGGGGGCCCGCAAGCTGATGGAGGAGGTCAAGCCCTCGCTTCCGGCCGGCACCACTCTGGAAGTGGGTTCGGACAACTCGGTCTTTACCTCGCACGCCATCGACGAAGTCTGGCTGACCATCGGCATTTCGATGTTCCTCGTAGCCGTGGTGAACTTCGTCTTCCTCGGCTCGCTGCGGGCGGCGATCGTGCCGTCGGTGGTGGCGCCGATCTGCCTGCTGGCCACCTTTATCGTTCTGGCTCCGCTGGGCTTCTCGCTGAACCTGCTGACCCTGCTGGCGCTGGTGCTGGCGATCGGTCTGGTGGTGGATGACGCCATTGTGGTGGTCGAGAACATCCAGCGCCGTCTGGATATGGGCGAGCCGCCTCTGGTGGCCGCTGAACGCGGCGCACGTCAGGTGTTCTTTGCCGTTGTCGCGACCACCATCGTGCTGCTGTCGGTGTTTGCGCCGCTGATGTTCCTGCCGGGCTATGTGGGCCGTCTGTTCGTTGAGCTGGCGGCGGCGATTGCAGCGGCGGTGGGCTTCTCGGCCTTCCTCGCGCTCAGCCTGTCGCCGATGATGGCGTCGAAGATCCTTCGTCCGACCACCACGACCGGCTGGCTGGGCCGCAAGGTCGATACGGCGATGGAGAAGCTGAAGAACTCCTACGTCAACTCGCTGAACATGCTCATGGGCCGTCGCATCGCTGTCGCAGGCGTCGTGGCGACCGTGGTGCTGGTCGGGGCAGGGGCGGCGTTTATGGCGCTGAAACTGCCCGGTGAGCTGGTGCCGAACGAAGACCGTGGTCGCGTGATGGTGCGCGTCGCTGGTCCCGAAGGTGCGGGCTTTGACTACATCCGCGAAGTCATGCTGGGTATCGAGCCGATCTTCGAGGATTACCGCAAGAGCGGCGAGGTCGATAACTATCTGATCACCTCGCCCGGTTTTGGCGGTGGCTCGTTCAACTCGGGCAATGTGATCCTGAACCTCGCTGACTGGTCCGAGCGGGACCGCGATGCGGCGTCGATTGCACAGGAACTGAACGGTCGCCTGCGCTCGCAGACGGGCGCACAGGTCAACGCCTCGACACCGGGTGCCTTCCAGCGGGGCGGTGGTGGCGGTGGCGGCGGCGGCAACTCGGTCGAAATGATCGTGACCGGCGCCGAATACGGCCCGATCTACAACTGGCTGCAGCCCGTTCTGGCGGCGGCACAAGCCAACCCCGGCTTCTCGCGTCCGCGTCTGAACTATGAACCGAACGCTCCGCGTCTGCTGGTCGATGTGGACCCGCAAAAGGCTGCGGCTCTGGGCGTGTCGGCGCAACAGATCGGCCGCACGCTGGAAACCATGTTCGGCTCGCGTCGTGCCACCACCTATATCAAGGGTGGTCAGGAATATGACGTGATCCTGCAGACCGACCGCGACAACCGTCGTGATGTGTCGGATCTGGAGGGGCTCTATGTCTCGACCGGAGCGGGCCAACTGGTGCCGCTGTCGTCGGTGGTCAGCACCAAGACCTCGGGCGATACGCCTGACCGTCGCCGTCTGGATCGCCAGCGCGCCATCACCCTGTCGGCAGACCTCGCACCGGGCATGACCATCTCGGATGCCGTGGACTTCCTGACCAAGGAAGCCGCCAAGCAGCCGCAGGGCGTCGTGAACATCCGCTGGGGTGGCACGGCCCGCGATCAGGCCGAGGCCGGTGGTGCGGTGATGTGGGCCTTTATTCTGGCCCTGCTGCTGGTCTTCCTCGTGCTGGCCGCCCAGTTTGAAAGCTGGATCACTCCTGCGGTGATCATGTTGACGGTGCCGTTGGCGGCCGCCGGTGGTCTGTTCGGTCTGGTGATGGCGGGCTCCAGCCTGAACATCTACAGCCAGATCGGTCTGATCATTCTGGTGGGTATCGCGGCCAAGAACGGTATTCTGATCGTCGAGTTCGCCAACCAGCTGCGCGATCAGGGCCGCACCGTCCGTGAGGCCATCATCCAGTCGGCGTCGCTGCGTCTGCGTCCGATCATCATGACCTCGCTGGCTGCCGCTTTTGGCGCTCTGCCGCTGATGCTGTGGCAGGGTGCCGGTGCAGGCAGCCGCCAGACCATCGGTGTGGTGATCTTCTGCGGGGCGCTGTTTGCTACCCTGCTGACCCTGTTCATCGTGCCGGTGATCTATGGGGTTCTGGCGCGCTTTACCAAGTCGCCGGAATATACGTCCCGTCTGATCGAACAGTGGGAAGCCGAGGAACTGGCATCCGGCAAGACGCCGGATATGTCGCCCGGTCACTAAAACAAAAGGCCGCCCGAAAGGGCGGCCTTTTTACTGCGCGGGTTGTGCCCGTGCCTTATTGGGCGGCTTCGGGCTGATAGCCGGTGTGGACCTTCAAGTAAGCGATCACGTCGCGGCGGTCCTGTTCGGCGGCGACACCGACAAAGCTCATCTTGTTACCGGGCAGGAAGCCCGACGGGCGTTCCAACCACTCATCCAGCTTTTCGGCATCCCAGACGAAATCAGCCTTTGTGAGGGTTTGGGAATAGCGATAGCCCTTGTGGGTGCCGACCTGACGGCCAAACAGGCCGTGCAGATTCGGGCCCGTCATATTGGGGCCGCCATCGGTGATGGTGTGGCACGAGCGGCAGCGGGCAAAGACGCGGCGGCCATTTTCCAGATCACCGGCATTGTAAGGCTCTGGCAGGTTGGCCAGCAGGGCCTGAACCTCTTCGGCGGTCGGCTCGCCCTTGGCCGGAGGCGTGCCATCGCTGCCGCCTTGGCCCGGTGCAGAGCCGCACCCCGCCAGAACCAGCGAAAAGGCGGCAGAGCCAGCGATCAAAAGGGGTTTCAAGACTGACGACATATCGACCTCATGCGGAATGCCGCAGTTCTTAATCCAAGTGGGGGCTGAGCCAAACGGGACAGAATGCCCATAGTGGCTGCGGCAATGTTACCTTGGCAATCACTGGACGCTGGCATGTCGCAGGTGATAATCACTGTCATTAAGAACAAACGCGCGAAGCGCACTGCCAGAACCGAGTAGAATGTCCAAAACCAAACGGCTGAGTGAAGCGCGGCGGGGGGATCGCGGCGTCATCGTGCAGGTGGGCAACCATCAGCACTTTCAAGAGCATGAGCTTGAGCTGGAACGCCGCCTGCTGGAACTGGGTCTGGTAGAGGGCGCTCGCATCGAGTTGCTGCATGAAGGTTTGTTCGGGCGCGACCCCATCGCCATCAAGGTGGATGACATGCGCGTCGCCCTGCGCCGCCGAGAGGCGGCGAATCTGACGATCGAGATCGAGGCCGCATAAAGTTATGACGGATCAGAAAGCTCCGGTTCGGTTTGCCCTCGCCGGTAACCCGAACAGCGGCAAGACTGCGCTTTTCAATGCCCTGACCGGTTCGCACCAAAAGGTGGCGAACTATGCGGGCGTCACCGTCGAACGCAAGGAAGGCCGTGTCCAAGGCACCGACGGTCGTGTCCTGACCGTGACCGACCTGCCGGGGACCTATTCCCTGCGCGCCCGCTCGCTGGACGAAGAGGTCACCCGCGACGTTCTGTTGGGCGCACGGGCCGATACGCCGAAACAGGATGTGGTGGTGGCGGTTGCCGATTCCACCAACCTGCGTCTGGTGCTGCGTCTGATCCTTGAGCTGAAGCAGGTGGGCCACCCGATGGTGGTCGCCCTGAACATGTACGACATCGCCCAGCGCCAAGGCCTCCAGATCGATATCGAGGGCCTGTCGAAAGAGCTGGGCGTGCCGGTCGTGACCACGGTCGCCACCCGCAAGCGTGGCTTGCAGGAACTGGTTCAGGCCGTTGAAAACCTTGCCGATGCGGGCGAGTTGGAGCGACCCAGCCAGTGGCGCGAGCCGTCGGCGTCGGATATCCGTACCGCCGCGCGCGAGGCCGAGCGCCTGATGAAGGCCTATGTCACCCCGCCCAAGCGCCCCGACACCCTGACGGGCCGTCTGGACAGCGTGCTGCTGCATCCGGTGGCGGGTCTGGCGATCCTGCTGGGCGTGCTGTTCGTGATGTTCCAGGCCGTGTTCACATGGGCCACGCCCGCAATGGACGGGATCGAGGCCATGTTCGCCATGCTGGGCGAGTGGATCGGCACGGTTATTCCCAATGAACTGCTGCGAAGCCTGTTGGTCGATGGCCTGATCGGCGGCGTCGGCAGTGTTCTGGTCTTCCTGCCGCAAATCCTGCTGATCTTCCTGTTCATCATCGTGCTGGAAGACTTTGGCTATATGGCCCGTGCGGCCTTCCTGATGGACAAGATCATGGGCGGGGCGGGTCTGCATGGCCGTGCCTTTATCCCGCTGCTGTCCAGCTTTGCCTGCGCCATCCCAGGCATCATGTCGACGCGGGTGATCAGCTCCAAGCGCGACCGCCTGACCACGATCCTGATCGCGCCGCTGATGACCTGTTCGGCGCGGATTCCAGTCTATACCCTGATCATTGCCGCCTTCATTCCCGACACCAAGGTGTGGGGCTGGGCCAGCCTGCAGGGCCTTGTGATGTTCGGCCTGTATGCGGGCGGTATCTTCAGTGCACTGCTGGTGTCGCTGGTCGTGCGCCGCATCTTCTGGCGCGGCATGGTCGAGCCGTTCATGATGGAACTGCCAGCCTACAAGATGCCGGACGTGAAGTCGGTTCTGTTCAATCTGTGGCTGCGCGCCAAGATCTTCATCAAGCGGGCTGGGCGTATCATCCTGCCGCTGATGATCATCGTCTGGGCGCTGGCGACCTTCCCCTATCCGCCGGAAGGCGCGACGGGTCCGGCGATCGATTATTCGTTCGCGGGCATGATCGGCAAATTCCTCGAGCCTATCTTTGTCCCGATCGGTTTCGGCTGGCAGATGGTGGTGGCTCTGGTGCCGGGTATGGCCGCGCGTGAAGTGGCCGTGGGCGTACTGGGCACCGTCTATTCGGTCGCCAATGCCGAGGATAATATCAGCACGTTGGCTGGCATCCTTTCCAATGACTGGTCGCTGGCGACGGGTCTGGCCTTCCTTGCGTGGTACATCTTTGCCCCGCAGTGCCTGCCGACCATCGGCGTGGTCCAGCGCGAGACCGGCTCGAGGAAGTTCACCTTCCTCTTCGTCGCCTATCTGTTTGCGCTGGCCTATCTGGCGGCCTTCATCACCTACAATGTCGCCAAGGCGCTTGGCGCGGGCTAACCCCCCGAGTGGTAGTCAAAGAAAAGCCCCCGCAGATGCCGTCTGCGGGGGCTTTTTCTTATCGGCCTGTCGTCAGCTTCAGGACGATGTGGGTGGTGGTGTCGATGATCGCCTCGGGCGTATCGGCCCGCCGCAACAGGCCAAACCCCGCCGCCACGGACTCCACAAGGTTGGCGATCTCATAGGATGTCAGGCGCGGGTTCAGCCCGACCGGATGCAGCCCATTGGCGCGGGCCTGTGCAATGCGGCGCTCCAACGCAAGGTGAAGGCGGCGCAGGCGTTTGATGCGCGTTTAGGCAAAGCCTGTCTCGCCCTTGTCGGCCAGCATGTGCTCGACCCGCAGGACAGGGCCGTGGTCGGCCCACAGCGCCAGAACCTCGCGGACATAGGCCCGCCCGCACTCAAAGGCCCGATCACCGGACCAGTCGGCGTGGATGTGTTTTGCCAGCCCCTGAAAATCCTCTGCCGCTTCCTCGCACAGGACCAGCACCGCCTCTTCGACCGTCTTGAAATAGGTATAGTAGGTCGGGGCCGAAACCTCGGCGGCGGCCGCGATATCGGCAGGGCGGATTTCGCCCAGATGGTGGCTGTTCAACAGTTTTCGCAGCGCGTCCAGAATGGCACGGCGCGTGCGCGCACCGCGGTTGCCGATCTTGTGGCCAAGCTTGTTCTTGTTGTCAGGCATGTCTGTCTGAGTGGGGGCGCGTTGAGCCGCGCGGCCAAGGTGTCGCCTAAACTGTTAAAGGTCTTTCGACAAGTGCCGCAATCCTCATGCGACAATCAGTCTGTTAGGGGGCTGAAGGGCCTTGTGGACTTGACCGCGAGAGGGGCCATGCCCACACACAGATCGAACAAAATTCAGTCGTGGGATTTTTGATGTCCAAAGTCGTGATTATCGGTGCAGGCCATGCAGGTGGCTCGGTCGCTGGCTTCCTGAAGCAATACGGCTTTGACGGTCAGATTATCCTGGCGGGGACCGAAGCGGTGGCACCCTATCAGCGCCCGCCGCTGTCAAAGGCATGGCTGAAGAGCGAGGCCGATGAGGCATCCCTGCAGCTGCGGGCCGAGGGCTATTATGCCGAAAACGGCATCGATCTGCGCCTCGGTGTTTCGGCGACCAAGATCGACACGGCGGCGCGCACAGTCACCTTTGATGATGGCGCGGTCGAAACCTATGACCATCTGGTGATCGCCACGGGTTCACGGGCGCGCAAGCTGCCGCTTCCGGGGGGCGATGACGAGGGCCTGCTGGA
>NZ_CAMZFB010000043.1 GCF_947305955.1 uncultured Brevundimonas sp.
AGATTTCAAAGCCCGCATCAGCCGATGCGGGCTTTGTTTTTATATCGGTTGGCGTTTCGGGCTTTGGTCGATTTGCGTTTGCGGGGACGGGCTGTTATAGGCGCGCCTTCGCTTCGCGGTCGTCTGACTCGCGTCGCGTCAAATCCGTGGGAGGCAGCCATGCCACACCACGGCTCACCGATCCGGCTTTTCCTGCCGGGTTTTTTGTTAGGAGAGACAAATGGCCAAGAAGATTCTCGGCTACATCAAGCTGCAAGTGCCGGCTCAGTCGGCCACGCCGTCGCCGCCGATCGGCCCGGCTCTGGGTCAGCGCGGTGTGAACATCATGGGCTTCTGTAAGGAGTTCAACGCTCGCACCGAGAAGGTCGCCCGTGGCACCCCGCTGCCGACCATCATCACCGTCTACCAAGACAAGTCCTTCACCTTCGTCACCAAGACGCCGCCGGCGACCTGGTACCTGAAGGAAGCTGCCAAGATTAAGTCGGGCGCTTCGAAGACCGGTCGTGAGACTGCAGGTAAGATCACCGTGGCTCAACTGCGCGAAATCGCAGAAGCCAAGATGAAGGACCTGAACGCAAACGATCTGGACGCTGCGACCAAGATCATCGAAGGCTCGGCTCGCGCCATGGGCCTCCAAGTGGTGGAGGGCTAATAGATGGCCAAGCAAACCAAGGCTCAAAAGGCTCGCGTTGGTGTTTCGGACGAGCTGATCGCTTACTCGGACGCTATCAAGCTGGTTAAGGACAACGCCAAGGCGAAGTTCGACGAAACCGTCGAAATCGCTGTGAACCTGGGCGTTGACCCGCGTCACGCTGACCAACAGGTCCGCGGCGTGGTCAACCTGCCGTCGGGCACCGGCCGTGACGTCCGCGTCGCCGTGTTCGCCAAGGACGCCAAGGCTGAAGAAGCCAAGGCAGCCGGTGCAGAGCACGTCGGTGCCGAAGACCTGTACGAAAAGATCGCCGGCGGCTTCATGGAGTTCGACCGCGTGATCGCTTCGCCGGACATGATGGCCCTCGTCGGCCGTCTGGGTAAGGTGCTGGGCCCGCGCGGCCTGATGCCGAACCCGAAGGTCGGCACCGTGACCCCGAACGTCGCCCAAGCCGTCAAGGACGCCAAGGGCGGTGCTGTCGAGTTCCGCGTTGAAAAGAACGGTATCGTTCACGCCGGTATCGGCAAGGCTTCGTTCACCCAGGAAGCTCTGGACCTGAACGTCAAGGCCTTCATCGACGCTCTGAACAAGGCCAAGCCGTCGGGCGCCAAGGGCACCTTCGTCAAGCGCATCACCCTGTCCTCGACCATGGGTCCGGGCATCAAGGTTGATCCGGCTTCGGTCGCTTAATAGCGATCGCCGCAAGGCAAAAGTTAGCGGCCCCGCAGAGCAATCTGCGGGGCCGTTTTCTTTGTGGTCAGTCCTTCACGCGGACCCAGCTTGGGTTAAGCTGATCGCCTCGCCCCAAACGGAGGACCTATGTCCAGCCCCCTGAAGATTGCTGTCGTCGGAAGTGCCCGCAAAGGTTCGATCAACCTGTCCTATGCGCGTGCGCTGGCCGCGCTGGCGAGCGAGCGGATGTCGTTCGATCTGCTGCCGGTGGGGGAACTGCCGCTTTACAATACCGATCTGGAAGAGGCGCTTCCGGCAAGGCTGGTGGACATCAAGCAACGGATCGCAGCGGCCGATGGCGTGCTGTTTGTATCGCCCGAGCATAATCGTTCGGTCACGGCCCTGATGAAGAATACGCTCGACTGGTGCTCGCGCGGGGATGGCGGCAACGTCTGGGCAGGCAAGAAGGCGGCGGTGTGTGGCGCATCGCCGGGCGCGCGCGGGGCGGACCTGTCACAGATGCACCTGCGCCAGATATCGGTCGTTCTGGGGCTGGAGGTCATGCCGCAGCCCGAAGTCTACCTTCAGGTGAAGGACGATACCTTCACGGCAGACGACCGGTTCGCGCAGGAAAGGGATATCAAATTCCAGACCCGCTTCATCGAGCGTTTTCAGGACTGGCTGTCCCGCTAGGGCAGGGGCTGAGTGGGCCTTTTAAAGCCCTCTCGCCAAATCGTCCGACATCGGACAATATTTGTGGAAAGAGACGGCTGCCTTGACGCGCTTCGCTCAATGAAGTGAAAGGCCCGCCTTTCCACGTCGTGCGGCGGGCTGCGGCCTTCCGGCTGAGCCAGAGATTGATGACCAAGACCAAGACCGACAGTCCTGTACGCCAGATCGCTGCCCTGCCGTGGCGTCAGCGGGGGAAGGAAGTCGAGTTCCTGCTGGTCACATCGCGCGAGACGCGTCGCTGGGTCATCGCCAAGGGCAACCGGATGGCGGAGCTCGATGATCCTCAGGCTGCTGCCCAGGAAGCCTATGAGGAGGCGGGCGTTCAGGGCGATATCGCCGCGCGTCCGGTGGGGCATTACCGCTATGACAAGCGGATGAAGGACGGGCGGGCTGTGCCCTGCGTGGTGGACGTCTATCCGCTGGAGGTTTTGATCCAGCTTGGATCGTGGCCCGAGTTCGAACAGCGCACCCGTAAATGGATGAGCCGCGATGAAGCGGCTTCGGCGGTGCACGAGCCGGATCTGGCCAGCCTGCTGCGCAGCTTCAAGAGCTAGTTTTCCTTACGGGGCACCAGCGCGCTGGCAATAAAGCCCGTTAGACGTTGATTTTCGCGCGGGGCGGTGTATAGAAGCCGCCTTCCTGATGAGTCCTCGGACTGATCAGGTCCTGTCCGAGAACTTCGGGGCATGGGGGTCACCCAAGCCGTAACTGCCGGAATAGCCTTTCCGGTGCCGTGGGGAGATGGGGATGCAAAGACCTTGATCCAGCCCTTGTGGCCGGATGAGGCACGCTTCCTTCGGACAATCTACCGGCTTGTGCTCCGTGCGGAAACGCAGGGTGCACGAACCAATCCGTCGTCGGGAATAAGCTCGGCGACGAATGCCTAATCTGGAGACCGCAATGGACCGCGCACAAAAAGCCGAGTCGATCGAATCGCTGAAGAGCGTGTTCGCCGACGCGGGCGCCGTGGTCGTGACCCACAACCTGGGTCTGACCGTTGCGGAGATGGAAGACCTGCGTGGTCGCCTTCGTAAAGAAGGCGGCGCGTTCAAGGTGGTGAAAAACCGTCTGGCGCTGAAGGCGCTGGGCGTCGAAGCCGGCAGCGAATACCACGACCTGTTCAAGGGTCCGGTTGGTATTGCCTACGCTGCTGACCCGGTCACCGCTGCCAAGGTCTCGGCCGAATTCGCCAAGGGTAACGACCGTTTCGTTATCGTTGGTGGCTTCATGGGCGACAAGGTTCTGGACGCCAAGGGCATCGACGCCCTGTCCAAGCTGCCGTCGCTGGATCAGCTGCGCGGCAAGCTCATTGGCCTGCTGCAAGCCCCGGCAACCAAGGTTGCTGGCGTTCTGCAGGCTCCGGCCGGCCAGCTGGCTCGCGTCTTCAATGCTTACGCTACCAAAGACGCCGCCTAAGACCTCGCATCTCTGCATATCTCTCTAATACCAATCCTACCGAAGGAAGATCAAAATGGCTGACCTCGCCAAGATCGTTGAAGAACTCTCGGCTCTGACCGTCCTGGAAGCCGCTGAACTGTCGAAGCTGCTGGAAGAAAAGTGGGGCGTTTCGGCCGCTGCTCCGGTTGCTGTTGCTGCTGTTGCCGCTGCTGGCGGTGACGCTGCTCCGGCCGGCGAAGAGCAAACCGAATTCACCGTCGTCCTGGTTGACGGCGGCGACAAGAAGATCAACGTCATCAAGGAAGTCCGTGGCGTCCGTACCGACCTGGGTCTGAAGGAAGCTAAGGAACTGGTCGAAGGCGCTCCGGCTCCGGTCGTCGAGAACGTCTCGAAGCAAGCTGCTGAAGAGCTGAAGAAGAAGCTCGAAGAGGCTGGCGCCAAGGTCGAAATCAAGTAAGATTTCTGATCTGGCCTGCGACGTCGTCGCAGACAGCTTTAAGGATTGGGCCAGAGGGAAACCTCTGGCCCTTTTCTTTTGCGCTCACGTAGATTTCAGACCCGTTGGGGTGGCGTTGGGCGACGCAATGGCCATTTTGGAGGGGAGCCTTTTGGAGAACTGCCCCCATGAAAATCCTGATGGTCCTGACTTCGCACGAGGATCTTGGCGATACCGGCCAGAAGACGGGCTTCTGGCTCGAAGAATTCGCGGCACCCTATTATGCGCTCAAGGATGGCGGCGCGGATGTGACGCTGGCCTCGCCTAAAGGGGGAAAGCCGCCGCTGGACCCAAAGAGCGATGCGCCCGATGCCCAGACCGAAGACACGCGACGCTATAAGGCCGACGCTGACGCGCAGGCCGATCTGGCAAACACCTATCCACTGTCCCAGATGAAGGCGGAGGATTTCGATGCTGTCTTTTATCCGGGTGGGCATGGTCCGCTGTGGGATCTGGCCAATGATCCGCAATCCATCCAGCTGATCGAAGCCTTCAATGCTGCCGACAAGCCCGTCGGCTTTGTCTGCCATGCCCCCGGCGTGCTGAAGGATGTGAAAGGGACAGACGGCGAGCCGTTGGTGAAGGGTCGTAAGGTCACCGGATTTACCAACAGCGAGGAAGCCGCTGTGGGCCTGACCGATGTGGTGCCCTTCCTCGTCGAGGACATGCTGGCGGCCAAGGGCGGGAACTACAGCAAGTCCAGCGACTGGGCCAACTATGTGGTCACCGACGGAAATCTGGTGACCGGACAGAATCCGGCCTCGTCACGCGATGCGGCAGAGGCGCTGCTGGACCTGCTTCACCCCTAAGGAAAACGGCCCGAAGAGCGATCTTCGGGCCGTTTATTTTTGTCGGGCTTAGCGACGGCGGGGGCTGAGGATTTCACTCAAGCGGTCGCGGGTGCCTTCGATACGCTCTAGGCGCGGGTAGCGCAGGCCGCCGGTGTAGTCGAACTGGACCGTGCGGAACTGTTCGCCGCGCTTCATCAGCAGGCGGATCGGGGCCGAGCCGTCCTTGTTGGCCGTCACTGCGGCGCGCAGCTTGTCGGCATTGGCGGCCTCATCGTTCACGGCCACCAGTTCCCAGCCCGGACCAATGTCGGCCTCGAACGCCGGACCACCCCAGCGGATGGCGTTGATGCGGTTGTTGCCGCCGAGGGTGAAGCCCAGCGAGTACTGGAAGTCGTTCTTCCAGCCGCTCTGGATCTTCTTCTCGGCGTCGGTCAGGTCGTCGGTATAGGTCAGACGGTAACCAGCGCGGGCGAGGCCGTCCAGCGGGGCCTTGGCGTCGGGACCGGCGGCGTCCAGACGGGTGCGCAGGAAGGTGGCCCAGTCGTACGGATGCACGGCGTTGAGGTGCGAGACCACATCCTCGAACGTATAGCCGCGCGGCGCGTAGGAGCCTTCGTCACCGCCGAAGAAGGACTTGGCGAAGTCGTCCAGCGACTTGCGGTCGTTGGTGCCCTCGCGGATCAGGGTGTCGGCATCCAGCCAGATCAGTTGCGCCTCGCGGTAATAGTCGCTCGTGGTGCGCATCCACGAGGTATAGGGATTGGAAGTGCGATAGCCGAGGAGGTTGTGGTTGTTGGTGTCCTGAAGCGGACGCCACGCGCGGCCCGGCTGGTTGTCATAGAATGCGGCAATCTCGGCCAGAGACGCGATGATGTCTTCAGCGGGAGCCAGCCCCGAGCGCGCCGTCAGTACGTCGCCCCAATATTCCGTCTGGCCCTCATAGACCCAGAGCAGGGTGTTCTGGCTGGGGATGTTGTGGTTGGCCGTCAGCTCGTCGGCAGGACGGTTACGTTTGCCGTTCCACGTATGGACGTACTCGTGCGGCAGCAGGCCGACGGCGCCGAGGCTCTTGCCCCAGTTGGTGAAGAAGTCCTGCGGGACAGCATTTTCCGACGAGCGGTGATGCTCCAGACCGATACCACCCAGCTTCTCGGTGGCGGCCACGAGGAATTCGTAGCGGTCATAGGGGCGGGCACCAAACAGGCGGTCGGCCTGTGTGATCAGGTTCTCGTAATAGCCGATCTGGGTGGCGTTCGGGCGGACCTGATCAGCCTTGTCGCCGACGATGTTCAGGTGGACGCCTTCACCCTTGGGGTCGATGTCCACACGGTTGAAGTGGGCACCGCCGAACAGCGGGCTATCGATCAGGTTGTAGAGGTCCACCGGCTTGAAGGTGGCCACGCCGTTTTCAAAGCGCTCGGTGTCGAGCGAGACGCCGTAGTTCCAGCCCTGCGGCAGCTTGATCGACGGGGCGAAGGTGATGCCCGTGGAGTGGTAGCCCGCCGGATAGAGCAGGGCCTTTTCCCACTGCAGGTTGACCATTTCCGGCGTCATGACAACGCGCCACTGGCTGTTGTCAGGCTGGGTCAGCCACTGGAACTCGACAACGATTTCCGACACGCCCTGCGGCACGTCGATGTGGAAGGCGTAGGGGTCGATAGTATCGCGAAGCCATTCGATGCGCTGGCCACCGCCCGACACGGTCAGGCCCGCGATCAGCTGGATCGGGCCGGTGTCGGCGTGGTTGCCCGGAAGATACTTCGGATAGAGCAGGACGAGGTTGCCCGCGCTGACCGGAATGGTCTGGCGCACGCGCACGATCTTGCGCTCCACGTCCGTGGCATCGATCTCATAGCGGATGACGCCCGGAAAGGTGGCCTCGGTCGGGGCCGGGATCGGCGGCAGGGCGCGCGGCAGGGCCAGCGGCGTGTTCTGGGGCGTCGGTGCGGCGGGCGCAGCGGGGCCTTGCCACACGGGGCTTCCGTTGTGGGCCAGCGCGGCCGTGGCCGTGCCGCACAGCAGCAGGGACAGGGCGGCGGCGGAAAGGTGCTTCTTCATGTCGTAAACTCGGATCAACGGAAGGACTTAGCGGCGGGCGCGGGTGTTGCGGCGTGGCGAGAGGATATCGCCCAGACGGTCGGGCGTGCCCGCGATGCGTTCAAGGTGCGGATAGCGCAGGCCGTCGCGGTAATCGAAGGTAAGGGTGCGGAAGCGGTCATCGCGCTTGACGATCAGGGTGATGGCCGGACCGCCATTCTTGGCGGCGGTGATGGCCTCCTTGATCGCGTCTTCGGAGGCGGCGCGGTCGTTGACGGCGACGACTTCCCAGCCCGCGGTCAGGCCCTGCTGGAAGGCCAGGCCACCCCACGTCACGCTCGTGATGCGGTTCGACTTGTTCATCTGGATGCCCAGCGAATAGACGAAGTCCACGCGGCCCAGTTCCTTGTTGAGCTGGGACATGTAGGCGTTGGGCGTGTCCTTGTAGACAAGGCGATAGCCGCCCTGTTCCACGCCGTTGATCGGGGCGGGGGCGTCGGGACCGACGGCATCCACCCGCTCGCGCAGGAAGCTGGCCCAGTCGTGCGGCACGACGGCGTTCAGGGCCGCGACGACATCCTCGAAGGTGTAGGGTTTGGCTTCCCAGTTGCCGTCCTCGATGCCGAAGAAGCCGCGTGCGAAGTCATCCAGCGATTTGCGGCCACCCGTCTTTTCGCGGATCAGGGTGTCGGCATCCAGCCAGACCATCGAGCCTTCGCGGTAATAGTCTTCGGAGCGTTGCAGGCTGGGCCAGCCCTGCGGGCGGCGCTGCTGTATGATCGGGTCGTTGGTGGTGTCCTGCATAGCGCGCCAAGCGCGGGCGGGGGTGGTGGAATATTGGGCGGTGTTGTTGGCGATGACGCCCAGCGCCTCTTCCTTGGTCATCAGACCCGCACGGGCGGTCAGGATCAGGCCCCAGTACTGGGTCTGGCCCTCATAGACCCAGAGCAGGGAGTTCTGCAGAGGCTCGTTGAAGTTGTTGACCATCTGGTCGGCGGGGCGACGCCACTTGCCGTTCCAGCTGTGGGTGTATTCGTGGCCCAGCAGGTCGCGGTCCACGATGGTGCCGGTCGGGTCGGTGAAATATTTGGTGGCGACGCTGTTCTCGCTGGAGCGCTGGTGCTCCAGACCGATGCCGCCCAGCTTGTCGGTGACGGCGACGAGGAACTCATAGCGGTCGTAGTGGCGGGCACCGAACAGCAGGTCGGCCTCGGCCACCAGATTGCGGTGCAGGGCCAGATGCTCGTCCTTCACCTTCACCACATCGGCGCTGTCACCCACGATGTTCAGGCGGACCGACGACGGGCCGTTGGGCGACAGCTCGTACTGGGCAAAGTGGCGGCCTGCGAAAACGGGGCTGTCCTGCAGATGCTCGAAATTGATCGGCTCTAGCTCTAGATAGCCGTCGATCGTGCCTTCGCTGGCCAGCGCGCCCGCATATTGGAAACCTTCGGGCAGTTTCAGGCGCGGCAGGATGCCGATGTGGCTGCTGCGGTATCCGGCGGGATAGAGGATCGCCTTTTCCCACTGGTGGTTCAGCATGTCGGGGGCCATGACCACGCGGCCCTGCGCACCCTCGGTCGGGGTCAGCCACGAGAAGCTGACGTCGATGGTGTCCACGCCCTGCGGGACCTCGATCTGATAGGCCCACGGATGCAGGGTGTTGCGGATCCACTCGACGCGCTGGCCGTTGGCGGAGAACTGCAGGTTGGCGATCTGGGAGATCGGGCCGACAGGGCCGTGGTTGCCCGGAATCCACTGTGGATAGAAGAGCACCATCGGGCCGGCGCTCTCGACCGGAATACGCTGGCGGACGTTCATGACGCGGCGGTCGAGGTCGGTCGCATCGACCCAGACCTCGATGTTGCCGGGCCGCACCGCATCGCTGACGGCAGGGATCGGGGCCAGCGTCACGGGCAGGGCAGGGGCGGCGGCCCCTGTTTGTGCTCCTGTTTGGGCTAACGATGGCGTGGCGATCACAAGGGCGATGGCAGAGGCACAAACGGCCAGAGTACGACGGGACATACGGTGTTCCCCCAAGAAAGGCCGCAGGGCGGCATAAACATGTCGGGGAAAGGCAAGCCGCCCTAAGGCTGCGCCGTCAAGGACCGATTGGCGTTTAGCGGTGTTCGTCCACCGCTAAACGCGCGGATTTCCGGTCTTGGGCTTACGGGTTCACTTCCAGCAACTCGACCGTGAACAGCAGGGTCGAGGCGGGCGGAATGTCTGTACCCATCCAGCGGTTGCCATAGGCGATGCTGGCCGGAATGACGAACTCATAGGTTTCGCCCTCGCGCATCAGGGCCACGCCCTCGGTCCAGCCGCGAATGACGCGATTGAGCGGGAAGGTGGCGGGCTCGTTGCGGGAATAGGAGCTGTCGAACTCGCGCCCGTCGATGAAGCGGCCGCGATAGTGGACCTTGACCGTGTCGGTCGCGGTCGGTTGCGCGCCCTTGGGCTGAGCGCGCGAGGTGCGGCGGTATTGGAGGCCGCTTTCGGTCGTGGTCCAGCCGCGGCGGGCACCGTTCCATGCCTCATAGGCCTGTTGTCCGGCGGTCCAGCGTGCCAGTGCGGCCTCGTACTCTTCCATCGTGGCGGCAGGCGTCTGGGCGTGGGCGAGCGGGCTGGCCGCAAGGGCGACACCGGCCGAGGCGATCAGGGCGCAGGTGTGAATTGGGCTTCTCATATACTGACGCTATCACGTGCGATGCGTCGGGCGGAAGTCAGGCCACCTTCGCTTCTGTCAATATTTGGCTGAGCGGCAGCGGCCGCATGTCGAAATGGTTGCCGAAGGCCGCCGAGATATGATCACCCGACAACTCCTTCAGCCCATAGGTACAGGCCAGCGCGGCCCAGCTGGGGTGGTTGATTTGATCCAGCGCGATGAAGGCAGGGTTTCGGCTGAGCGCCGAGGTCAGGGCGTGGATCTTACGGCGTAGCAGAAGCTCGGTCATGCCTTCGCGGCGTTGCAGGATCACGCCGTCGACGCCCCATTTGGCCGATTTCCGGCACCTGTCGGCAGTTGGAGGGCAGGCGCACCGTCACGCGGCGGACATAGCCACGGATCTGCGCCACCGTCTCGGCCACGCGCGTCGAGGACACACTGCACGGCAGGTCGCTCAGCTCGATGAACAGGCGTCCGTTGGTGGTGGAGTTCTCGGCCAGTCGCTGAAGCTTGTTGACGATGGCGATGCGGCTGGACGAATGGGCAAAGGCATCCAGCGACAGGGGCACGCTGAGGGCAATCTGCTGTTCGAGCGTGTCACCGAGGACTTCCTCGGCGTGTTGGAGACGGCGCGTGGCGATAATGCCCTGGGTGCGGGCCGTCAGATCATCCTTGTCGATCGGTGAGCGCGTTTCGCCGAGACGCGGAAGGTCTCGGTCTTGAACTGGAAGATGCCGACGGCCTCACGGGCGGCATTCCAGATCGGCTCACAGTAATAGGTGGCTTCCAGTTCGCTGCTGTCAGGCCGCTTGTAGATGACCACTTTGCGCGGTTTGGCCTTGGTGCCGAAGGGCTCCCACGGAGGCGACTCCTGTAAAGCCTGGGCCAGCGACACGATGTTGGTTGGGTCCTGTTCGCGGGCCGCATCGCGGGTGGCGCGTAACATCTGCTCGGTCGAAGCGCGGCGCGCGGTGATCAGGCCGGGCGTGGCTTCTTCGATGAAGGACACGCGGATGTATTCGGTACGCGCCTGACCCAGAAAATGGTTGAGCGTCATACGGGTGAGCAGGGTGACACGGCTCAGCGCGCTCATGGCGCTGCGGCTGGGCTGGATCACCATATAGTCGACGGCGTTAAGCTTGATGATCAGATCGTCGGAATCCGCGCCGCGCCTGAAGGTCCGCAGGACGAAGTCTTCGACCAGCACCTCATTCTTGCTCCAGCGCTCGCCCAAGGCTTCGCGTACAGGAGCAAGGCTGATGATATGGCATTGGCCGTTACGTATGCCCTCGCGAACGGCACTTTCGTTGGCAAGAAGAGCTTGGGCATTGCCCGAAACAGCCGGGATCATGCGGCCTCAAATCCGGCGGGCCAAACTTCCGTCGACACCTTACACGCAAAATTCAAACGCAATAAAATTTCTATGACGGGCAGAAACGAAATCATCTTGGGTGAAAAAAACGGCAAAATGGCGACTCTCATAACGAAAATCGCCTAACGGTTGTAGGTCTGTAAGGATTTTTTGCCACGCGGGCGGCTTGGTCTGCGCTTTAGGCCTTTATTTTGCTGCGTCAAGCGTTATATGTAGCCGCTTCGCAGATTCCCTGAATCCGCGCGATTTGCGCCGAGGCCCGGTTTGATGCCCTCCGAACCGGTGCGAAGGCGTCGCCCCTACCCAAGGGGGCGTGACATTTGAGGCGTCCTGTTCCGTGCCGTGGAACGAGGGTGGATGCCGACAGACGTTTAACGGTCACGGAACGCCCGCAGGGTGCGCCGTGGCTGCTGCATTGAGAGCTGGGTTCCTCCCCGGGGCCCACTATTGGGAAAACAGAATGGCCAAGTCCACCGACGGTCTCGCCCTAGGCAAGATCGCAGCCGCGACCTCCTTCACCGGAAAGAAGCGCATTCGTTACAGCTTTGGGCGTATCCCGGAAGCCGTGCAGATGCCGAACCTCATCGAGGTTCAGCGCGCCTCCTATGAACAATTCCTGCAGCGCGAGAGCCGTCCGGGCCTGCGCCGCGACGAAGGCATCGAAGCTGTCTTCAAGTCGGTCTTCCCGATCAAGGACTTCAACGAACGCGCCGTTCTCGAATACGTTTCGTACGAGTTCGAAGAGCCGAAGTACGACGTTGAGGAATGCATTCAACGCGACATGACCTTCGCGGCTCCGCTGAAGGTCAAGCTGCGCCTGATCGTCTTCGAAACCGAAGAAGAAACCGGCGCCCGCTCGGTCAAGGACATCAAGGAACAAGATGTCTACATGGGCGACATTCCGCTCATGACCGAGAAGGGTACCTTCATCGTCAACGGCACCGAGCGCGTCATCGTTTCCCAGATGCACCGTTCGCCGGGCGTGTTCTTCGACCACGACAAGGGCAAGACCCACTCGTCGGGCAAGCTGCTGTTCGCCGCTCGCGTCATTCCGTACCGCGGCTCGTGGCTGGACTTCGAATTCGACGCCAAGGACATCGTCTATGTCCGTATCGACCGTCGTCGCAAACTGCCGGCAACCACCTTCCTCTATGCCCTGGGCATGGACGGCGAGGAAATCCTCAAGACCTTCTACGAGACCGTCCCGTACGAGAAGCGCGGCGACAACTGGGTCACCCCGTACAAGCCGGAACGCTGGCGCGGTGTGAAGCCGGAATTCGACCTGATCGACGCCGACACCGGCGAAGTGGTCGCTCCGGCTGGCCAGAAGATCTCGGCCCGTGCCGCCAAGAAGCTGCAAGACGGTGGCCTGAAGTCGCTGTCGCTGGCCGCTGACGCTCTGCTCGGCAAGTATCTGGCCAACGACGCCGTCAACTTCGAAACCGGCGAAATCTACGCCGAAGCCGGTGACGAGCTGGACCAAGCCGCCATCGAGCTGCTGGAAGCCCAAGGCTTCTCGACCATCGAAGTGCTGGACATCGACCACGTCACGGTCGGCGCCTACATGCGCAACACCCTGCGTCTGGACAAGAACACGGGCCGCGAAGACGCCCTGTTCGACATCTATCGCGTGATGCGCCCGGGCGAGCCGCCGACGCCGGAAGCCGCCGAGGCCATGTTCCAGTCGCTGTTCTTCGACCCCGAACGCTACGACCTGTCGGCCGTGGGTCGCGTGAAGATGAACATGCGTCTCGAAACTCCGGAAGTTTCGGACGAAATCCGCGTCCTGCGTCAGGAAGACATCCTGAAGGTTCTGCAGATCCTCGTGGGTCTGAAGGACGGCCGTGGCGAAATCGACGATATCGACAACCTGGGCAACCGTCGCGTTCGCTCGGTTGGCGAGCTGCTGGAAAACCAGTACCGCGTCGGCCTGCTGCGTATGGAACGCGCCATCAAGGAGCGCATGTCGTCGGTCGATATCGACACCGTCATGCCGCACGACCTGATCAACGCGAAGCCGGCGGCTGCTGCCGTCCGTGAATTCTTCGGCTCGTCGCAGCTGTCGCAGTTCATGGACCAAACCAACCCGCTGTCGGAAATCACGCACAAGCGTCGTCTCTCGGCGCTTGGCCCAGGCGGTCTGACCCGCGAGCGCGCAGGCTTCGAAGTCCGCGACGTTCACCCGACGCACTATGGCCGTATCTGCCCGATTGAAACGCCGGAAGGCCCGAACATCGGTCTGATCAACTCGCTGGCTACCCACGCCCGCGTGAACAAGTACGGCTTCATCGAGTCGCCGTACCGTCGCGTGAAGGACGGTAAGGCTCAGGACGAGGTGGTCTACATCTCGGCCATGGAAGAAGCCCGCTACACGATCGCTCAGGCGAACATCGAGCTGAAGAATGGCGAGATCGTTGAAGAAATCGTCCCGGGTCGTGTGAACGGTGAATCCCAACTCCTGACCAAGGAGTCGGTGGACATGATGGACGTGTCGCCGAAACAGGTTGTTTCGGTCGCTGCGGCCCTGATCCCGTTCCTTGAAAACGATGACGCCAACCGCGCACTGATGGGCGCGAACATGCAACGTCAGGCCGTGCCGCTGGTCCAGACCGACGCCCCGCTGGTGGGTACCGGTATGGAATCGGTCGTGGCACGCGACTCCGGCGCTGTTGTGATCGCCCGCCGCGACGGTGTGGTCGAGCAGCTGGACGGTACCCGTATCGTTATCCGCGCGACCTCGGACGTCGATGCCGGTCGTTCGGGCGTCGATATCTACCGTCTGTCGAAGTTCCAGCGTTCGAACCAGTCGACCTGTATCAACCAGCGCCCGATCGTGCGCGTGGGTGATGCCGTGAAGGCCGGTGACGTTATCGCCGACGGTCCGTCGACCGATCTGGGCGATCTGGCTCTGGGCCGTAACGTCCTCGTCGCCTACATGCCGTGGAACGGCTACAACTTCGAAGACTCCATCCTGATCTCCGAGCGCATCGTGCGCGATGACATCTTCACCTCGATCCACCTCGAGGAGTTTGAAGTCATGGCCCGCGACACCAAGCTTGGGCCGGAAGAAATCACCCGCGACATCCCGAACGTCGGCGAGGAAGCCCTGCGCAACCTCGACGAAGCCGGTATCGTGGCCATCGGCGCCGAAGTCCAACCGGGTGACATCCTGGTCGGTAAGGTGACGCCGAAGGGCGAAAGCCCGATGACCCCGGAAGAGAAGCTGCTGCGCGCCATCTTCGGTGAAAAGGCTTCGGACGTCCGCGACACGAGCTTGCGTCTGCCGCCGGGCGTTGCCGGTACCATCGTTGACGTTCGCGTCTTCAACCGTCACGGCGTCGACAAGGACGAACGTGCTCAAGCTATCGAGCGCGCCGAAATCGAACGTCTGGGCAAGGACCGCGACGACGAGCTCAAGATCCTCGAGCGCAACGTCTATGGCCGTCTGAAGCCGCTGCTTCTGGGCAAGGTCGCCGTGTCGGGTCCGAAGGGCATCGGCCGTGGCGAGATCACCGAAGACGCCATGAGCGAAGTCTCGAAGGGTCTGTGGTGGCAAATCGCCCTCGAAGACGAAAAGGCCATGGCTGAACTCGAAGCCATGAAGAAGCAGTTCGAGGACGCTCGTAAGCAACTGGACCGTCGTTTCGAAGACAAGGTCGAGAAGCTGCAGCGTGGCGACGAACTGCCGCCGGGCGTGATGAAGATGGTCAAGGTCTTCGTGGCTGTGAAGCGCAAGCTGCAGCCGGGCGACAAGATGGCCGGCCGTCACGGCAACAAGGGCGTTATCTCCAAGATCCTGCCGATCGAGGACATGCCGCACCTTGAAGACGGCACGCACGTCGACATCGTTCTGAACCCGCTGGGCGTGCCGTCGCGCATGAACATCGGTCAGATCTTCGAAACCCACCTGGGTTGGGCATCGGCTGGCCTCGGCAAGCAGATCAAGGCCCTGCTCGAAGAATGGATGGACGGTGGCGAGCGCGAGCGCCTGATCAACCGCCTCAAGGAAATCTACGGCGAGGATACCCCGCTGCCGGAAACCGACGAGGAACTGATCGAGCTGGCTCAAAACCTGTCGAAGGGTGTTCCGTTTGCGACGCCGGTCTTCGACGGTGCCCGCATCTCGGACATCGAGGACCGTCTGGAAATGGCCGGTCTGGACCGTTCGGCCCAGTCGATCCTGTACGATGGTCAAACCGGTGAACAGTTCAAGCGTCCGGTCACCGTTGGCTATGTGTACATGCTGAAGCTGCACCACCTGGTCGACGACAAGATCCACGCCCGTTCGATTGGCCCGTACTCGCTCGTCACCCAGCAGCCGCTGGGCGGTAAGGCGCAGTTCGGCGGCCAGCGCTTCGGGGAAATGGAGGTCTGGGCTCTGGAAGCTTACGGCGCCGCCTACACCCTGCAGGAAATGCTGACGGTGAAGTCGGACGACGTTGCTGGCCGTACCAAGGTTTACGAGGCCATCGTCCGCGGCGACGACAGCTTCGAAGCCGGTATCCCGGAAAGCTTCAACGTCCTGATCAAGGAAATGCGCTCGCTGGGCCTGAACGTGGAGCTGGAGAACGGCTGATCGAAGATTTTCCCTCCCTGCATCGGCGGGGAGGGACCTCTCGAACAAGTCCTCTGCTCTGAATGATTTTCGCGGCTCCTGCCGCAGAAGGAACAAAGATGAACCAGGAAGTCCTGAACATCTTCAATCCGGTCCCGGTCACCCCGACCTTTGACCAGATCAAAATCGCTCTGGCCTCGCCCGAGAAGATCCGTTCGTGGTCGTTCGGCGAAATCAAAAAGCCGGAAACCATCAACTACCGCACGTTCAAGCCGGAACGTGATGGCCTGTTCTGCGCCCGTATCTTTGGCCCGACCAAGGACTACGAATGCCTGTGCGGCAAGTACAAGCGCATGAAGTACAAGGGCATCATCTGCGAGAAGTGCGGTGTCGAAGTCACCTTGGCGCGCGTCCGTCGCGAGCGCATGGGTCACATCGAACTGGCTGCTCCGGTGGCCCACATCTGGTTCCTGAAGTCGCTTCCGTCGCGTATCTCGCTGATGCTCGACATGGCGCTGAAGGACGTTGAACGCGTTCTGTATTTCGAGAACTACATCGTCACCGAGCCGGGCCTGACCCCGCTGAAGCAGAACCAACTGCTGACCGAAGACGAGTACTATCGCTATCAGGAAGAGTACGGCGACGACGGTTTCACCGCTGAAATCGGCGCTGAAGCTGTTCGCAACCTGCTGATGTCGATCGACCTGCATCAGGAAGCCGAGAAGCACCGCGCCGAACTGGCCGACAACCCGTCGGAAATGAAGGCGAAGAAGGCTTCGAAGCGTCTGAAGCTGCTGGAAGCCTTCATCGAGTCGGGCAACAAGCCGGAATGGATGATCCTGACGATCGTCCCGGTTATCCCGCCGGAACTGCGTCCGCTGGTTCCGCTGGATGGCGGCCGCTTCGCCACCTCGGACCTGAACGACCTCTACCGTCGCGTCATCAACCGTAACAACCGCCTGAAGCGCCTGATGGAGCTTCGCGCACCTGACATCATCATCCGTAACGAAAAGCGTATGCTGCAGGAGTCGGTTGACGCCCTGTTCGACAACGGCCGTCGTGGCCGCGTCATCACCGGCGCCAACAAGCGTCCGCTGAAGTCGCTGGCCGACATGCTGAAGGGTAAGCAAGGTCGCTTCCGTCAGAACCTGCTCGGCAAGCGCGTCGACTACTCGGGCCGTTCGGTTATCACCGTGGGTCCGGAGCTGAAGCTGCACGAGTGCGGCCTTCCGAAGAAGATGGCTCTGGAGCTGTTCAAGCCGTTCATCTACGCACGTCTGGACGCCAAGGGCCTGTCGGGCACCGTCAAGCAGTCCAAGCGTATGGTCGAGCGCGAACAACCGGCCGTTTGGGATATCCTCGACGAGGTTATCCGCGAACACCCGGTGTTCCTGAACCGCGCACCGACGCTTCACCGTCTGGGCATTCAAGCATTCGAACCGAAGCTGATCGAAGGTAAGGCTATCCGCCTGCACCCGCTGGTCTGTACCGCGTTCAACGCCGACTTCGACGGCGACCAGATGGCCGTGCACGTTCCGCTGAGCCTCGAGGCCCAGCTGGAAGCGCGCGTCCTGATGATGTCGACGAACAACATCCTGTCGCCCGCCAACGGCAAGCCGATCATCGTGCCGTCGCAGGACATCGTCCTGGGTCTGTACTACCTGTCGCTCGTCAAGGACGGCGAAAAGGGTGAAGGCAAGCTGTTCGCCAACATGGGCGAAATCGATGCGGCTCTCGACGCTGGCGTCGTGACCCTGCACTCGAAGGTCAAGGCCCGCTGGACCGAGATGAATGCGGACGGCGAGCTGGTCACCAAGGTGATCGACACGACCCCGGGCCGTATGAAGCTGGCTGCCCTGCTGCCGCAGAACCCGAACATCGGCTACTCGATGGTCGCCAAGAACCTGACCAAGAAGGAAATCGGTAACCTGATCGATCAGGTCTATCGTCACTGCGGTCAGAAGGCGACGGTGATCTTCGCTGACCAGATGATGGGCCTCGGCTTCAAGGAAGCTGCTAAGGCCGGTATCTCGGTCGGTAAGGACGACATCGTCATTCCGGAAGCCAAGTACACCCTGGTCAACGAAACCCGTCATCAGGTCGAAGAGTACGAGCAGCAATACGCTGACGGCCTCATCACCAAGGGCGAGAAGTACAACAAGGTCATCGACGCCTGGTCGAAGGCCTCGGACAAGATTTCGGACGCCATGATGGCCGAAATCGCCCGTCCGCGCGTGCTGATTAAGGGTGAAAACCCGGACATCAACTCGGTGTACATGATGGCCAACTCGGGTGCCCGTGGTTCGCAGGCACAGATGAAGCAGCTGGGCGGTATGCGCGGCCTTATGGCCAAGCCGTCGGGCGAAATCATCGAGACCCCGATTACCTCGAACTTCAAGGAAGGCCTGACCGTTCTGGAGTACTTCAACTCCACCCACGGTGCCCGTAAGGGTCTGGCCGATACCGCACTGAAGACCGCCAACTCGGGTTACCTGACCCGTCGTCTGGTGGACGTTGCCCAGGACTCGATCGTGACGGAGGAGGACTGCGGTTCGACCCGTGGCATCACCCTGCGCGCCGTGACCGAAGGCGGTGACGTTCTGGTTTCGCTGGGCCAACGTGTTCTGGGTCGTTATGCGGCCGAGGACATCAAGGAGCCGGGCACCGACAACATCCTCTTCCCGGCAGATACCTATCTGCAGGAAGAAGAAGTCGAGGCCATCGACGCCGCTGGCGTGGCTTCGGTCAAGGTCCGTTCGGCCCTGACCTGCGAAGCCAAGGCCGGCATCTGCGCCACCTGCTACGGCCGTGACCTGGCTCGCGGTACCAATGTGAACATCGGTGAAGCTGTCGGCGTTATCGCTGCACAGTCGATCGGTGAGCCGGGTACCCAGCTGACCATGCGTACCTTCCACATCGGCGGTACCGCACAGGTTTCGGAAACTTCGTTCTACGAAGCGACCAACGCCGGTGTTGCCAAGGTTTCGGGCCCGACCGTTACCGCGCCGCACGGCGACCTGGTGGCCATGAGCCGCAACGTCGTCGTGTCGATCATGGTCGACGGCAAGGAACGCGAAACCCACAAGGTGCCGTACGGTGCACGTCTGCGCGTCAAGGACGGTGCAGAAGTGGCCAAGGGCGCTCGCGTGGCCGAGTGGGACCCGTACACCAACCCGATCATCACCGAAGTGGGCGGCTCGATCCGCTTCGAGGATCTGGTCGACGGCCTGTCCGTCAAGGAAGAGACCGACGAGGCGACCGGTATCGCCCAGCGCGTCGTTTCCGACTGGCGTGCAAGCCCGCGTGGTTCGGACCTGCGTCCGGCCCTCGGCATCATCGCTGGCGACAGCTATGCCCGTCTGGCTTCGGGTTCGGATGCCCGTTACCTGCTGCCGGTTGGCGCCATTCTGTCGGTGTCGAACGGTGACACGGTTAAGCCGGGTGAGGTTATCGCCCGTATCCCGACCGAAGGTGCCAAGACCCGCGACATCACCGGCGGTCTGCCGCGCGTTGCCGAACTGTTCGAAGCCCGCCGTCCGAAGGACTGCGCTGTCATCGCCGAAATGGATGGCCGCGTAGAGTTCGGTCGCGACTACAAGAACAAGCGTCGTATCAAGATCACGCCGGAGCCGGATGCCGATGGCAACCAAGGCGAAGCCGTGGAATTCCTGATCCCGAAGGGCAAGCACATCTCCGTCCACGACGGCGATCTGATCCAGAAGGGCGACTACATCATCGACGGCAACCCCGATCCGCACGATCTGCTGCGTATTCAGGGCGTCGAGGCTCTGGCCGAATACCTCGTCAACGAGGTGCAGGAAGTCTACCGTCTGCAAGGCGTGCCGATTAACGACAAGCACATCGAAGTGATCGTGCGTCAGATGCTGCAGAAGGTCGAAGTCATTGACTCCGGCGAAACCACCCTCATCAAGGGTGACACCGTCGAAGTGGCTGAGGCCGAATACGAGAACGCCAAGGTCGAGAAGCGCGGTGGCCGTCCGGCTATCACGCAGCCGGTCCTGCTGGGTATCACCAAAGCGTCGCTGCAAACCCGCAGCTTCATCTCGGCGGCATCGTTCCAGGAGACCACCCGCGTCCTTACCGAGGCTTCGGTCCACGGCAAGAAGGACACGCTGGAAGGCCTCAAGGAAAACGTCATCGTGGGTCGTCTCATCCCCGCCGGTACCGGTGCGTACCTGCGTTCGATGCAGAAGATCGCCAACGAGCGCGACGCCGAGCTTACCCAAGCTCGCGAAGACGCGGTCGAGCCGCTGCCGGCCGACCTGGCACTGGAACTGGACAAGGACTAAGTCCGCGTCCGGCTCTAGCCGATCGAAAAGAGAAGGGCGGTGTCGCAAGACACCGCCCTTTTTCGTTGTGGCTCCAATCAGGTCCCCAAACAGGTCCTAGTCGTTGCGGGCTGGCGCTCGCGGGCCATTGCTGGCCCCGATCTGTTCCTGAAGCTTGCGGATTTCGTTGGTGGTACCGGACATATCGTCAAGGATTTCGCCTTGGCCTGATCCGCCCTGCATCGACCCTTGCGAAACACCGACCCCTCCGCCAAGCGGGCGGCGCAGTTCTTCATAACGTTGAATGCGCCGTGCCCCTGTGGCCGACATCTGGCCATCACGGGCGGCATTGCCGTTGCCACCGACACGGATGCCGCTTTCGGCGGACTGACGCAGGCGACGCGCCTCGGCGCTGTCGCAGCTCAGGCGCTGGATGTCGCTCAACATCTGGGGCTGGGTGCAGTCGACGGGCGTGGTCCTGCCGCCGTAATAGATGCGGCCTGTGCTGGTCGCGGTATTGTTGCCGTCCGGTCCGCGCCCACTGGCACCGGCCTGAGCGCCTGCAGTGCCGCCTCCGCCCGCAGCGCCGCCCGCTTCGGGACGATAGGTCCACGCATCATCCAATGCCCCGCCACGCGCCGCCGCCGCCAAGGCCGCCTCAGCATCCTCATCCAGCCGCGCACGGCGGGGGACAGGCGTATCAGGCGCGCCAACGTCGGCTTGGCCGGATTCACCCGCGCGGTCGGCCTGAGCCGCACTCTGTAGCGCGGGCACGCGGGCATCCGCCGGAGCGATCGACTGCGAACTGGCCATGGGGCCATCGATGGCTTCGATGACAGGGCGGGTGACGGGAGCTGTCAGCGTGGGCAGGGCAGGGGTGTTAAGATCATTCACCGCCGCTGGCCGATTGTCGGCGTCCAGCGCCTCACGCGGTTGCTCCGCTTGTGGTGTCGCCAGTTCCGGCAGGCGCGCGTCCAGACGGCTCAGGTCCTGTTGCGGCTTGGCGGCTTCGATCTGTTCGATACGCCGTTCTTGCGGTGTGTCCTGCGGCGTCTCTTGCGGGACAGTTTTGGGGCGGTCTTGAGGCCGCTCTTTGGACTGTGCCTGATCCTGTACCCGTTCAACCGGCTGTGGCTTTGGCTTGGGCTCCGGACGGACGAAGTCCCGCGTCATATCGATCAGAACTTCGAACGACGGATCGTCTTCACTGAAGCTGGGAATGAAAACCGTATTCAGGGCGACCGGTACCAGCACCAGTATGTGAACCACTGCCGATGCGGCGAGCAGCAGACCCCTTTGCCGACGCGGAGAGGGTGTAATGGGCGGCGGGGGCGCCGACAGGCTGAAACTCATGCGCGTCCTCGAAACAGAGGTTGGGGTCACACCACTGCGAAAGCGTTACAGAAGAACCTGAGTCATTGGCTCGCCGCCACCCTGTCACATGAAGTTGAGAACGCTGATGTCTGGTTAACGTGGCGTCGCGACGTTTTGAGAAGGCGGGCTGGTGGGGGGAGGAACGCTCTCCGTTCGACGCACGGTCCCGAACTATCACGGTCGAAGAATGGCGGTATAGATTACCCAAATCTAAACGGGATACCGCGCGACCTTGACGAGTCGGCAAGGGCCGCGTACAAGCCGCGCACTTTCGAGACGTGGGCAGTCCGCTGTCCGCTGATGGAGTGACAACTGAACGGTCGGGCTGTGTCCCGCCGGAACGCCCGAAGCGCGCGTTCCGGTTTTTCCGTTTGGATAGACCTCTTTCAGCTCGAATACCAACCCCGGGCGGTTTTTCGGAACCGTTCAAAAGAAGGCAATGAGGCGCTCCGGCCGAAAGGCACACGCCTCCACATCGAAAAGAGACGAATTCGAATGCCCACGATCAACCAGCTGATCCGCAAGCCCCGTAAGCCGAAGCCGGTCCGCAACAAGGTTCCGGCTCTGGAGGGTTCGCCCCAGCGTCGCGGCGTTTGCACCCGCGTGTACACCACCACCCCGAAGAAGCCGAACTCGGCACTTCGTAAGGTTGCCAAGGTTCGCCTGGCCAAGAACGGTGTTGAAGCTGTGTGCTACATCCCGGGTGAAGGCCACAACCTGCAAGAGCACTCGGTTGTGCTCATCCGCGGCGGCCGCGTGAAGGACCTTCCGGGTGTCCGTTACCACATCCTGCGCGGTGTGCTGGATACCCAAGGCGTTAAGGACCGTAAGCAACGTCGTTCGCACTACGGTGCGAAGCGTCCGAAGTAAGCAACACGCGTTCTGCGCTCTACAGATTTAAGAGGATACTCTCATGTCCCGTCGTCACCGCGCCCAGAAGCGTGAAGTTCTGCCGGATCCGAAGTTCGGTGATCTGGTCGTTACCAAGTTCATGAACTACGTCATGTACGAAGGTAAGAAGGCTGTTGCTGAAAACATCGTCTACGGTGCTTTCGACATCCTGGCCGAGAAGAAGAAAGACCAGACCGCAGTGGAAACCTTCCACCAGGCTCTGGAAAACGTCGCTCCGCAAGTCGAAGTGCGTTCGCGCCGCGTTGGTGGTGCTACCTACCAGGTTCCGGTTGAAGTTCGTCCGGACCGTCGTCGTGCCCTGGCTATCCGTTGGGTCGTTAACGCCGCTCGCAAGCGCGGTGAAAACACCATGACCGAAAAGCTGGCCGCTGAACTGCTGGACGCCTCGAACAACCGCGGCACCTCGGTCAAGAAGCGCGAAGACACCCACAAGATGGCCGAAGCCAACCGCGCCTTCAGCCACTACCGCTGGTAAACGTCTTGAAACTGTTCCCGCACCTCGGTGCGGGGGCGGTAGCACTTTAGGCGATTTGGTGCGGGCATTCAGGATTGAACTGCCCGCGCCGTCATATCTGACACAACGGGGCGCTCGCGGCGTCCGCGAGTTACCCGGAAGGCAATACCAATGGCCCGTACACACAAAATCGAAGACTACCGTAACTTCGGTATCATGGCTCACATCGACGCGGGTAAGACCACGACGACCGAGCGCATCCTGTTCTACACCGGTAAGAACCACAAAATGGGCGAGACGCACGATGGTGCCTCGACCATGGACTGGATGGACCAGGAACAAGAACGCGGCATCACCATCACGTCGGCCGCGACGACCGCTTTCTGGAAAGAAAAGCGTCTGAACATCATCGACACCCCTGGCCACGTGGACTTCACCATCGAAGTCGAACGTTCGCTGCGCGTGCTCGACGGTGCTGTGACCGTTCTGGACGGTAACGCCGGCGTTGAGCCGCAAACCGAGACTGTCTGGCGTCAGGCCGACAAGTACAAGGTTCCGCGTATCGTGTTCGTCAACAAGATGGACAAGCTCGGCGCTGACTTCCAGAAGTCGGTCGAGTCGATCCGCGACCGTCTGGGTGCCAAGGCTGTGCCGATCCAACTGCCGATCGGCGCTGAATCGGACCTGAAGGGCGTCGTCGACCTGGTCGAAATGAAGGCTCTGGTCTGGGAAACCGACCAAGTGGGCGCTGCTCCGGACATCCGTGACATCCCGGCCGACATGGCTGATGCTGTTGCTGAAGCCCGTCAGTACCTCGTGGATAACGCCGTCGAAATCGACGACGAAGCCATGGAATCCTACCTCGGTGGCGAAGAGCCGTCGGTTGAAGTGCTGAAGCGCTGCATCCGTAAGGCCGTTATCGAAGGTCACTTCTACCCGATCCTCGCTGGCTCGGCCTTCAAGAACAAGGGCGTTCAGCCGCTGCTCGACGCCGTCGTCGACTACCTGCCGTCGCCGGTCGACATTCCGCCGACCCCGGGCATCGACTTCAAGACCGAAGAGCCGATCGTTCGTAAGGCTTCGGACGAAGAGCCGCTGTCGGTTCTGGCGTTCAAGATCATGGACGACCCGTTCGTGGGCTCGATCACCTTCTGCCGCCTGTACTCGGGCAAGATGGAGACCGGCCAATCGCTGCTGAACTCGTCGCGCGACAAGCGTGAACGCGTCGGCCGCATGCTGCTGATGCACTCGAACAACCGTGAAGACATCAAGGAAGCCTACGCTGGCGACATCGTCGCTCTGGCTGGCCTCAAGGAAACCCGCACCGGCGACACCCTGTGTGACCCGCTGAAGTCGCCGGTTATCCTCGAGAAGATGGAATTCCCGGCACCGGTTATCGAAATCGCTGTTGAGCCGAAGTCGAAGGCTGACCAAGAAAAGCTGGGCGTTGCCCTGGCCAAGCTGGCCGCTGAAGACCCGTCCTTCACCGTCTCGACCGACCACGAGTCGGGCCAGACCATCCTGAAGGGCATGGGCGAGCTTCACCTCGACATCAAGATCGACATCCTGAAGCGTACCTACAAGGTGGAAGCCAACATCGGCGCTCCGCAGGTTGCGTACCGTGAATCGATCACCAAGACGGCTGAAATCGACTACACCCACAAGAAGCAAACCGGTGGTACCGGTCAGTTTGCACGCGTCAAGCTGCGCTTCGAGCCGGGTGAGCCGGGTTCGGACTTCGTGTTCGAGTCGGCCATCGTCGGCGGTGCTGTTCCGAAGGAATACATCCCGGGCGTTGAAAAGGGCCTGAAGTCGGCCAAGGACAACGGTCTGCTGGCTGGCTTCCCGGTCATCGACGTCAAGGCAACCCTGATCGACGGCGCATTCCACGACGTTGACTCCTCGGTTCTGGCCTTCGAAATCGCCTCGCGCGCAGCCTTCAAGGAACTGCGTGAAAAGGCTGCTCCGAAGCTGCTCGAGCCGGTGATGGCTGTGGAAGTCGTGACCCCGGAAGAGTATCTGGGTTCGGTCATCGGCGACCTGAACGGCCGTCGTGGCATGATCCAAGGCCAAGACATGCGCGGTAACGCGGTTGTCGTGAACGCCTTCGTGCCGCTGGCCAACATGTTCGGCTACGTGAACACCCTGCGCGGTATGTCGCAAGGCCGTGCACAGTTCACCATGCAGTACGACCATTATGAGCCGGTGCCGCAACACGTCGCCGACGAAGTGATCAAGAAGTTCGCCTAATCACTGTCTTTTTGACAGTGGCACTTGAAATCGGGGCGGTTTGGTAACAAATCGCCCCCCATCAATCCCCAAACCTATTTGGACCCCGGTTCGGGGACTCCAGGAGCTAGAGAATGGCCAAGGAAAAGTTCGAACGCACTAAGCCGCACTGCAACATCGGCACCATCG
>NZ_CAMZFB010000044.1 GCF_947305955.1 uncultured Brevundimonas sp.
CGACTGCCATCGTCTATTTCCGTCTACTTTGGATCACTCGCCGCCGCTCATCGGCCCGCAGCCGCTGCCTTCAGCATCCATTCGCCGGTGCGTATCCAAATGCGCCAGAACGGGCGGGTGTTGATTGCTGGGAAGGTCATCGTCTCACCCTCGGTATGTGGAAGCCCATCGGATTAGCTGGGCGGGATGGTGTGGCGTTCATGGCCGCGTGAGCAGCGTGACTTACCGACCGCAGCTTGGGCCGCTCGTTGGGGCCGCTTAGCTCGTAGCTTGAGCCATGCTCGTAGTATGGAGGCCAGTCGTCCTCGTAGTCGTCGCAATCGCAGGACTTGGCCATCTAATCTCTCCGAGTGTCCCAGTCGGAACTCAGATGGAGGTGGTGCCTTGGTTGACGCCGACAAGTCCGTCGGACACTCCGCCCGGAACGCCCTCGATGTCGTCCCAACCTTCGATTACGGTCTCGGTCGATTTCATGCCGCTCTCCGTGATGTTGCCGAGTGTCCCAGCCTTCCGCGTGTTATGCGCATCTCTGCGTGCGGGGCGCGTGGCCTTTCCGGCCTAAGGTCTGGTGGTGTCTGCCGCGCTCGGTTCCGGTCCAGAAAGGAGAGATCCCCGCGTAAGGTGGTTTCGCCGCCGCTCTCCCGCTTTGCAGCAAGTATCAGCCGAGGGGGAGGCTGTCGGGGGATTGCGCCGGGTGCGGCGGCGAGCTTGGTTGCGCGAGGCGGATTTGAACCGCCGACCTTCTGGTTATGAGCCAGACGAGCTACCGAACTGCTCTATCGCGCGAAAAGGTCCTCCACGCCGAAGCGCAGAGGGTGCCAACGGTAAACCGAAGGCGGGGGAGGGTGTTCTGCGAGGCAGGGCTTGATACCTGCTAGCAGATCAGAACCCGCAAGTGCGGATGACCACTGCCGCTTCGACCTCGCTCGATCTGAGACCTCTTCGCTGCGTGTCCATCCACGCCGCTCGCAGAATGAGTAACCCCTCCGATGCGCTTCCGTGGATAGGCGTGAGGGGTGTTGTTAACGTGTGCCCATGTCGGGCGAAATTGGCGAAGGTGGCAGGACTCGAACCCACTCCTACGGTTTTGGAGACCGTCGCTCTACCTGTTGAGCTACACCAACGAAAAGGCGGCGACCGAGGGGAACAGTCACCGCCTTGGGGTACGCTACAGGGGGAGGGGAGGGTAAAACGCTTACTGAACTGGTGGCCATGACTGCGCGGTAGCAAGCTGCACGCAGTCACCGATTTCTCGACTGGGCCATTTGCGGGGGACCAGCGGCACGCCGCCAGCGGGTAAAATCCCCGCCCGCTTTCGCGGAACTCAAACTGTGTGGGAGCTTCAGAACGCACAGTGTGCATCCTAGTGATTTACCCATATCCCAAATATTCGGTCTGGTCAACACCTAGTGCGCACAAAAAGTGAACCCTACGAGATGTTGTGCTGTGCGGCGTCAATGCGGTCTAGGAAGGCAGCGAAGTTCTTGCGGTTACTATCCATGCACTGCCATGTGTCGCTCATCAACGAGCAGCGCCCCTCACGGGCGTCGAGCAGGATTGCGTCTGACACTTTCAGCGCTTTCCGCAGCAACGCCACGGCATCGTCACGCTCCCTAACAGCGATGGCAACCCTCTCTAGGTCTTTGCGAGGATCGGGGTGGCTATCCATCAGGGCATCAATCTGACCCGCCATTTCCGCATATTGTCGCGCCAACCGCTCGTTCTCGACAAACAGGGCGAGGATACCTTGTGCTAGGGTGTACTCAGCACAAACCGGAAGCGAGTTCGACAGCACTTCCTCAGCCAGCCGCTTTAGCTTGTCGGTGTCGGTCATTGGTCGCGCTCCTCTGTCAGAAGATCATGGGTTACCTGCGCTGCGGCATAAAAGGCGTAGCAAAGAGCGTAGAGAAGGGACCACGCCAGAACGCAAGCATAGAGCGGACCAAACAAAATGGTCGCGCCGAGCCTCCTCACACCATCACCCATCACACCACCTCCTTCATACGGGCTAGGGCTTGGGTGGCAATCCAAACAGGAACTACCGACCTACCGGAGCCGATCTCCTCCAGCGCCTCCGTTGCGATCTTGAGCGCCTCGGCCTGTGCGCGGATCGTGGCGGCGGCTTCCTCATCAAAAAGAGCACCGCGACGATCCAGCCAATCAGCAATCTCACTCGGTGTCATGGTGTTGGTCATTGGTCGCTCTCTCCGCACCATTCCCGGTGCCATTTGATCGGCCCGTCGTCCTCGAAACCATCGACTTCGACTAGAAGCCAGTCACCCTCGATGCTGACGATGGTTCCTTGATGGTCGCCATTCTCGACAATATCACCGACCGTCATCACGCAGCCTCCTTCCGTTTCATCCGGCGAATGTCCGCCACGTTCTCTGCCATCGCCCTGACACGTGCGGTCTGGGCGGCTTCGTTACGCTCTCCGGTCACAGCCTGAACCGTTGCCCGCCACTGCTGGAGATAGGCCGCGCCTTCGTGCAGCAGGGCCGTCAGCAGCTTCAGGTCACGCGGGGGCAGGCGGTCGTCCACAAACTGGACGCGCTTGCTGGCCTCGATCTGCTGCTGGCCGATGTTCTGCCCTGGCGCCCCCTCGGTCGAAGCGCGGATATGGTCAGGGCGGCGCTCTGGGGTGTTGGCCCCTGCTGCCGTGGCCACGTCCTGCTCGTAGGCCCGAACCGCGTTGAAGGCGTCGAGCGAGATCCCGTCGCGCTCTAGCAGGAGCTGGAACACGTCGATCCGGCGAGCGCGGGTGATGTACGTCACCTTGCCCTTTTCATCGCGGGCCATCAGCACGTCGGCCTCGGCTCCGGTGGCCCTCAGCCGCTTGGCGTCCTGCTCTGCGGCTCGCTTGGCCAGACGGCGGGCCTCGGCCGCGGCCCAAACGCGCGCACGGTGCTTGCGGGTCCTTGCCGTAGCCATTAGGCGGCCTCCATCACTTGACCGAAGTAGTGCATGATCGAGTAGGCCTCGAACTCGCCGGACGGCCTGTCCTCGCTGATGATTGTGCAGACGTGCTGGAAGACGTGGACGCACTCGTGAACGACCGTCATCGCAAAGTCGCTCTTGGTCTTGTGCGCCTTCCTGTCGATGTAGAGAGCGACTGCTTGCTTGCCCTCTTTGTTCAGGATCGTGGCCGTGAAGCCCTTGGCGCTGAAGTCCGGCCACCCGTCCTCGGTCAGACCGCGCCACTCTTCCAGCGTACGGACCAGCCAAATATCGACGGGCAGGTATCCGGTATCGATACGCAGGGCTTCGGTCATGCCGTACGCCCCTGAAGCTGGGTCATCGCATCGGCGGTGAAGTACGGCGGTTCCTTGAGCTTGACGCCATGCGAGCGGATGACGCCCATCGCGGCGGCGTTGTCCTTCAGCCGCTCCCAAGCGATGTGGGTGCGCGGCAGGAGGACCCCGCGATACAGCTCGGCACCGGACAGGTAGCTATCGGCAAACTCCTCAGACACCGCCTTGGCCATGGCTTGGTAGAAATCGTAATCGACGGTCACTGGCAGGTTAGGCATCTTCGGCCTCCAACATTGCTCGGCGTTTAGCTTGGAGTTCAGCGCTCATGGCGGACGGCGCGGCGGGCGGGGCGTTGGCTTGGCGGGGCTTGCAGGGGGCGTAGGAACCCTCGCGGAGCTTGGCGAAGCTCTTGGGCTGGCAGACGAAGTCCAGATCGGCCCGCCATCCACGGTCGTTCTCGCCACGGCACATGGGGCTGGCCTCCACCGCAGCCAGAGCCTCCATCCACCCTTCGATCCCCGCGCTGGTCAGGCGGGCCCTGATGTGGGTCCGGCGCGTGTCTGTCAGGTCTTTGGCCACCGGTAGGCGCAGACGGGCAGCAAGCTGGTTCCAGAGATCAAAAGCCTCCCGAACGGGAAGAGGGTCAGGCTTCGGCTGACACTCACCTTTAGGTGAGTAACTATTATCTGGTTCTGGTTCTGAAGAATGGCATGGCAAATCGCTGGCATTTGCCACACGCGCCTTGTTATCTTTCAATGCCTTAGCCTCACCACCTCGGGTTCCAGCTTCGGCGCGTTTGATCGACTTTTCTGACGCTTTTTTGAGTTCAAACATCAGCCTTTTGTTGGTGATGCTCTCGCCATCGACCTCGAAAAACTCCAGAACGTCAGCCTTGATTTTCGCCCAGCGAGAGGCTGTCGCACCCACGATGCGAGCCAGCTTCTTGTCGCAGTTCGGCAGCCGTCCCTCGGCACGCCACATGGTCATCAGCAGCAGCAGATACGCGCCGTGCTGTTCCGTGGTCAGGTGCCGAGTGTCGCCCAAGTAGTCGGCGACGTAGAGCTGCATGAAGGGCTGGCTCATGGTCAGGCAGCCTCTTCGGAACTGAAGCCGCGAAGGGTGGCCAGACGCTGGTATTGGCGCGACAGGTCCGAGTACAGGCGCGAGATATTGCGCTCGACTTCAGTGACCTGGTCGTGACACTCCAGCGCGACCTGCTTTTTGGCCTCGGCTTGGCGCTTGACGACGATCCCGATGACGTCCTGCAGGTGGCGCTCAACGGCATCAACCACGCCCGCAAACTCTCGATCCGCAACGATCCGGTCCATGACGGCGTTGACGCCGTGAATGATGGTGGTGTGGTCGCGGCCACCGAAAAGACGACCGATGGCGGGGTAGCTCAGGTGAGTGCAGTATTGGCGGGCCATGTACATCGCGATCTGGCGCGGGACCGAAACCCTGCGGTCTCGGCGCACGCTGCACAGGTCGTCCATGGTGAGACCGAAATGGCCTGCAACGGCGGTCCCAACGAGTTGTCCGGTGATGCGCGTCATGCCGCCACCCCCAGCAGACCGAACAGATCGGTCGGGCCGTCCTCCGCAAAGCGGCGGGCAGGGTTGCGGTGGGTCAGGTCGCGGTCTTCCGGATAGCGGATGATCGAGGCCGACATGACGAAGTGCGTCTTGCAATAGCTGGTCATCGTGCCAGCGGGGCGCGTCGTGGTCGGAGCACCGCAGCAGTGCATGTCACGGGTGTTGTCCGCGTCCACGGGCCAAGCGCACTGGTTCCAGCGACGATCCAGCAGAGGGACGGCGGTGACCGGACGCTCGACCGCAAAGCCTTCGATGGCCTGCTGGTGGATCGACTTCGGCTTAACCGCCTTGGCCCTTTCCTTCTCGGCCTTGATCCGCTCCCGCTCGGCTTGGTGCTCCTTGCGAGCTTGGGCCTTGGCGGCGTTCTTGGTGGCCTTGGCACGACGTTGTTGCTCGCGGTCGATCAGGCGCTGGCGTTGCTCCGGTGTCAGGATTTTGAGACGGCGGGCGGCTTTCAGCTTGTCCTTGTACGAAACTGCGCGGGCCGGAAGCATCAGGCGGGCAGCCCGACCGATGACCGAGTTGCGCGAGCGATGACAACCGATGCTGGCGAAGTAGCGCGAGATTTCGGTAGCTGACAGGCCGTCTTCCCACTTCTGGGTCAGAACGGTGTCCTCGTCAGTCGTCCACGGTACGTGTTGGTTCCCCATGTTCATTTCCCCTCGATTGTGATTTGAAGGCACGGGACGCTGCCGTAGCGCTTGGCGGCGTCGATGGTGGTGATGGCGCTGTCGTCGTGGAAAACGACCCCGTTGCAGCCGTCACCGATGGCCTTGATGATGTTGTCGGCGTCGGGCTTCTTAGTCGGCTGGATCACGCCCGACAGCATGGCTTCCAGCTTCTTCTTGCTGATGCTCTTGGGCGGGCAGAACACGGCCACGGCGGTCAGCTTCAGCGGCCCTTCAAGCAGCGGCTGGCCCTTCATCGCCTCGTGCGCCATGTGGGCAATCAGGCCCTCGTAGGCGACGGTCTTGGCGGGCGTGTAGGTGCCGAACTTGCCTGTGCGGTGACGGCCCTTGCCTTGTGGGTCGCCCGGTACGACAAAGGACACCGAGCGCATCACACACCGCCTTTCAGCGCGGCATGAGTGCGGCGAGCGCGTTCAGCCGTGATCTCGCGGGTGGGCTTGTGAGCCTTGCGGGCCGCTTCCAGCTTGGCGCGGGTCATGGCCTGCTCACGCTTCCATGCTCGGCGGGCTTGGCGGGCCATCAGGGCCTTGTGTCCCTTGTCCATGAGGTAGGCCAGGGCGATGGTGAAGGGGGTCACTTGCCCGCCTCCACCACGAACGTCTGGCTGTCGTCAAAAAGGCCATCACGCAGCGAGACAAGTCGCCCCTCGGCAATCAGGCGCTCGCAGGTTTCACGGTGCAGGACGCGACCTGAGGGAAGGTTAAAATAGCTCCCGTTGGATGCTTCTTGGCACATCGTTTTGTGCAGGTGTCCGTGTGCGCGGACCTGAGCCAGTAGCTTGTCTTCGGTCTTGGCGCGGGCTTTCAGCGCGGCTCGCTGCTTGCGGGCCTCCGCCTTCTCTTCGCTTGTTAGGCAAGAAGTCGTCAGGGATGCACTGTCTGCAATAGTGCTTATCGTGCGGGCTTCTGTTCCGATGCCCCCAAGCCCAGAAACTGAATGGAGCGGGTTGGCCGCATCTGCATGTTGGGAGTTCGTGGCGCACATCACTTCACCTCCCCACGGAACGAGACAACCTTGGCATCACGCGAGGGCAGGGCGCGGCGGGCTTCGGAAAGCTCCCTCTCGACCACATCCATCGCTTGGTGCAGGACTTCAGGAGCCACGCTGCCGTTCTGATGCTCGATGACCTTGGCCACCGCGTCGGCAGCGGCGCGGACAACGTCGTTGGCCTCTGCGATAGCGCAGGCGTTCGCGTTGCCTGTAGCGGGCTCGGAAATGCTGGCCAGACCGGCAAACACGATGCTCCGGCCCAAAGCGGCTTCCAGAGCGAACACATACTCCCAGCGCGGCAACACGCTTGCGTTCTCGGGATTGCGGCTGGCCATCTGCCCGATGTACTGTCGGGCGACACCGCACTCGGCGGCTGCGGCTTCCTGACCCCCGAACTCTTTGACCAGTCGGCCAAACAGGATCTTCAGGATTTGCGGGCTGAACTCGGGAACTGTTCTCTCTTCGTTCATTGCGCTTTTCTCCCGTTGCGCAAGATGACTGCTGCGGACCCACGACCTAGGGTTGCGGCATGGAAAGCAACGTCATCTGGGTGGATTTTAGAAAGGGCAGGGGACACGCCATCGACTGGCTGGCACTGGCCCAAGGCTGCGAAGAGCAGGCCGTTACGGCTTCCAGTGAGGCCGTGCGCGACGCGCTGCTGCGGATCGCCAAGGCCTACAGAGCCAAGGTGCGCCCTGACGCCTGCTCTCTGAATGGCTAGTCCCCCGCAGCGCATGGGATCAGGCCGCCTTGCCGCTGACAGACGACCACTTTTCTATGGCCATGAGGTCGCTCAATCGCACCTTCGGATAGGCCAGCATGATTTCCGGCCAAGCGCTGCGCGGAAGACGGTTTCGGTGTCGCCAAAGCGCAACCGCTCCGGCGCTGTAGCCCGTGGCCTGAGCGACAGCGGCATTGCCACCGCACTCGTCAATGAACCGAGATACTTCCTGTGTCATGCCCAATGATTACCATTAGTAATCAATCAGCGCAAGATGAAAGATTACTCGCAGGAAGCTTTCCGCATGTAATCTTCGTCCCCATGGACACGCAATGGGCATTGGCCGAAGAGGGTTGGGAGCGCCTTAAGTGGGCTCGCCAGTATGCCAAGTTTGATACCGCTACAGCCGCTGCGGAGAGCCTTGGTATGCGAAAAGACACATATACGGCCTATGAACGTGCCCCCGGCTCGTCCAAGCACACACCCCTCGATCACCAGATGGCAATCAAGTGCGGTCGCAAGTTCAAGGTGAGCTGGACGTGGCTTCTGGTCGGTGAAGGCACACCCTTCGACCGCCCTTCCAATGAACACCAGCAGCGTGTCATCAGCGCCATGAATGAGGTTCCTGAAGACCGGCAAGCCGCCGTGGCGGACGCCATAAAGGTCTTGATTAGCAGTGCCGCTTGAAGACATTCACTCGAGACTATCAACGCTAGGGGAAGCGTATGATCTGGATAATAGCCGCACTTATGCAAACTGCAGTGCCTGCCGAACACGTTGAGGCATATTCGCGGATGGATACTGTCTCTTCATATCCAGCAAGCGCAGGAAACTGCACAATGCTAGGATACACAGCATCCGACAACTTTCCTTATGTGCTTGCTGAACGCGCAATAGCTGAAGCCAAGCTGTCAGGTGTCGACGAAGAAACGGCCGGCTCATGGGCATCAGAAGGCGTCAAGCGTCATGTAGCCTCTTTTCGACGTGATTTGAGGGAAGCTCAATCTGGCAATACAGAGGCAGAGATAGCAGCATCAGTTAGAGCGGTGTTCGACATCCTGTCATCCAAATGTGAGACCGTGGCTGCCGACCCTATTTCTCGAGGCATTTTTTCCGCCGGAACGCCAGAAGCCATGCGAGAAGCCAGGGCCGCCCTTGAGGACCCATTGCTGGCAGGGGTAGGCGCGGCCAGTTGGCAAACACCTGCGATTTGGGCACGCGGTGAACTGCTGATGGGTTTAGGCGTCTGCAAAAATCGCCTGTCCCGTGAGGACCACGACCATCTGTTGGCAGAACACCTCCCCGCTTCATCAGACACATCTCCTGCGGGACGCTGGATGGCGGGTCAGTATGTTGAGGGCATCCGCAGCTCAGCGGATATGGATCTCGATGCAACCCAGTGCGGACGGCTCCTGTCTGGCCGCATAGGCGCATTGAATGATGCAAGCCAATAAGCACCGCATCATCGGTCGCATCCGCTGGATTACGCGGCGGGCTTAAGGTGTTCGCGCGTACAGGTACTGAGGGTTAAAGGCATTCACGGGGGAACGGCGTGGGTATGATCAGCAAAGACGCTGCGACGGTTTGGGACGGGACGTTTAAAACAGTCGAGGAAGATGCGGCCAGATTTCTTCCGCCCGATACGCCCGAAGCGCGGGAGTTTATGTTCTCACTTGGGCGTGCGCTCATGGGCTGGAATATGCTGGAAGGCGCTCTTCGGCAGTTACTTGAAGTGCTTGCAGACATGGATGGTGGTTGTGGGCGGGCGACATTCCTCGCACTTACAGCAGAGACCAATACCTTCGGGATCGAGAGCGCGGTTAACGGACTAATGAAGGTCGTGCTGCGCGGTGAGAAACTCAGCGATGCAAAATTTGCCGTCGATCAAGTTACTCGTTTGCGCGACTACCGCAATTTTTACATCCATAGCGTGAGCCATCTCGCCCGCCACGAGGGATTGACGGTTGCGCCATCGCTCACGTGGTCGGCCAAGCATGGTAATATCAAGCACCACACGGCGCAGATTACGGCACGTGACCTAGATAAACTTGCTCAATGGTCTTCTGAGCAATCCGCATTTATCAAGGCGCTGATTGATTATTGGCACCCCCTCGAAATCAACGGATTGGTGCCGCCGCGACCAAATCGTCCTGAAACCGTGCCGAAGCTCCCGAAAACGTATCGCGATGTCACAAGCTATGCGTTTGGAGATCCGACAAAGAGATCGTGCTAAGAGGATTTTGCTCAAACCAACCCGGCTCTTCGAAATATACGTCAGCGCCGTTGTGGTCACCCGATGCGCGTATACTTTGGAGCTGAACATCACCGTTGATGATCACGGCGCGGTATCCGTCAGTCAGCTCTTCGTCGGAAATGTTCCGGTGTTCTGGCTGTCTAGCGAGTTTGATTACCAGTGCCTGATAACGCTCAACAATCTCGATAGCTTCAGCTTCGGTCATGGCGGAACATTACACTAGGATTTAATTCCTGTGAATCCCCTGCTGCGCCACCCTAACCGGCGGGGTTTTTTATGCGACCTGAGCGGTCTGGCGCTCTTCGTCCGGTTTCGACATATCTCCGAATGTCGCAATGAGCTGCGGTTCTTCCCATAGATTGAAAACTGGGCAGCCACTGACCTTATATACAGCGCAGGCTGAACCGCGCTTTGCCGTCTCCATGGCCCAGAGAAATGCCTCGGCCATCTTGCCGAACTGTTGTCCCGCTCCAGACCCCTTGTTGCAGCGGGCAATATAGACTTCCACAACAGCCAAATCGATTTCACTCCCTCGCTAACAATACGCTCAAGCATGGCGACGGGTGATGCAATAATCCAGTGAGGCCGCACCGCCCTGCGTCCGGATTTGACGCACCAGAACCTGACCAAACTGCCTTATGTGATTACCGACTGTAAGTTTTTGCTTGCATGTTCGATTACTAGTGGTAATCTCTCCCTATCGAACAAGGGAGGCCGACATGGCTCAGTTGCCTGCAGAGTTTGAAAAGGTAGCCGCCGCTCAGCGCGAAATGGTGCTGGCCGCTCAGGCTGCTTCTGACGCCGTTCTGGCCGCTCTCATTGAGGAGCGCCGCTAATGGCAACCGCAGCTTACAAACTTCGCGAGGCGATCAGCGACTACCGCGCCGCTTTCCGCGACCAGTACGAGTGGCATCAAGCTTCCAGCGACCAGGCCGACGCAGAGATTGCCAAGCTGATCCAGCTCGGCACCGAGACGGTTCGCTTTGCTGAGCAGTTCCACGGCACGGACACCAAGGCCTTGCTGGCA
This sequence comes from uncultured Brevundimonas sp., assembly GCF_947305955.1. Lineage (GTDB taxonomy): Bacteria > Pseudomonadota > Alphaproteobacteria > Caulobacterales > Caulobacteraceae > Brevundimonas. Next base: position 10,525 of record NZ_CAMZFB010000044.1, read on the forward strand.
AGCTGCGAAGTCATCACCGACGAACTGGCGACCGACCTTCATGCAGATGGCCTCTATCGCGAAGCTGCTGCCGTCGCCGCTTGGGCCTCTGCCGCCGAAGTCGAACGCCTGACCGCAGCCCCGAAGCAGGAGGCCGCGTGATGGGTGAGAGCAAGCCTCACTTCTGGTCCGAGGCCGACATCATCATGTCGGAGACCGCGACCCTCACCATTACCCAAGCGCGGAAGATGGCTGACTGCCTTCACCGCGACATCGCCAACCCTCGCTCCCGCCGCATGGGTCAGGAAGCACTCGATTGCTACCGCGATCTGATGCCCGCGATCTGGGACGCCGAGGCCTTCCACCAAAACCAGTTGGAGCAAGCAGCATGAGCCGCGTTCTCGAACTTCTGGACACCCCGCGCCCCGAGCATGATGCCGTGATTGAGCGCCTTCGTGAACTGGCTTGCCGCCCGCGCATGCCTGACCCTCGCGTGGCTCCGTTTGACCCGTCACCGGCCACCCGCCGCAAACTTGGAGACTTAGCCAAGGGCTTGCTCCTGCTGGCTGCGATCATCGGAATGTGGGTTCTCGCTGCAATGGTAGGTGCGTGATGACCGACACTTCTACCGCGCCATGGTGGTTCAGCGACAACGGCGAGGATTTTAATGGGCCTTACGGCACGCGAGACGAAGCGCTCGAAGCTGCTCGCGAGGACGAACTGGAGTTCGCTTCACTCGTTCAAGCCTATCCCGGTTTTTCGGCCTGCCGCTATATCCCGTCCGCGGCTCGGCTTGTTGAGGACGCCGTCGATGCTGCTTGCGACGATGGTTACATGGGTGAGGACGGTCCGCCAGAATATGGAGGCACGGCGTTCGTTGCTGCATGCAGCGAGCTTGATGCTTTCATCAAGGATTGGATCAAGCGCCACGAGGACACCCTCCCGCGCACTTGGCGACTGAGGATAGTCGGCCCCCAAGAAGACGGCGTGCCAACGGCGGTGGCCGCATGACCCACCAACCCCTTTCATCCACCAGCAAACCCTGCGCTGCTTCTGGCAGCGTGGGGGAGGTGGATAGCTACACCTTCCGCGCACCGAGGCATGAAGACCTTGCCCGCTGCCCGTTCTGCCCCAACGCCATGCTGAACCGTCTGCGCTGTGAGTACTGCGGCGGCGAGGGCGTGGTCTTCAAAGGAACCGTCCAATGACCGAAGCCACAATCGAAACCATGTCGCCGGTCACGTTCACTGGCAACGTTGCCGAGTTCGCAAAGGCGTTCGTCGCCGCCCAGATGGCCACCGAGGCCGTCAAAAAGGCTGCATCGAACCCTCACTTCAAGTCGAAGTATGCCGATCTGGCCGAGGTCGTGGAAGCCACGGTTCCGGCGCTGAACGCCAACGGCATCGCCGTCATGCAAAGCCCAGGCTACGACAATGGCTTGGTTAGCATCACTACCGTCCTCATTCACGAGAGCGGCGCGACGGCCACCGGAACGCTGCGGCTGAACCCGACCAAGGCGGACCCGCAGGGCATTGGCTCAGCCATCACCTATGGTCGCCGTTACGCTCTGCTGGCCATGACGGGCGCGGCACCGGAGGACGATGACGGCAATGCCGCCAGCGGCCCGCGTGAGCCAAAGCAGCAACCCAAGCCCACGCCGCCAGTGCAAACGCTGGAGCAACGTCGGGACGCGGCTATCGAAGCCCTCAAGGGGGCCGACACGCCCGCCAAGGTAGAGCGCCTGTTCAACCTGACGACCGAACTTCGCGCTGAGTTGGACGCCAAAGACCCCGAAGGCCTGAGCCTGCTGATGGACGCCATCGAGCAGCGCCGTGACGAGCTGGACCAGAAGGAAGCTGCCTGATGGAACAGCGCACCTCTGAATGGCACCTCGCTCGGCTTGGCAAGGTCACGGCCTCCCGCGTCGTTGACGTGATGGCCAAGACCAAGACCGGACCATCGGCCAGCCGCGCCAACTATGCCGCGCAACTGCTGACCGAGCGCCTGACCGGACTGCCGACCGAAGGTTTCACCAATGCCGCGATGGCATGGGGCACCGAGAAAGAGCCGGAAGCCCGCGATGCTTACGCTGCTCTGGTCGGCTTTGCGGTGCAGGAGGTCGGCTTCGTGGATCACCCCACCATCAGCATGGCGGGAGCGTCCCCTGACGGCCTGGTCGGTGACTTCGGGCTTGTCGAGATCAAGTGTCCCAATACGGCGACCCACCTCGACACCCTGCTGTCGGGCAAGCCTGCGGGCAAGTACGTCACCCAGATGCAGTGGCAGATGGCCTGCACGGGTCGGGACTGGTGCGACTTCGCCAGCTACGACCCGCGCCTGCCGGAACACCTGCGCCTGTTCGTGACCCGTATCGAGCGGGACGACGAAGCCATTGAGGCGATGGAGACCGAAGTGGTCGCGTTCCTCGCTGAGCTGGACGCCCGCATTTCCGAACTCAACCAGCGCTACGGCGCAATGAAGGAGGCCGCTTGATGGTGCCTGACTTTAAGCCATTCATCGTCGCCCGCCGCGTGTCGGTGGCGGTGGACGAGAGCAAGTTCACCGAGGAGTTCCTGAGCGAGTATCGCAAAGACTTCTACCCCTTCCAAACGATTGATGACCATCGCGAGCACCTGGCGATCCTTTACGCGCGGGGCGTTCTCACCGGCTGGCGTGATGAGTTCATTGAGGGTTACGGCCCCGCGTCCGAAATGGGCATCACCTTCATGGACGACGGTTCCGAGGTCGTGGAGCAAGCCGCATGACCGAAGCTGTAGCAGCAAACCGCATCCGCGCCATCATCGAACGGGTGGAGCGCATTGAGGCCGACGAAGCCGCTCTGCGCGAGGACAAGAAGGAAGTCTACGCCGAGGCCAAGGGCGACGGGCTGGACGTAAAGGCGCTCAAGGCCATCGTCCGCATCCGCAAGCAGGACCGCGCCAAGCGCCAGGAAGAGGAAGCCATCCTTGACCTGTATCTGGCGGCTCTGGGGGAGGTGTGAGTTGAGGCAACACATGCCTATCGCCAACCCTGTGACCCGCTTCCTGTCCAAGGTGGACAATAAGGGTTGGGACCACACCGTCTGCTGGCCGTGGCTAGGGGCAGGAAAGGGGAACGGCTACGGCCACCTGACCCATAATGGCAAGAACGTGCTGGCTCACAGACGCAGTTACGAGTTGTTCGTTGGGCCGGTGCCGGAGGGCATGGACGTTTGCCACACCTGCGACAATCGCTGCTGCGTGAACCCCGACCATCTGTTCGTCGGCACCCGCACTGAGAACATGGCTGACGCCCGCGCCAAAGGCCGTTTGTCGGGAGGTCACCGCAAGCACCTAAAAGAGCATGCGGTCCAAGAAATCCGCCGTCGTCTGGCTGGCGGCGTCGATCCGCGCCGCATCGCTCACGATACCGGCGTCAACTACCACACCATCCAAAACATCAAACGAGGCGCCGCATATGTCGGGATCGGTCAATAAAACAATCCTTGTCGGACGACTGACGAAAGACCCAGAAATCCGCACTCTGAACTCTGGCGACCGCGTGGCCTCGCTGCGCGTCGTTACCTCCGAAACTTGGCGCGACAAGCAGTCCGGCGAGAAGAAGGAAAAGGCCGAGTTCCACAGCGTCGTGGTGTTCAACGAGAACATCGTGAAGGTCTGCGAGAACTACCTGAAGAAGGGCTCGACCGTTTACGTCGAAGGCTCGCTGCAAACCCGCAAATACACCGACGCCCAGGGCATCGAGAAATACTCGACCGAAATCGTCCTGCAACGCTTCAACGGCACCCTGACCATGCTGGGCGGGGGCGAGCGTTCCGGTGACGGCTTTTCTGGCTCGCGTGATGGCGGCATGGCCGGAGGCGGTGGCGGTGGAAGTGATCCGCAGTCGGAATGGGGAGGTTCTGGCGCGGGTTCCTTTGACGACTCAATTCCCTTCTAGGGCCTGACGGGGGCAGCCATGAACAGCAACAACCCATGCGTCATCATCCGCTCGAACGCTGACCGCCAACGCGCCGCTCTGTGGGCCTCCAAGGCTCCGGACGGCACCGTGGTCGAGTTCCGGCAGAAGAACCGCTCATTAGATCAGAACGCGGCCATGTGGTCGATCCTGACCCAGATCACCAAGGCCCGCCCGCACCACAACGGCGTGAAGATGAGCGCGGTGCTGTGGAAGGCGGTGTTCCTTCAGGCGTTGAAGGTTGAGCTGGTCATGCTGCCGACGCTGGACGGGGATGGGATGTTTCCGTTCGGCCACCGCTCCTCAAAGCTGACCGTGCGCCAGATGAGCGACCTTATCGAACTGATGCTGGCTTGGGCCGCAGGTCAGGGCATCGAGATCAAACACTTCGACGGCGACCAGAAGGAGGCCGCGTGATGACCAAAGACACCTACCTCGCCTTGAAAGCGCTCGCCGACCGCATCGAAACGCTGGAGCGCCAAGTCTCCCGTCTGCGAGACGCTGCGGCGGATGCTGATGCCCGCACGTGGAAGTCTCGCGCCCTCCAAGACAAGCACCCCGTTACGACCACAGGAGCCGCGTGATGACCGATACTGTGAATGTGCCGCTTAACTGTCGCCAACGCCTGAAATCTGAAGGTGAGGGCTACTACAAATCATCCTGTGCCGCTTGCGGAAAGTGGTCGCCAAAGGCCAGCCAGTGCGATGCCGCGCTAAAGGATGAACCTAGCGGTCCTGAGTGGTTTGGCGTGTCTGGAGCTATCAACGAGGCGGAGGCTTTGGCTGTGGCTCTGTTTGTCGTCAGATGCCCCGGTATGCGCATGACCGACGAAGATATGCACTACTACTTAGCAGCAGCAGAGAGCGCCCTTAGCGCAGTTTCTGCTGAGCTTGACGCGCCCGAAGCCCCGAAGGTGGAGCAGGAGCCGTTCGGGTATGCCTATGCGGTTCCGAACGACACGTATGTCCTGCTGCCAAACCCAAGCCTGGGCGGGCGCGTGGGCAAACCGCTCTACGCCCACCCCGCCCCGAAGGTGGAGCAGGAGCCTGTCATGGTTCCAGAGGTGTTTTGGTCATGGCTGGTCGAGCGTGGCTTGGCTCCTGACGATCCCGACTTTGACTGGAACGATATTGTCGAAAGCCTGAACGAGCATGAGAACGAGCTAATCCGCCCCGCCCCAGCCAGCGATGAACTGCTGGAGGCTTTGGAGGGGTTGGTAGCAGATTATGAGAGCGAGGGCGTGACTGGCCCGCTTATGAACTGCCTTCGTGACCTCGTTGCCAAGTACAAGGGGCCGCAGTCGTGAGCCACTTAGGACAGGTGCCCAAGTCTGAAACCTTGCGAGACCGCTTCGCTATGGCGGCTCTTCCGGCTGTCGTTCAGCTATGGGAGCCACGCCGCAATACGCCGAAGAGGATGGCTGAACGTGCATATGAAATGGCCGACGCCATGATGGAGGCCCGCAAGTGAGCGCCTTCATTGATGCGATAACTCTTCCTGTTGGTTTGATCGGGCTTTGGTTGTGGGTGGGATGCATCCGCCGCGCCATCAAGGAGGCCCGCAAGTGACTGACTTCCACACACGCCTAGCGTCCATGCTCGCCAAAGAAGCTGCTGACGCTGCGAAAGCCCCTGACCGAGCCGAGCGCATGGGCGATATGATTGAGGCCATCGCTCGCGGCCTCGGCTTCACGGTTGCGGTAGCGACTAACGGCGACCGGACTGGCACTGAAACCATGATTGCGGCTGCTGAACAGTACGCCATGGAAGAGGCTGTCGAGAAAGCTCCGTTGGCGAAGTTTATGGCGGGGGTGCGCAAGTGAGCCTGTCCCTCGAAGAACGGGAAACCCTGTACGCCGCCGCCAAGATCAAGGCCGCTCGCCGGAAGCGCGTAAAGGCCCAGAACACCAAGCCATCGCGGGGCAGGGAGCGGGACAACGGCTATCTGGCGTTCCTGCGCCGTCAGCCTTGCGCTGCTGCCCATCTCGGCGGGTGCGAGGGTGCCATCGAGGCCGCGCACATCCGGTATAACGACGGCCCCGGACGGCAGAACCCCGGTGGCGCACGCAAGAACCATGACAGACACGCCAATCCCCTGTGTTCAGCCCATCACCGGATGCAGCACTCGATGAGCGAGCGGGTGTTTTGGGAGGGGCGAGTGGGTGTGTGTGCCTACGACAATGCAGAGCGGCTGTATGCCGAATACAGGAGCGCAGCATGACCGACACCGCAAAGCTCAAGGACGGCTTCTATTGGGTGCGGCTTGGCGACGAGTGGGTGGTAGCTGAGAAGAGCTCTAAACACGGCCTCACCCAAGATACGTGCTGGTTCCTTAATGGCTTTGATCCGGCCCTGCATCCAAACGCATTTGACGAGATCGACCCCAACCCGATTGTTAGGGAGGCAAAGCAATGAGCCTGAGAGTTTTTGCCGTTCGCGTCGCTGAAACGCACGAGCCTGTGGGTATCTTTGTGGCCCGCAACGCCGCCGACCTACCGCAGTTGGTTGATGAGTTCTGTCCGACACAAGGAATGGAATTCCTAGAGATGGGAGCGGGCGGGATTTTCGTGAAGGCGACGGACGTACAGTGGCCGGACCTTCGCGAGCCGGAGGAAATGGAGGACACGCCATGGTCGCACGTGAGCGAACGCTGGGCTCTTCCTCTCACGCAGAACGACGGGTGGAAACCCATGGAGCCCCTATGACCTACGCATACACGCCTGAAACCCTAGCGGACCTGTGGGACGTATCGTCAGGCACCGTCCGCAACCTTGTCCGCGCTGGACAACTCAAAGCCTTCCGGATTGGGCGACAAATCCGCATCCGGCCCGAAGCTGTAGCCGAATACGAGGAACGCCAATGTCAGAGTGGCGCATCAAACTCTACCGAGGAAAATACGCCGCCGTCCGCTCGGTCAATGGCGAGACAGAACGGTACTCGCTTCGCACCGCCGATCTTGCAGAGGCCCAGCGCCGTCTAATCGACTTCCAGCTTCAACCGGAAGGGGAGTTGGTGCGCGACCTGATGGACGTTTACCTCAAGGACAAGCGCAAGACGGCTATCCGCTGGAAGGATTTGGAGGGCGCATGGAAACAGGCCGAGCCGACGTTCGGCCACCTGCGGCCCGACCAGATCACCCGCGACCTGTGCCGCAAATACCGCGACATGCGCTATGCCCAAGGCCGCAAGCCCGCCACCGTCCGCAAGGAGCTGGAGACGGTTCGCGCTGGCATGTTCTTCTCGAAGAAGGGCAGGGAGGCGATCTTTGAACTGCCGCCCCAACCCAAGGCCAAGGAGCGGTTCTTATCCAAGGACGAGGCCCGCCGTCTGGTGAAGGGCGCAAGGCCGTTCCCGCACGTCCGCGCCTTCATCGTCCTGTCGCTGACCACAGCGGCGAGACAGTCGGCCCTGCTGGAACTGACGTGGGATCGCGTGGACTTCAAACGGGGGCGGATATCGCTCTCGCTGGGTGATGATCTGGACGACACCCGCAAGCGCCGCGCAGAGGTGCCCATCAACCGCCGCGCACGGCTTTATCTGGAGGCGCTCTACCGCGCTCGCACCTGCGACTATGTGATTGAGTGGGGAGGCCACCGCGTGCTGTCGGTCAAGAAGGGCTTCAAGGCCGCTTGCGACAGGGCAGGGCTGGAGGGCGTAACACCGCACATCCTGCGGCACACAGCCGCTTCTTGGATGGCAATGGCTCGTGTGCCGATGCTGGATATCAGCAAATACCTCGGCCATTCGGACATCATGGTCACGGCCAGACGGTATGCAAAGGTTCACCCCGATTACCTACGTCAGGCGGCAGATGCGTTGGAATGGTAATTGTGGCGGTTCAAAAGCACCTAAGAGCAAATAGGGCGGCTGAACATCGGGCTTTGATTTTATTGGGAAAAGATGGTGGACGCGACAGGGATTGAACCTGTGACCCCCTCGGTGTGAACGAGGTGCTCTCCCGCTGAGCTACGCGTCCATCTCTGGAACGGCTTCGTATGAAGCGCGTCGGGAGGCGGCGATGTAGCCCGCGAATCTCCCGACTGCAAGGGTAAACTTATCAAATACCTGCGGTAATTGAGTTTTCCGGCGTTTCGTCGTCCGGATCGCCGGGCAGCCATGCGACGCGGCCGTCATAGATGTCCTTGTTCAGGATGCCTTCTTCCTTGGCCACGATGACGGGGACCAGCATCTGGCCGGTCACATTGGTGGCGGTACGCATCATGTCGACGATGCGGTCGATGGCGACGATATAGCCGATACCTTCCAGCGGCAGGCCTGCGGTCGACAGGGTCAGCGTCAGCATGACGATTGACGTCCCCGGAACCCCTGCCGTGCCCAGCGAGCCCAGAACCGCCGTCAGGCCGATCAGGATGTATTGGGTCACCGTCAGGTCGATCTGGAAATACTGGGCGATGAAGATGGCGGCGATGGCCGGATAGATGGCACCGCAGCCGTCCATCTTCACATTGGCACCCAGCGGCACGGCGAAGGCGGCGTAGGCCTGCGGCACGCCCAGACGCTCGACCGTCTGACGAAGCGTGATCGGCAGGGTGCCCAGCGACGACGAGGTGGCAAAGGCCGTCTGTTGTGCCGCGAAGGCCCCACGGAAGAAGCTGACCGCCTTGAGGCCGTGAACCTTCAACAGGCCCGAATAGACCACCAGAATGTGGAACAGGCAGGCGACATAGATGGCCAGAATGAACTTGCCGAGCGGCAGCAGGCTTTCCCAGCCATAGCCACCGACGACCGAACCGATCAGGGCGAAGACGCCGAACGGGGTCAGTTGGATGATCCAGCGGGTGATGCGGAAGACGATGGCCGCGCCTTCGTCCACCACGCGGCGGGCGGTCTGGGCGCGGTCGCCCAGCGCTACAAGGGCTGCACCCACAAAGGCCGAGAAGAAGATGATCTGCAGCACCTTGCCCTCGCTAAGCGCGGCAAAGGGATTGCGCGGAACGATATCCAGCAACACTTGCAGCGGCGTCGGGATTTCACGCGCCTTGACCTCGCCCAGCGGCAGATCGGTCAGGCCCACGCCCGGATTGATGATGTGGGCCGTCGCAAAGCCGACCAGAACGGCCAGAAGCGAGGTGACGGCGAACCAGACGATGGTCCGCACGCCCAGCCGCACTGCACCGACGCCTTCGCCCAGTTTGGCGATGGAACTGGCAATGGTGAACAGCACCAGAGGGGCCACCACCATGCGGATCAGGTTCAGATAGACGTCACCAATCGGCTGTAGAATGACGGGGGCCAGCTTGCCGAGCAGAAGGCCTGCCACCACCCCGAGCGCGAGGCCAGCGAAGGTGCGTTTCCAGAGGGGGATGGCAAAGAAGCGACGTATCATGGGTTCACCTGAGATCAGGTGGCCTATGTCTGGCTTTGCGCCCCATGCATCAACGGGGGGCAGGCTTAGAAGTTCTAAACCCAACCCTAGCTTTTCTGACTGTTAGGCGACTAGTTTGGCGAGTGCGGCTTCAAACTCGTCGTAGTGGTCGATGGTGATGTCACCGCCGATTTCGGGCACGGGAACGTCGCTGTAGCCGAAGCTGACGAGGATGCAGGGGATGTTGGCATCCTTGGCGGCGCGGGTGTCGGTGGTGGAATCGCCGACCATGACGGCCTTGGCCGGATCACCGCCGACCTTCAGCACGGCTTCGCGGATGTGGGCACCGTCGGGCTTCTTGGCCGATACGATGTCGGGGCCGACGATGGCCGCAAAGCGGCTGCTGATACCCAGAGTGTCCATCAGATTGGTGGACAGGTCCGTGCGCTTGTTGGTGGCGACGACCAGCGTCGCCCCGCGTGCGGCGAGACGGTCCAGAACATCGAGGCAGGACGGGAAGGGCGCGGTATCAACGGCGATATTGGCGTTGTAGTCGGCAAGGAAGGCGTCAAACAGCGCCTTGCTGTTCTCTTCCTTCCACTCGGCTCCGGCCTCGGCAAAGCCGTTCTTCAAAAGGGCCAGCGCGCCGTGGCCGACCAGATGGCGGGCCGCCGACACGGGGCGCGGTGGCAGGCCTTCTTTTTCCAGCAGACGGTTCAGCGTGCCGATCAGGTCGGGGGCCGAGTCCACCAAGGTTCCGTCCAGATCAAAGGCAATCGTCCAGCCTTCAAGATCGCGTTCGGCCATTGGTGTCTCCCGTTCAGGCGTTGGATGGTTTAGAGCCATTGCTGACTAGCCTCCGGGACGACTCATGACCAGCATTTCCACTCGCCGCGCCGCCATCATTCTTGCCGCAGGGCAGGGCACCCGTATGAAGTCGTCGCTTCCCAAGGTGCTGCACCCCGTGGGCCATCGCGCCATGGTGGACCACGCCATCGACGCGGCCGAGGCGCTGGGCTGCGAGAAGATTGTCGTTGTGGTGGGCAACCATTCGCCGGAAGTGCGCGCCCATATCGTGAAGCGTCTGGGCGAGGACGCTATCGCCGTTCAGGATCCGCCGTCCGGCACCGGCCATGCCGTCCGCGCCGCCGAAGAGGCTCTGAAGGATTTTGATGGCGAAGTGGTCATCACCTACGGCGACGTGCCGCTGCTGAAAGCCAAGGACATCGAGCCGGTGTTCGGCGGAAAGGGTGTCAGCGTCATCGGTTTCGAGGCCCGCGATCCGGGTGCCTATGGCCGTCTGGTCATCGAAGGGGAAACCCTGCTGGCCATCACCGAGGCCAAGGAAGCCACGCCGGAAGTTCTGGCTATCCGTGCCTGCAACTCGGGCGTCATGGCGGCCCCTGCCAAGCTGCTGTTCACCCTGTTGGCCGATGTGAAGAACGACAATGCCAAGGGCGAATACTATCTGACTGACGTGGTCGAACTGGCCCGCAAGGCTGGTCACGACACCCGCGCCGTGTTCGCTCAGGAAGACGCCGTCATGGGCGTGAACTCGCAGGCCGAACTGGCCGATGCCGAAGCCCTGTTCCAGAAGGTGCAGCGCGAAACCTTCATGGCCAATGGCGTGACCATGAGCGCGCCGGAAACCGTCCACTTCGCCTATGACACCCAGATCGCGGCTGGCGTCACCATCGAACCGTTCGTCGTCTTCGGCCCCGGCGCGGTGGTGGAAAGCGGTGCGCGTATCCGCAGCTTCTCGCACATCGAAGGGGCCAAGGTCGGCCCCAAGGCCGAGGTTGGCCCTTACGCCCGCCTGCGCCCCGGTGCGGACCTTGGCGAAAAGGTCAAGATCGGCAACTTCGTCGAGGTGAAGAACGTCACGCTGGGCACCGGTGCCAAGGCCAACCATCTGGCCTATCTGGGCGATGGTTCGGTCGGCGCGGGCGCGAACATCGGCGCGGGCACGATCTTCTGTAACTATGACGGCTTCTTCAAACACCGCACCGAGGTGGGCGAGGGCGCTTTCGTTGGCTCGAACAGCTCGCTGGTCGCGCCTGTCACCATCGGGGATGGAGCCATGGTCGGCTCGGGGTCGGTGGTGACGAAGAGTATAGGGGCGGGGGAGCTGGCGCTGGCGCGGGCACCGCAAGTCAATAAGGCCGGATGGGCCACGCGCTTCATGGAGATGATGCGCGCGAAAAAGGCTGCGAAGAAGTGAGTGACATCCAGAAGAAGAACGCCGGCTATGCCGCTGCCGAGTACGTAGAGGCGGGCATGAAGGTCGGCCTGGGCACAGGTTCGACCGCCGCGTGGTTCGTCAAGGCGCTGGCAGAGCGCAACCTGCCGGACCTGAAATGCGTGCCGACCTCGGAAAAGACCGCCGATCTTGCGCGTGAGCTGGGCCTGACCCTGTCCACTCTGGAAGACACGCCGCGTCTCGACCTGACCGTCGATGGTGCCGACGAGATTGGCCCCGAACTGGCGCTGATCAAGGGCGGCGGCGCGGCCCTGCTGCGCGAAAAGCTGGTGTGGGAGGCGTCTGACCGCTGCATCGTCATTGCGGACGAAGCCAAGGTGGTTGACCAACTGGGCCAGTTCCCGCTGCCGATCGAAGTCGTGGCTTTCGGCCACAAGACCACGGGGGCGCGCATCAATGCCGTGCTGGCCGCCCACGGTCTGGGCGAGGCCACCGTGCGTCAGGCCGACCGCGGAATGGTCCGCACCGACGGCGGCAATGTCATCTATGACGCGGCCAAGGGCGTGATCACCGATCCGGTCAAGCTGGCCGCCGACCTGAAGGCCATCACCGGCGTGGTCGAACACGGCCTGTTCCTCGGCCTGACCGACCTGGCCGTCATCGGCACGGATGACGGATCGCGCACGCTTTCGCGCTGATAATCTTATTTCGCGAGGGGAAGCGACACTGCGACCCCTCGCATCGGGCGATGCCTGCACCTAGATATTGGCCAAGTTTGTTTGGAGCCACCCATGTCCTCTTCCTATGACTACGACCTGTTTGTGATCGGTGCCGGTTCGGGCGGCGTTCGCGCGGCGCGGTTGACGGCGATGGGGGGCAAGAAGGTCGCTGTCGCCGAGGAGTATCGGGTTGGCGGCACCTGTGTGATCCGCGGCTGCGTGCCCAAGAAGTTCATGGTGATGGCGTCGGACATCACCCACCAGATCGAGGTCGCCGAAGGTTTCGGCTGGACCATCGAGAACGCGAGCTTCGACTGGCCCAAATTCCGCGACACCAAGGAAAACGAGATCGCGCGTCTTTCGGGCCTGTACAACGCCAACCTGTCTAAGGCGGGTGTCGAGGTCATCAATGGCCGTGCGGTGCTGAAGGACAAGCACACCATCGAGATTGTCGGGACGGGCCAGACCTTTACCGCCGAGAAGATCCTGATCGCTGTCGGTGGCCGCCCCTATGTGCCGGAGTTCCCGGGCAGTGATCTCGTCATCACCTCGGAAGAGGCCTTCCATCTGCCGGAACTGCCCAAGCGTATCGTGGTGGTGGGCGGTGGTTACATCGCCGTTGAGTTCGCAGGGATTTTTGCGGGCATGGGCGTCGAGACCACGCTGGTCTATCGCGGTCCGGGCATCCTGCGTGGCTTTGACGATGACGTCAGCTCGCACCTGACCCGCGAGATCGAGCGACGCGGGATCAAGGTGATGCTGAGCGCGGAACACACCTCTATCGAAAAGACCGAAACCGGCCTGATGAACACGCTGAGCAACGGCATCGCCTTCGAAACCGATGTGGTCATGTTCGCGACGGGCCGCGTGCCCTATGTGAAGGGGCTGGGCCTGGAAACGGCGGGTGTCGAGCTGAACGACAAGGGCGCGATCAAGGTCGACGAATATTCCAAGACCACGGCAGACAATATCTGGGCCGTGGGCGATGTGACCGACCGTGTGAACCTGACGCCTGTGGCCATCCGCGAGGCGGTGGCCTTCCACGAGACGGTCTTCAAGGACAATCCGCAGACCGTGGACCACACCAATATCGCAACCGCCGTATTTAGCCAGCCGCCCGTCGGCACGGTGGGCCTGACCGAGGCCGAGGCCCGCAAGGCCTGTCCGGGGGCGGTCGATATCTACACCGCCACCTTCCGCCCGATGAAATACGCCTTCTATGGTGCCGAGCACCGCATGCTGATGAAGCTGGTGGTCGATGCGACGTCGCAGAAGGTTGTCGGCTGCCACATCGTGGGTGACGACGCGCCGGAAATGATCCAGCTGGCGGGCATCGCCGTGAAGGCGGGCCTGACGAAGCAGCAGTGGGATGAAACCTGCGCCGTTCACCCGACGGCGGCGGAAGAGCTTGTGCTTCTGAAAGAGAAGCGCGTGGTCGAGCGCCTGCCCTAAGACAACAGGCGGTCACGGGCCGCGTTGACCCGCGCGGCCAGACCTTCGGACCCACCCTGATCGGGGTGGGTTCTTGCCATCAGGCGTTTCCATGCCTGCTGGATATCCTGTCGGGTAGCCTCGGGTCCGACGCCGAGGATTTCGCGCGCCTCGGCCAGCGACATCTGTGGTCCGGCGGGTTGGACGCGCTTGGGCTGAACGATACGGATGCGCGATTGCAGGACCAGATAGACCCCTGCGGCAAACAGGGCGAC
>NZ_CAMZFB010000045.1 GCF_947305955.1 uncultured Brevundimonas sp.
TAGATGCTCAGCGAATGATGGGGCAAAAAATCGTGAGCTTTATGCAAGAACGTAAAGTCAATGCTCGCTCAGCTCCTGCGCCCTACTTGATGGACTGGTTAGATCTTAACATCGCCAGCCTTAAGACACTTCAAGCCGAAAGTGTGGAGGCGTGTAATGCCGTAACCAAAGGGCAACTTCGTCCGGGAATTTCACTCTCAAAAGATGCGTGGAAATCCATGGCCGATACTACTGCGCAGTTGCTACGGGCATCAAAGGCCGCAGAAGGGGCTCCAGTGCAACGTGGCGGAGCGAAACCGAGTGAGGAGGATTGGCTAGATTGGCGGGACGCCATGATCGAACTGGGCGCTACCCAAGCTGATTTAGTGGCGATTGCGAGGAAGGAACCAGTGAGCGCAGATCAGGAGTGTCAACTGCGGATCATGATGATGGAAGCTGCGAGCCATCTCCCCCCCGAAACCGCCATTCGTATATTGTTGCCAATTATAGGCTGATCGTCCCAGTGCCAATTTATCTCGCCAAACCCATCTGGCTTGTTCCTCTTGTGATGCTTGTAGCGGCGGTAGGTCCTTGGCCTTACGGTTATTTCATGCTGCTGCGGCTTGTGGTCTGTGGCGCAGCAGCATTGCTTGCCTATTCTTTACTCCAGAGAGAAATGTTTCGTGGCCTAGGTTGGGCCTTCGCTGCACTTGCTCTCCTCTATAATCCCATATTCCGCGTTCACTTCGAGCGCGAGTTTTGGATGGTGCTTAACGTCTTGTCTGCGGTGCCGTTCATGATCTTCGGATGGAAGAGCTCTCAACTACGCCGTTGACTTTCGTACCTCCTTCCTCAAGCTGAACAGTTAAAAGCGGGGGAAATTATGGAACGTCTTTTACCAATCGTCTGGCTCGCAGGTGCCGCGTGCTTTCTCGTGACCTTGGCAGGGTACTATGCTGGAATAGAAGTCTGGCTAGGCTGGGGCTTCATTCCCGCCTTTGTCATAATGATTGTAGCATTTGCGTTCAGAGACCTTGGGGGTCTGTTCCTCTCGGTTGTGGGCTTCTTCGGTATGTGGAAAGGCTGGGATTGGCCTTTCTTGCAAGCCTTTCTGGTAGCTTTCCCTTCAGTAGCTCTGCTCATCATCATGATGCTCGGGGGTGGGATAACCCACGCGATCTCCTCAAGGCGCAGCTCCCCGCAGCGATAGGCTGACGCTGGCGCATATTTCCGCTGTGAGTTGAGAGTTTCACCGGATGTGCTACATTTGTAGGCATCAACTGTTACACTCTCTGTTTGCATAGTCTTTGTTTTTGCTTGTGAAATTGGAGGTGTGGGCTAATCCCTCCGTCTCCGCCAGAAACCCCATCACATCGTTATCGATTGTGCGCGGGCGCTGATGGCGTGCGCGAAAAGAAGCCCTCGATTGAGCGACCGAGGGCAGGTTTCCGACTGGAACGCTTACAACGGTGAGGCTTAGGCGGCTTGAGGAAGTCCCTCGGCCTGCATGACTGCGCCGATGACAGACCGCGCCTTTGGTAATCGCGACAGGGCTGCCGATGGCCGGATGTGGATCTAGCGGGATACCGACCGAGCGGACCCGCCCGTATTAGATAAGCCGCTTGAGAACAGCGATCGTGCGGCCGTTAGCGCCCATGCCGGCAATGTTCCCGATATGGAGACCTCAGGAAAAGATGCTGCATGACACGCGTGCAATGGCAATAATAATCTCCCCAGAGTTGTGCGGCGCATAAATAATTGTGTCTTTGCAGAACGTTGCTACCCCAGACGGAAAAATAATCCGCAGGCGTCCATTCTCCCCCTTGCTGATTTCGCGGATGCGATAAACACTTCGCATATGCGTAAACGAAGAGGGGGATACTCAAGTGACGCACACAAAGAGAATGATGCCAGGGCTAGCAGCCCTCGCTTGCATCACCGGCGGTCTCCTCGCTGCCGGAGCGGCATGTGCCGCGGCTACGCCTGAAGTAGCCACCACCATTGCTAACGCCGCTGCAGCAGCGTCGGAGCCAGCCGCTCCGGCGCTGTTTTCACATCAGGTTCCACTCGAACTCGATCCTGCAGCGACCTCCTGGCTGGGTACCTCGACGGCCCTCGTGCTGCTGATGACCTTGCCCGGTCTGGCCCTGTTCTACGGCGGTATGGTGCGCCGCAAGAATGTGGTCGCCACCATCACCCAGTCGGTTGCGGCCTTTGCCGTCGTGACCCTCGTCTGGATGATCGCGGGCTACACCATCGCTTTCGGTGTGAACCCTGATGAAGGCCTGAACCGCTTCGTCGGCAGCCTCGACGCCCTGTTCCTGAAGGGCGTAACCAAGGACACGGCATACTCGGCCTTGCCGGGCATTCCCGAATACCTTTGGCTGTCGTTCCAGCTGACGTTCGCGATCATTACACCGGCCCTGATCACCGGTGCATTTGCCGAACGGATCAAATATTCGGGCCTTTTGCTGTTCATCGCGCTTTGGTCGCTAATCGTCTATTCGCCGATTGCCCACTGGGTATGGGGCGGTGGCTTCCTGGGCGCTGATGGTGTTCTGGACTTTGCTGGCGGTGCCGTTGTTCACGTGAACTCGGGTGTGGCCGGTCTGGTCTGCGCCATCTTCCTGGGCGCTCGTAAGGGCTACGGCGTCGAGCCTATCACCGCGCACAACCCTGTGCTGACCATGATTGGTGCTTCGCTGCTGCTGGTCGGCTGGATCGGCTTCAACGCTGGTTCTGCTGGTGCTGCCGATGGCCTGATGGGCGTTGCTCTCATCAACACCCTGATCGCTGCAGCTGCCGGTTCGCTGAGCTGGAAGTTCATCGAGCGTATCGAGAAGCGCAAATGGTCGCTCATCGGCGTGCTGTCGGGCATCGTTGCCGGTCTGGTTGGCATTACGCCGGCTGCCGGTTTCGTCGATCCGATGGGCGCACTGATCATCGGCCTCGTGTCTGGTCCGGTCTGCTATGTCTCGTCGGTTTGGCTCAAGAAGCTGCTCAAGTACGACGACAGCCTCGATGCCTTTGGTCTGCACGGCGCAGGCGGTCTGGTTGGCGCTCTGCTCACTGGCCTGCTGGCCACCACTGCGGTCAATGACCTGTCGGAAGGCGCGACCGTCTTCGCCCAGTTCATGGGTCTGGTCTGGACCATCCTGTGGAGCGCCATCGGCACCCTGATCGTGCTGGTCATCTGCAAGTACACGGTGGGCCTGCGCGTCAAGGAAGAGGTCGAAGAAGACGGCCTCGACACCCACCTGCACGGCGAAGCCCTCGAGCCCGCCAACTAATACCGGTCACCTGACCGTATGGATCACTAGATCCCTCTAAAAAGTCGTGCCGGACGGTGAACTCCTCCCGTCGCCGTCCGGCCCGCAGCCTTCCCCAGTACCAGTGCCAGTAATCGACGCGAGCAATCCGTCGAACCAGTCTGCGTGCGTAAAGTTCAATGACTTCAAGGGGATAAATATGAAACTCGTCGCTTGCGGCTTGGTCGCGCTTAGCCTTCTCGCCATTCCTGCTATTGCCGCTGCCGAAGAGCCGGCACCTGAGTTCTCGTTCAACGCCGCCGTCACCAATGACTATGTCTGGCGCGGCTTCAGCCAGTCGGACGAGGACGCCGCGGTTCAAGGCGGGATCGACTTCACCTACGGCAACTTCTCCGCAGGCACCTGGGCCTCGACCGTCGATTTCGGCGATGGCACGGACCTGGAGTGGGACTTCTATGCGGGGTTCGCTGCCTCGGCCGGTGCCATCGATTGGGAAGTCGGCGTCACCTATTACAACTACGTCGGTGACCCTGACGGCTCGGACTATAATTTTGTCGAGTTCAAACTGGGTGCCTCACACACCTTCGACAAGTTCACGATCGGCGCGGCTGTGAACTACTCGCCGGACTTCTACGGCATCGACGAGAGCGCGACCTATCTGGAGGCCAACGCCGCCTATCAGATCAATGACCGTTTCAGTGTCTCGGGCGGGGTAGGCCGCCAGTATCTGGACGTCACGGATGACTACACCGCATGGAATCTGGGTGTAGGCTTCAACCTGACTGAAATCGTCGCGCTGGATGTCCGTTACTGGGATGCCTCGGTGAGTACGCCGCTCAGCGATCCCCGCATCGCGGCCACTCTGGGCGTGGCGTTCTAACCCAATACTGTTTTCACCGATGAAAATAAGTGGGGAAGTTTGCGAAGACTTCCCCTAGGTGATCTTGGCACAGGGCCATTCAGTCGCTAGCTGTTTCCCATCAAACGTCTAAGGGATGACGCTCATGGCCGACGTGGCTCAAATCACTGCAAAAATCCAAGAAGCTATCCAAGCAAACGGTGGCTTCGGCAAAACCATCAAGCTGGACCTCGGCGAAGCTGGCAAGATTTTCATCGACGGCATCAACAACACCGTCACCAACGACGACAACGCTGCTGACGCAACCGTTTCGCTGAAGCTGGAAGACTTCATCGCCCTGGCCGAAGGCCGTCTGGACCCGATGATGGCCTTCATGCAAGGCAAGCTGAAGGTTGCTGGCGACATGATGCTCGCGCAAAAGCTGGCCCCGCTGCTCAAAGGTCGTTGATCTTTGGTCGCTTAGGCTGACAGTTAAGGCGCGGCTCCGTAAGGGCCGCGCCTTTTTCTTGGTCGGTATCCGCCACAGAAGCGGAGCTGGCCCATACTCCTAGGGGGGATGCAGTTTGGATTTCCGATATTCCGACCGTTCGCTGGCCTGGCAGGAAAAGCTGTCGCGGTTCATGCAGGACAACGTCATTCCGCGTGAAGCTGAGTACCACGCATCCGTCCGCGCCAATCCCAAGGCCCCGTCGCCGGTCATGGCCGAGCTGAAGGCAAAGGCCCGCGAGGCCGGTCTTTGGAACATGTTTCTGCCAGGCGAGCACGGCGCAGGGCTGAACAATCAGGACTATGCGCCACTGGCCGAAATGATGGGCCGCCACCTGTGGTCCGCCGAGGTGTTCAACTGCAACGCCCCCGACACAGGGAATATGGAGGTTCTGCACCTCTACGGGAACGAGCAGCAAAAGCGCCAGTGGCTGGACCCGCTGATGGACGGCGAGATCCGGTCCGCCTTCCTGATGACCGAGCCCGCCGTGGCTTCGTCCGACGCCACCAATATCGAAACCCGCATCGAGCGCGATGGCGACCACTATGTAATCAACGGCCGCAAATGGTGGTCGACCAATATGGCGCACCCCAATCTGGCGATGACCATCGTCATGGGCAAAACCGACTTCGATGCGCCGGTTCACCAGCAGCAAAGCCAGGTCATCGTCCCTGTCGATACGCCCGGTTTCCGCGTCGAGCGGATGCTGTCCGTTTTCGGCTATGACGAACTGCCCATCGGCCATGCCGAAGTGGTGCTGGAGAATGTTCGGGTGCCCGTCGAGAACCTGATTGCGGGTGAGGGCAGGGGTTTCGAGATCGCCCAAGGGCGGCTGGGGCCGGGCCGTATCCATCACTGTATGCGGGTGATCGGGGCGGCGGAACGCGCGTTGGAGCTGATGGTGGACCGCCTGCTCAGCCGTGTGGCCTTCCGCAAGGCATTGGCAGAACATTCCGTCTGGGAGCAGCGCGTGGCCGAGGCTCGCACTCAGATCGAAATGTGCCGTCTGCTCGTGCTCAAGGCAGCGTGGATGATGGACGAGGTGGGTGCAAAGGGTGCCCGTTCGGAAATCGCCCAGATCAAGGTCGCCGCACCGCGCATGGCGCTTAAGGTCATCGACGACGCCATTCAGGCTTTCGGTGGCGCGGGCGTATCTGGCGATACGCCTCTGGCCGAACTCTATGCCACGGTGCGCACCCTTCGCATCGCCGATGGTCCGGACGAAGTCCACAACCGCACCATCGCCCGTCTGGAGTACGCTGCGCGGGCGGTCGCAGCGTCCCGCTAAGCTTTTTGGGGGAACAGGCCCCCTTGGCATCCGTTCCCTCTATCGACGCCCAGCAAAGGTTGCTGTCGATGGAGGGAGTTGATGCAGTCCACGATGCGCATACTGCCAAGCCGCGAAACCGAACTTACCGCACGGTATCAGCAGGTTAGGTCTAGAATGCTGGCTCTGATCGAGGGGTTTGGGGCAGAGGACCTCTGTGCGCAGTCGATGCCGGATGCCAGTCCGGCGAAATGGCATCTGGCCCATACCAGCTGGTTCTTCGAGGCCATGATATTGGCGTCCGACGCGGATTACCGCGTCTACGACCCGCGCTTCCAGACGCTGTTCAACTCCTATTATGAAGCGCTGGGCGAGCGGGTAGCCCGCGCTGACCGCGGGAAAATCACGCGCCCATCACTGTCGGAAGCTCTATCCTATCGCCACGAAGTCGATCGCCGGATGGAGCGTAGGCTCACCCAGCCGCTAAGCGACCACGAGCGTTATCTCGTCGAACTGGGCCTCAATCACGAGCAGCAGCATCAGGAACTGCTCGTGCAGGACATGGTGCACCTGTTTTCCTGCAATCCGCTCTCGCCGTCGCCTTGGCGTGATGAGCCGCGCACAGCGCCTTTATCGCCAGCCAAAGGCGGGCGCATCGCGATCGATGAAGGACTGTATGAGATCGGACACAAAGGCCGTGACCGGTTTGCCTTCGACAATGAGTCCGGCTGCCACAAGGTTTGGCTGGATCGCTTCGAAATGGCCGCCGATCTGGTGACCTGCGGCGAATGGCTGTCGTTTATCGATGACGGAGGATACCAGCGGCCCGAGTTGTGGCTCGCCGACGGTTGGGCGTGCGTCAAGGAAAACGGATGGCAGGCTCCACTCTATTGGTACAAGGCTGACGGCGACTGGACGCTATTCGGGCCAGAGGGATTGAAGCCCTTGCGGCCTGATCGTCCCGTTCGCCATGTCAGCTATTACGAGGCTGATGCCTACGCGCGCTGGGCTAATGCCCGCCTACCATCGGAAGCGGAATGGGAAGTCGCCGCTGTTCAAGAACGGGGCAATTCCTCCAATCTCGACACCGAGGTGTGGCAGTGGACAGCCTCTGCCTATGCGCCCTATCCCGGCTTCCAGCCGACCGAGGGGACGGCCGCCGAGTACAACGGCAAGTTCATGGCGAACCAGTATGTTCTGAGGGGCGGCAGCTTTGCCACGCCAAGTGAACACCTGCGCCTAAGTTATCGAAATTTCTACTATCCTTTCCAGCGCTGGGCCTTCACCGGCCTGCGCTTGGCATTTTCAGCGGAGGCTCAGGCATGAGTGATGATTTTCGACGCGCGATGCACGAGGCACTAGCTTCCACGCCGAAAACCATCTCTCCCAAATGGCTGTATGACGCCGCAGGCAGCGATCTGTTCGAACAGATCACGCGGCTGGAAGAATACTATCCAACGCGTCAGGAGGCTGCGCTCTTGCATGCCGTTATCCCGCAATGGCGCGACCTCTTGGGCACTGATCTTGCGTTGGTCGAACTAGGGTCAGGCGGCAGCGAGAAGACCCGTATCGTGCTGGACGAGCTTTCCGAAATCAAAACCTACGTCCCGATCGACATCAGTCCATCGGCACTGGACGCAGCCGCTGAAATGCTGGCCCACGATTACCCCAAGCTGATGATTGCTCCGGTGCTGGGTGATTTCGAGAACCTGCCCGAGCTGCCGTATCCGGCCCACAGCCACCCCATAGGTTTCTTTCCCGGCTCCACCATCGGCAATCTGGATGGGCATGCTGCGGAAAAGCTGCTTCGCGATATGCGAGGACGGCTGGGCGAGGGGAGCTGGTTCATCCTTGGGGCCGACCTGATCAAGGACGCCAAGGTGCTGGAGGCTGCCTATGATGACCGCGAAGGCGTGACGGCCGCCTTTAATCTCAACCTGTTACGCCGCGCGGAAAACGAACTTGGCGCGGTTCTCGACATCGAGGACTTCCAGCATCGCGCCATCTGGAATGCGGCTGAGCGCCAAGTGGAGATGCATCTTAAAGCTTTGCGCGACACCGCAATCACAATCGATGGCACCCGGTATCCGTTCAAAGCAGGCGAAACCCTCCATACGGAGAGCAGCCGGAAGTACGACGAGCAAGCCCTGCGCCGCTTGGCCGACGCCTCTGGCTGGACGGTCGAGCGGTTCAAAACCTCGCCAGTCCCGTCTGTGTCGCTATCGCTTTGGCGTGCCGCCTAGCCGCCATACAAAAAGAACGCCACCCGAAGATGGCGCTCTCGTACAACGTACTAAAATCTACTGATTAGTTCGGTTGCTTTTGCTTGGCCGCTTCTTTGTTGCGCGAACCATGCGAAGCCTCGCCGCCCTTGCGACCGGCTTGGGCAGCAAGCGTGCGATCCTGCGAGAAGCTGCGCTTCTCCGAGGGGACGCTAGCGCCACCCTTACGAGCGATCTCGCGTTGGCGGGCGGGGTCCATGGACGCGAACCCACGCTTAGAGATACCCGACGGCTTTGCCGGCACTTGGTCAGCCATACTCCGAACTCCTTCAAATCACTGATGGCACTCAGGAAATGAAAGAGCCGATCCCTATTGAAGGTTCCGGTGAAGGTTGCTGTCTGTACAACTTTTAATGTTGAAATTCCCTAGAAGGTTGAAAACTACGGAATTTTATTTTGTAACCAGATATAAATTGCACTCACGGAGCACGATTTGTGCCCGCAACCTGATCGCTGACGAACGGATTTGTACGGCGCTCCTGACCAAAGGTTGAGTGCGGGCCATGCCCCGGAATGAAGGTCACATCATCACCCAGAGGCCACAATTTCTGGGTGATCGACTGGATGAGGTCCTGGTGCGAACTTTGCGGGAAATCGGTGCGGCCAACTGACCCTTTGAACAACACGTCTCCGACCTGAGCGAATCGGGCCGCGCGGTTGAAGAAGATGACGTGGCCCGGCGTATGGCCGGGGCAGTGGTAGACCTCCCACTCGGTCTCCCCGAGGGTAAGCTTGTCGCCATCTTCCAGCCAGCGGGTCGGCACAAAGCTGCGGGCGTCAGGAATACCCCAGCGCTGGCCCTGTTCGGGGATCATGTCGATCCAGAACTTATCAGCAGCCTGCGGGCCAATAATATCCACGCCCGAAATGTCCTGAAGGTCTTGTGCGCCACCGGCATGATCAAGGTGGCCATGGGTGATCCAGATGGCTTCCAGCGTCAGGCCGCGACGTTTGATTTCGTCGAACAGAGCCTGAGCCGATGCGCCCGGATCAATGACCGCGGCCTTATTCGTTTTGGTGCACCAGACGATGGTGCAGTTCTGCTGGAGCGGGGTGACGGGGCTGACGAGAACGCCAATAGGAGCGACTTGCTGGTTCATAAACGCTGAAATAGCGCCGTGCTGACATCAAAGAAACCCGCAGCGCGTTGACGTAAGCGCCTCAGATCGACATAAGGGCGGGCTTCGAGGGTGCCGCTCCGGTGGGGCGGTCCTTTTGCTTTATTCCACCCGCGCGCCTTTTGGGCGTCGCCCCAGAGCGTCAGATATCCGACCATGCAAGTCGTCGAAAAGTCGAACGAAGGCCTTAGCCGCGTTATCGCGGTCACCATTCCGGTTGCAGAGCTGAACGAAAAGCTTGAAGCCCGTATCAAGGAAGTTGCCCCGCAGATGAAGCTCAAGGGCTTCCGTCCGGGTAAGGTTCCGGCTTCCTACGTGAAGAAGACCTTCGGCCGCGACCTGATGGGCGAAATCATCAATGCCGAGCTGAACTCGTCGAGCCAAGGCGCTCTGGACGAGCTGAAGGTTCGTCCGGCTGCTCCGGCCGAGATGAAGCTGATCTCGGACATGGACAAGGTTGTCGCCGGCGGCGAAGACCTGACCTACGAAATGTCGCTGGAAGTCATGCCGGAATTCACCCCGGTTGACCCGAAGACCCTGAAGCTGTCGCGCCCGACCTATGAAGCTTCGGACGCCGATCTGGACGAAGCCCTGAAGGAACTGGCTTCGCAAGCCAAGTCCTACGAGGACAAGAAGGGCAAGACCGTCAAGGCCGCTGAAGGCGACCAATTGACCATCGACTTCGTCGGCAAGATCGACGGCGTCGAGTTCGACGGTGGCGCTGCTACCGACGCTGATCTGGTCATCGGTTCGGGCCGCTTCATCCCGGGCTTCGAAGAGCAGCTGAAGGGCGTGAAGGTCGGCGAAGAAAAGACCATCGAGGTCACCTTCCCGGAAGAATACCAAGCCGCTCACCTGGCCGGTAAGGCCGCGACCTTCGACGTCACCGTCAAGGCTATCAAGGCTGAAGTCGAAACCGCTATCGACGACGAGTTCGCCAAGCGCATCGGCCTTGAGTCGCTGGACAAGCTGAAAGAGCTGCTGAAGGCCAACCTGAACCAACAATACGCCGGCGCCGCCCGCTTCAAGCTGAAGCGCGCCCTGCTGGACGTTCTGGACGAAGGTCACGACTTCGCTTTGCCGCCGAAGATGGTTGAAGCCGAATTCGAAGGCATCTGGGCTCAGGTTTCGGCCGACAAGGACGCTGGCCGTCTGACCGAAGACGACGCCAAAAAGTCGGAAGACGAACTGAAGGCCGAGTACAAGAAGATCGCCGAGCGCCGCGTGCGTCTGGGCCTCGTGCTCGCCGAAATCGGCCGCCTGAACAACGTCACCGTTACCGATCAGGAACTGTCGAACGCCATCATGGCCGAAGCCCGCAACTACCCGGGCCAAGAGCGTATGGTTCTGGACTTCTACCGTCAGAACCCGAACGCAGCCGCCCAGCTGCGCGCTCCGATCTACGAAGAGAAGGTCGTCGACCTGATCGTGTCGGTCGCCGAGGTGAAGGACGAAGCCATCACCAAGGAAGAGCTGCTGAAGGACGAAGACGAAGCCTGATCGGCTTTTTGTCCCTAGGAAAATAACGGCAAGGGCGGTGCGAAAGCGCCGCCTTTGTTGTTTTTGAAACTGTGTTCGCCGAATATGAACGCTCAAGGTTTCATGTTCGGATTTCACAATGACCGTCGCCGCTCTCTTCGCCGCCCTTACACTTATGGGCGGCTCTCCGTCGGTTCAGGATCAGGAACCGTCGCGCGTCGATGATGTGGTGGTGACCGCGCGCTCTCCCGAAGAGCAAATCCGCAACTTCCTCGAAGACATCTCGCTGCCGGAGCGCAGCCTGCAGACGGCGCGCTTCTATCGCGAGATTTGCGTCGGGGTGATCAACCTCAATCCGGTCGCCGCTCAGGCCATGATCGATCGCGTGTCCGAGATCGGCGGCGCACTTGATCTGCGCCCCGGCCAGCCGGGTTGCCGCCCGAACATCCTGATCGTTGCCGCCGACAATGGCGATGCCGCCGCAAACGGAATCGTCGACCAGCGTGAGAGCTTCTTCCGCCCCGACGGCATCCACATGGTCCGCTCGCTTCAGGCTCTGGACCAGTTCAAAAATGGTGGCGCGCCCATCCGCTGGTGGCACGTGGCTGTTCCGGTTGATTCGCGCACGGGCCGCCGTGCCGTTCGTATGGGCGGGGAGGCGGCACCGATCGTGACGGGATCGGCATCTCGCCTACGGTCCGAACTGCGGACCGACATGGACCGCGTCATGGTCATCCTCGATACCAGCAAGCTGCGGGGCTACAGCTTCCGCCAGATCGCCGACTATGCGGCCGTCGTCGCCTTTTCGCAGGTCGATGCGTCTGCTGATTTCTCCCAATACGACTCGGTGCTGTCGCTGTTTTCCGGTGATCGTCAGGTCGCAGGCCTGACCCAGTGGGATCTGGAATATCTGCAGGCCCTCTACGCGGCCCGATTGAACCAGCCCGCCAAACTTCACCAGCGCGAAGAGATCAACCTATTGATGCGCCGCCTGCAGGAAGGGCAGGGCGACGACTAAGCTTTGCTATATCGGCTTGTTTTCTTACAGCATTTTAACTGAGAGAAAGATTATAACGCTGATACAGATTGGCTCCCCCATTTAAGGAGCGTCCCCCCATGCTCAGCCTTTTGGCCGCCGCAGCCCTAATCGCCGCATCCCCCGCGCAGGACCAAACCCCGCAATCAACAGCGGTAGACGATGTTGTGGTCGAGGCACGGCCTCTGGACCGGCAAATCCGTAGCTTCCTGAGCGACATTGCGGTGCCGGATCGCAGCCTGAACGTAGCGCGCTGGCATGAAAAGGTCTGCGTGGGCGTGGTGAATATGCGCGGCCAGTCGGCTCAGTATGTTGCGGATCGCATATCGCTTGTTGCCGACGATCTAGGGCTTCAGCCGGGAGAGCCGGGCTGTTCGGCGAACATACTGGTCATCGCCAGTACCAATGGCGCAGAGATGGCCCGCGGCCTCGTTGACGCTCGACCCTTGGCCTTCAACCCCGGTGGGGACGGCATGGTTCGTGGCCGATCCGCCTTGCGCAAGTTCACCGACAGTGACGCTGCCATCCGTTGGTGGCACGTCGCCGTGCCGATCGATAGCAACAGCGGCCGGATCGCCACCCGCATGCCGGGCGAGGACGCCCCGCAGATTTCCGCGCCGTCCAGCCGTTTGCGGACAGAAATCCGCAACGATCTGAGCCGCGTCATCATCATTCTCGATTTCGACAAACTGGGCGGCCTCAACCTGCAACAGGTCGCAGATTATGCCGCCATGGTCGCCTTTTCTCAGGTGGACGCCGACGCCGACTTCTCTGGCTATGACAGCATCCTTGCGCTTACCGAGGATCGCACGGTTCAGGGGCTGACGGATTGGGATATGGCCTATCTGAAGGCCCTCTATTCGGCCGAACTGAATCAGGCCCAGCGGGTGCGGCAGCAGGGCGAGATCGCGCGCTTGATGGAGATGCGGCACGTCCGTCCCGCAGCCACCGAACCCGCTTCGCGATAACAAACGCTGTGAAATAGGATGAATGCGGCTGCGCGGCCTTGCATCGTCCGTGGTGGGTGATGATATCCTGACCTCTAAGGCGGGCGGCTGTGAGTCGCCCCGAGATTCTCGAAAAGGCCCACATGCGCGATCCGATCGACTACATCTCCAACAATCTCGTTCCTATGGTCGTGGAGCAATCCAGCCGTGGTGAACGGGCGTTCGATATCTTCTCGCGCCTGCTGCGTGAACGCATCATCTTCCTGACCGGCCCGTTCGAAGACGGCATGGCCTCGCTGATCTGCGCCCAGCTGCTGTTCCTTGAATCGGAAAACCCGAAGAAGGAAATCAGCATGTACATCAACAGCCCGGGCGGTCAGGTGACCTCGGCGCTGGCGATCTACGACACCATGCAATACATCCGCTCGCCGGTTTCGACCGTTGTGATGGGTATGGCCGCTTCAGCCGGTTCGCTGATCCTGACCGCAGGTGAGGCCGGCCAGCGCGTCGCTCTGCCCAACGCCCGTGTGATGGTGCACCAACCGTCGGGTGGTTTCCGCGGTACGGCTTCGGACATCGAACGCCACGCTGAGGACATCATCCAGACCAAGCGCCGTCTGAACGAAATCTACGTGAAGCACACCGGCCGCACCTATGAGGAAGTCGAGCGCACGCTTGACCGCGACCACTTCATGACCGCCGAGGAAGCCAAGGCATGGGGCATCGTGGACCACGTCTACGACCGCCGCATCCAAGCGGATGCCGACGGCGTTAAGGCTCCCTAAGCCTTAAACACAATGACGAAATGACGCGGGGCGGTTCGGTTTATCGGGCCGCCCCGAATCATGTTTGCTGGCAGCAAGTTGAGGCGGGAGAGGCTGCATGTTTGATAACGGGTTGAAGTACGGTCTGGTGACGCGCGTGTTGCACTGGGCCATGGCGGCCTTGCTGATCTATCAGCTGGGTGGTGTCGTTGCGGGCGCCGCTCTGGGCGAAACACCCCTGACCGAGGCATGGGGCAGCAGCCACAAGCCGGTAGGCTTCACCCTGTTTGTGCTGGCCGTGATCCGCGCGCTGTGGGGACTGGTGAACCTGACCCGCCGTCCCAAGCTGCATGAGGGTCTGATTGGCAAGCTGGCCGTTCTGGGCCATCTGGCCCTGTACGCCTTGGTGCTGGCTGTGCCCGCGATTGCCCTGATCCGCCAGTATGGTTCAGGCCGTCCGTTCGAGCCGTTCGGCATTCCCCTGATGGCGGGCGGTCACGAAAAGATCGAGTGGATGACCAAGCTGGGCGGCGATTGGCACGGCGAGCTGGGCTGGGTGCTGCTGGTTGCCATCGTTGGCCACCTGATCATGGCGCTGGTCCATCACTTCGTCTGGAAGGACGGCACGCTGAAGCGCATGGTGGGCTGATCCGTCGGGCTTTTCTGTGCTATCGGCACGCTCATGCAGTACACCAACGATACCAAGGGCACGATAGAGGTCGACGGCGACGTCTATCTTTGGGAACTCCGCCGACAGCAGCGTCCGGTGGGCAAGAACGCTTGGGAAGGCATCGCCATTGCCTTCCGCCATCAGGATTACAAGCGTGAAGCCGTGGCCCAGTACCCGGCGCTTTACCGCCCGAACGGCTCTCCGAATCTGGAGAAGCAGCGGATCGATCTGGAAGTGCTGAAAAACACGGTCCGTTCGATCATCGAGGCGGGCTGGGAGCCTGCATCGCGCGGCAAGACCGTGAACTTCGATGTGGACGCGGACGGCAACTGATCACCGCCCGCATCACGGAAATCAGGGCTTCTGCGTGAAAACGCGGAAGCCTTTTTCTTCGGCTATGGCGATCATCTGCTCATCGCCGGAAGTGTCGCCATAGGCCGCCAGCACGCGCACATCGGGACCATAGACGGCCTGAATACGCTTCACCTTCTGGTCGCGGCGGCAGTTCCGGGTTTCAAAACGACCAGTGACGCGATCCTCGGAATCAAACTCCAGACGCGTACCGATCAGGTTCTCGGCCCCCAGACGCTGCGCGAAAGGGGCGATGGTCGTTTCAGGCGAGGCGGTGACGATCACCCGATGCACGCCACGCTCGCCCCATTCATTCCACTTGGCCAGAGCGTCTGGACGCATGAAGCGGCTCCAAAGTTCGTCGGCATAGGCTTCGGCCTGCGTGGCCAGTACGTCGCGCGGCATGCCTTTCAGGAATACCCGCACGGACGCGGCCTTGATCTTTCCACGGTCGCGATCCGCCAGATAGGCGATGGCGGCCGGCACCAGCCGAACCATACCCGCCAACCAAGCCAGCGGGCTGACGCGCCACTTCAGAAAATCGGTAAAGCTGTCGCGAATCGAAAGCGTGCCGTCAAAATCGAACGCGACTATTTCCTTTGGCATTTCGCTCGTGCGAAAAGGGGGCTGGCGCGACGCGTCCACATTACCCATCTGTGACATACTGCCTGTGTTCCCCATAAATCCTGCGGAGTGACGTTTATGCACGTCACGATACCCAAACGGGCTTGTGGCGGAACCTCTGATGGGTGATTGTTATTTTTTGAAGACTTTGCTGCTTAGATTCTAGTGTCTAACATCAAGGTTGTCGCCTTTTTCACCAATCCCGGTGGAGATGGCGGAGAGTGAGATGGGTCTATGACCAAAGCCGCCGGCACTGACGCCAAAAGCACGCTCTACTGCTCCTTCTGCGGAAAGAGCCAGCATGAGGTCCGCAAACTGATTGCGGGCCCGACCGTGTTCATCTGCGATGAATGCGTCGAGCTGTGCATGGACATCATCCGTGAAGAGCAGAAGATCACGCTCAAGACGTCGAAGGACGGGGTCCCGACCCCGAAGGAAATCCGTGACGTCCTGGACGACTATGTGATCGGCCAGTCGCACGCCAAGAAGGTGCTGTCGGTTGCCGTACACAACCACTACAAGCGCCTGAACCACGCGGCGAAGAACAACGACGTCGAGCTGGCCAAGTCGAACATCATGCTGATCGGTCCGACCGGCTCGGGTAAGACCCTGCTGGCCCAGACGCTCGCACGCATCATCGATGTGCCGTTCACCATGGCCGACGCCACCACCCTGACCGAAGCCGGTTATGTCGGTGAGGACGTCGAAAACATCATCCTGAAGCTGCTTCAGGCGTCGGACTACAACGTCGAGCGTGCCCAGCGCGGCATCGTCTACATCGACGAAATCGACAAGATCAGCCGCAAGTCCGACAACCCCTCTATCACCCGCGATGTGTCGGGCGAGGGCGTTCAGCAGGCCCTGCTGAAGATCATGGAAGGCACGGTCGCTTCGGTTCCTCCGCAAGGTGGCCGCAAGCATCCGCAGCAGGAGTTCCTGCAAGTCGACACCGCCAACATCCTGTTCATCGTCGGCGGCGCGTTCGCTGGCCTTGAAAAGGTGATCTCGGCCCGTGGCGATGCCGTCTCGATCGGCTTCGGTGCCAAGGTCAAGGAAGTTGACGAGCGTCGTACCGGCGAAATCCTGAAGGAAGTCGAGCCGGACGACCTGATGCGTTTCGGCCTGATCCCGGAATTCATCGGTCGTCTGCCGGTTCTGGCTACGCTGGAAGACCTCGACGAAGAGGCGCTGATCAAGATCCTGACCGAGCCGAAGAACGCTCTGGTCAAGCAGTACAAGCGCCTGTTCGACATGGAGAACGTGAACCTGACCTTCACCGACGACGCCCTGTCGGCAGTCGCCAAGAAGGCCATCACCCGCAAGACGGGTGCGCGTGGTCTGCGTTCGATCCTCGAAGGCGTCCTGCTGGAGACCATGTTCGACCTGCCGACCTATGAAGGCGTCGAAGAAGTGGTCGTCAACGCAGAGGTGATCGAGGGCCGCGCACAGCCGCTCCTGATCTATGCCGAGAGCAAAAAGAAAAAGGCCGATCCGGCCGCCTGATCCGTCAGGTAAAGTGACAGGGCAGGGCGGTCTCTAACCAGAGGCCGCCCTGTTTCTTTATGGCACATTCGCCACACTTCTCCGACGACTTCTGTGGGCCAATCTCCGGTTAAGCTTGAACCGTTACAACGGCCTCCCACATAGTCATTTCGAAACGCCGCTAATGCGGGCCGAGTCGGTGAACCGGGGCAGGTGGCCTCTGTTGATCGTCCACGGCGGGCCGGAGATTCACAAAGGCCCTTGAAAGTAAGCACCATGACCGAGAGCAAAATCCTCCCAGTCCTGCCGTTGAGAGACATCGTTGTCTTTCCGCACATGGTCGTGCCGCTGTTTGTCGGCCGTGAGAAATCCGTGCGAGCCCTCGACGAGATCATGAAGGGTGAAAAGCAGATCCTGCTGGCCACCCAAAAGAACTCGACCGACGACGATCCGGCAACGGACGCCATCTATCCGACGGGCGTTCTGGCGACCGTCCTGCAACTGCTGAAGCTGCCTGACGGCACCGTGAAGGTGCTGGTCGAGGGCAAGGCGCGCGCGCGTCTGGTGAAGTTCACCGACCGCGAGGACTACTACGAAGCCGAAGCCGTCGAGATCGAGGACGATCTGGGTGACGCTTCGCAGTCCGAAGCCCTGCTGCGCGCCGTCATCGAGCAGTTCGAAAACTATGTGAAGCTGAACAAGAAGGTCCCGCCCGAGGCCCTCAGCTCCATCCCGCAGATCGCCGACCCGTCGAAGCTGGCCGACAGCGTCGCCGCACATCTGGCCGTCAAGATCGCCGAGAAACAGTCCCTGCTGGAGACTGTCAGCGTGCCCGCACGCCTCGAGAAGGTCTATGGCCTGATGGAGGGTGAAATCTCGGTCCTGCAGGTCGAGAAGAAGATCCGCTCGCGCGTGAAGCGCCAGATGGAGAAGACCCAGCGCGAGTATTATCTGAACGAGCAGATGAAGGCGATCCAGCGCGAGCTGGGCGAGACCGACGATGCCCGTGACGAGCTGCTGGAACTGGAAAAGCGCATCGCCAAGACGCGCCTGTCCAAGGAAGCCCGCATCAAGGCCGAGGCCGAGCTGAAGAAGCTCCGCAACATGAGCCCGATGTCGGCGGAATCGACCGTCGTCCGCAACTATCTGGATTGGCTGCTGTCGATCCCGTGGGGCAAGGCCAAGACCAAGCCGATCGACCTGAGCAAGGCCGAGGACATCCTCGAAGCCGACCACTACGGTCTGGAAAAGGTCAAAGAGCGCATCATCGAGTATCTGGCCGTTCAGGCCCGTACCGGCTCGCTCAAAGGCCCGATCCTGTGCCTCGTCGGCCCTCCGGGCGTGGGTAAAACCTCGCTAGCGCAATCCATCGCCAAGGCGACCGGTCGTGAATACGTCCGCATGTCGCTGGGCGGCGTGCGCGACGAGGCCGAAATCCGCGGTCACCGCCGTACCTACATCGGCTCCATGCCGGGCAAGATCATCCAGTCGATGAAGAAGGCCAAAACGACCAACGCCTTCGTTCTGCTGGACGAGATCGACAAGCTGGGTGCCGACTGGCGCGGCGATCCGTCGTCGGCCCTGCTGGAAGTGCTTGATCCGGCCCAGAACTCGACCTTCGGCGACCACTATCTGGAAGTCGATTACGATCTGTCGCAGGTCATGTTCGTCACCACGGCGAACAGCCTGAACATGCCGCAGCCTCTGCTGGACCGCATGGAGATCATCCGTGTCTCGGGCTATACCGAGGACGAAAAGGTCGAAATCGCCAAGCGTCACGTCCTGCCCAAGCAGATGAAGGACCATGGCCTGAAGGATGGCGAGCTGATCGTCCCCGAACAGACCATCCGCGACCTCATCCGCTATTACACGCGTGAAGCCGGCGTACGTTCTCTGGAACGCGCTCTGGGCGGACTGGCCCGTAAGGCCGTGCGCGAAATGGCCAAGACCGGCGTCAAGACCATCACGGTCGACGAAGCCAAGCTGGCCGAATACGCGGGCGTGAAGAAGTTCCGCTATGGCGAGACCGATCCGGAAGATCAGGTCGGCATCGTCACCGGTCTGGCATGGACCGAGTTTGGCGGCGACATCCTGACCATCGAAGCCCTGAAGATGCCGGGCCGCGGCCGTATGACCGTGACCGGCAACCTCAAGGACGTGATGAAGGAGTCGATCTCGGCGGCGGCATCCTATGTCCGCAGCCGCGCCCTTAGCATCGGCGTGAAGCCGCCGGTCTTTGAAAAGACCGACATTCACGTCCACGTGCCGGATGGCGCGACGCCTAAGGACGGTCCGTCCGCCGGTGTCGCCATGACCGTGGCCATGGTGTCGGTCCTGACCGGCATCCCGATCCGCAAGGATATCGCCATGACCGGCGAGATCACACTGCGCGGTCGCGTGACGGCCATCGGCGGGCTGAAGGAAAAACTGCTGGCTGCGTTACGTTCGGGCGTGAAAACCGTGCTGATCCCGCAGGAGAACGAGAAGGACCTCGAGGATGTGCCGGAAAACGTCAAGGCCGCACTCGAGATCGTTCCGATCTCCACTGCCGACGAGGCGCTGAAGTGGGCCCTGACGGGCACGCCGACGCCGGTGGAATGGGACGAAGAGGCGGAGCCTCTGACGCCCGCAACGGCTCCGGCTGCTGCTGGCGGCTCGGCTTCGATCAGCCACTAACTACCCATCGCCTACAGAATGCGGTCCGGTTCTCCGGGCCGCATTTTTGTTGCGACAAATGACAGACTCATACGGGGAGAGGGGGCCACAGGATGAGCAAGAGCGAGATCATCGGGCGTATGGCCCAGCATGCGGGAATCACCCGTGATCAGGCAAAACTGGCTCTGGAAGCCTTTACAGACCACGTTGGACAGACCCTGAAAGAGGGAAGGGACGTCCGTATCGTGGGTTTCGGAAGTTTTTCTCCCGCCGATCGCGCCGCCGGAAAAGCCCGAAATCCCCGTACTGGCGAGGAGGTGGACCGTCCGGCCTCGCGCACCGCGCGATTTAGAGCTGGGGAAGGATTAAAAAGCCTCTTGAACGGATAAGCGATCAAGGGCAAAGAAGCGCTCCGCAACGGCCACAGCCGAGCGGAACGGGCGGCTAGCTCAGCTGGTCAGAGCATCTCGTTTACACCGAGAGGGTCGGGGGTTCGAATCCCTCGCCGCCCACCACTTCCTCCTAAAAGTTAACTACTGTGGCGTACAGCGCCATTGCACGCGTTTCGCCGGTGTTGATGGCAATCCGCCGTCAAAACGTGTGCGCATGTCATTGAACTGGCCGATCTGCGCCTGTGCGCGCGCCGGGTCACTGGGGCACCCCTGGATGTTGGCTTTCGCCGCATTGTCGGCGTCCGTCCACACCTTTCCGGTCACCACATAGCTGTCTTGGATAAACGTGCCCAGATCGCTGCTGAAGCGGTTGATGATCAGGTGCCGCGAGTTCGACGACACGATCATTCGCTCATATCCAGTGCCTTCGGGCGCGTACCGGGTACGGCCATTCACACAAGCATTCTGTCGATCGAACGTCAGCTGTGTACCGCCACTGGTACGATCGAGACCATAGCTTGCGTCCTGGTCGATTTCGCACCGCAGATTAACGACTGGGGGCATTCCATCCGTTGGCGCAGGCGAGCCCGCCTCTATCGCTGCGGCCCCTTTGCTGTCCTGCATCATGAACCAGATGGCCCCGATCAGGACGCAAGCAGCAACCGCCAACGAACCTACAAGGGTGCCTGGAAACTTCTTGGACGCAGAAGCCGGTTGCGAGGCGAGGGGGGCGATGTACGGGCCATACGTCCCTTCTACATCAGTCGGCGCAGCGACCCTATGGTTGCTGGACTGGGCAGGGCGTTTGCCGCCGCGCAGAACTGCCCAGAGGATGACACCGAACAAAGCCAGCAGCGCAACAACGCCGCCAACAGCCATCATGATGATACGTTGCGTCTCTGCAACGCGTTCGCGAGAAAGGCGCTCTTCCTCAAGACGGCGAGTTTCAGCCTCTGCCGCGAGGGCGGCTTCCATTTTCTCCAGCTTTTCATTCAGTTCGGCATTGATTTGAGCTGCTGAACGGCAGGGATTGGCGTCCTCAATGAAGAGCACGCCTGAACGACTCAAAAAGCTTTTTAATTCATCACTGTGCGTCGCAACCGATAAGGCAGGAGGTGCCTGTATCTCGCCGTTCTGATCGACAAACGCAGCCGATACCCATGTATTGACGCCAACGACACGGCCGCATTGGTCAACGATCGGCCCGCCGCTATTGCCACCGCTGATCGCGGCGCGGTGAAAAATCGTTTTTACATTTCCGCCTTGGGGCGTTCTGTCAGCGAAACGCGAAATCGGGCCTGTGGAAAAGTCTGGCACAGTCGGCGCAATACGCTCATCTGCCGAACAGGCCAGCACGTCACATACCAGTGCCGGATAACCGACCGCATGGACGGTTTCGGTGTGTGCCGGTGGCGCTGCGATACGTGCTGCTGGCGACACCAGATCGGGCGCCGAAATGAGTGCCAGATCAGCCACCGGATCCGTTCTGACGATACGGCCTGGCACGGGCCGGCCAAATCCTTCGTGCGGAGTGATTGCTATGACGAGGTTGTGTTTCTGGGCGCTGGCCACGACGTGGTTGTTCGTAACGACCTTGCCATCAGCAGCCACAAAGCCGCTACCAACGCCGAAGAGGTAAAAGTCGCCGTATTCGTCTTGGCCGATAAGGCTGACACGAACCACTGACGGAAGGTCCGCTTGGGTCTGTGCGGAAACCGACGCGGTCCACAACTGCGCCAATCCCAAAGTTGCTGCGCCGACGATTTTCCGCTTCATGTAGCTCTGCCTGCTATCTGGTATCGCGATAATCGCGTAACGTTGGTTTACGTCAAGTTTTCAAAGGGTCAGCAGGCATAAAGGACAAACTCCGTAACGCTAAGCCAATGATCGCCTAAGGAATATTATGCGAAGAATAAACATGTTGGATTCTGTTGCCTATATCCTGACGCACTTAGCCGCTGCGCAGCCATCCCAACGCGCGCAGCAACGGCTAAAGGTGGTGAAACCGCTCTTTTCCGTCATGTAATGGATGCAGCTGGCTGCGCTTACAACGGCTTCGGTCAGCGTCGAACCCATGGCCTGTCTGTTCGCTTGCTCCCAGCACTGCACGGTCCATTTGAGAGCGCTTGGTAAGGTTGGCTACGTCCTCGCCAACTTCGAGCCCACCCCCTGAATCGGCGCAAGCCTTGGTGGAGTTTGCTCGACACTCTGATCAAAGCTCTGAGGGCATCATCCCGTACAAAGACTGGCCGGAAGGCGTGAAGGGGCATTTCCTCGTGCGTATTCCGCCAGAAGGCATGGTCACCGTCGATTGATCCCTATGGGCGGAAGAGGTCCAGCTTCATCCCTGCCACGATCAGCACCGACTGTGCTGCGCACTCTGCCAAGACTTGGTTCAAGCGACCGGCTTCGTCGCGAAACCGTCTGGCCAGCGCATTATCGGGCACGATCCCCCAGCCGACCTCATTGCTGACCACCCAGATTTTCGCCTGTGTGTTCGTCAGGGCGACGAGCAGTTCGCGCGTCTGCTGAGCAATGTTCTTCTCGGCTAGCATCACGTTGGTTAGCCAGAGAGTTATGCAGTCAATGACCGCTACATCGCCCTCCCCCAAGTTCTCGATGGCCTGAGGTAGATCAAGTGGTGCCTCGATCGTTGCCCATTCATCGCCGCGCTCTTCGCGATGTTTGGCGACCCGCTCAGCCATCTCGTCGTCGTAGATCTGAGCCGTCACAATGGCGATGGGTTTGGTGCCGGCTGCTGCCGCTGCAGCCTCGGCGGCATGTTGGGCGTACCGGCTTTTTCCCGAGCGCGCGCCGCCAAGCACCAGAGTGTACCCCATCAAAAATCTCCGGTTGACCTGAGCCGTGGACAGTCCTACTGCCCGAACTGCGTCAGGTTCCCCTTAACGGGGATTAAAAGGGAACGGAGTTTCAAGCTCCGGCTGTTCCCGCAACTGTGAGCGGCTAGCCCGCACGTCATATGCCACTGGAGACTGACTTGGCTACGGCCAGATGTCCCTGGGAAGGCGACGTGCACCGGCGTTGATCCGCAAGCCAGGAGACCTACCTGCCGCCGTCGTTCTCCACGCGGCCGGGAAGAGCCAAGTGGTCGAGGTAACTCGTGTGACGACATCGTTTTCAACCGCGTTCAGCGGGCGATTGCGCGTGTCTTGAAACACAGGCGTGGTCTGTCTCGCTGTGCGCATCCATGTGGGGATGTCACATTGAACAGGCTTCTTTTCCCGGCTGCAGGCCTTGCCGTTCTTCTCTCTTCGCCAGCACTTGCGGCAGAACTCGACCAGCAGGTTGCTGCGCCGAATGCTGCTACCGTCGCGACAACCGTTGCTGACGTCATCGTCACGGCCAACCGCTCTGCCCAGTCGATCGACAAGGTAGGTGCCTCGGTCACGGTACTGGCCAAGGCTGCTCTGGAATCCGCACAAGCGACGGCTGTTCCGGACATGTTGGCCCGCACTCCGGGCGTCAGCTTCACTCGCAACGGCGGCGTCGGCACGTCTACGACCGTCAACATCC
The DNA here is from genome assembly GCF_947305955.1 of uncultured Brevundimonas sp. Lineage (GTDB taxonomy): Bacteria > Pseudomonadota > Alphaproteobacteria > Caulobacterales > Caulobacteraceae > Brevundimonas. Next base: position 23,196 of record NZ_CAMZFB010000045.1, read on the forward strand.
GCGGCGCTGAGGGTCACCACACTGTCGTTCTGATCGACGGCGTGAAGATGAACGACCCCTCCTCCACCCAGGGCGGTGCCAACTTCAGCAACCTTCTGGTTGGCGACGCTGGCCGCATCGAGGTCCTGCGCGGTGCCCAGTCGACCCTGTGGGGCAGCCAAGCCATCGGCGGCGTGGTGAACATCATCACCGCAGAGCCGACTGAGGCTTTCCAAGGCAACGTGAGTGCAGAAGCTGGCTCGCGCGGAACCCAGTATTTCCGTGGCGGAATCGGGGGTGCGAATGACCGCCTTAGCTGGCGTCTGGCAGCGAACCGTTACCAAACTGACGGTTTCTCTTCCTATGCCACGGGCACCGAGGATGACGGTTACGAGAATAACAGCGTCTCTGGCCGTCTGAACCTAACGCTGACCGACCACGCCTCGCTCGACCTTCGTGCGGTCTATTCCGACGGAACCAATGACTTCGACGCCTACAACGGCGACAGCCGTGAGTTCGGTAACACGGAAGAACTGGTCACCTATGCGGGGCTGAACTTCGATTTGCTGGACGGTCGCCTGCGTAACCGCATCGGCTATGCCTACACTGACACGCAGCGCAACAACACAAACCCTGACCGCGCCATCGAGACTTCGACCTTCGAAGCCAAGGGCGAGAACACGCGCTGGGAATACCAAGGTACTTTTGCCTTTAGCTCGGACCTGAATGCCACCTTCGGTGTCGAGACCGAGCGTGCTGAAATGCGCACCCGCTCGCCCTACGACAGCGCGACCAAGCCTGCCTTTGGCACCGGCCGCGCCGACCTCGACAGCGCCTATGTCCAGTTCCAGTGGGCTGCCCTGCCTTCGCTGAACCTGACGGCGGGTATCCGCTATGATGACCACGCCCAATACGGTGACGATGTCCTTGGCCAAGTCGCTGCGGCTTGGACCCTCAATGAGGGCGATACCGTCCTTCGCGCCAGCTGGGGCCAAGGCTTCCGAGCACCTGGTCTGTACGAACTGTACAGCGAATACGGCAACCTGACCCTGCAGCCTGAAGAGTTCGACGCTTGGGAAGTCAGCGTCCAGCAAAAGCTGCTGGATAAGGCGACCGTCGCCGTGACCTACTTCAACCGCGAGGCCGACAACGAGATCCGCTACAACGGCTGCTC
>NZ_CAMZFB010000046.1 GCF_947305955.1 uncultured Brevundimonas sp.
TTCAACCTCGCGCCAGATATCGTCCACCTCACCGGTCGGATACACGGTCGCGCCAGCGGTTAGCTGGGTGACCACGCGTCCAGCGGGGGCATCGCGCAGGATCGCATTACGGATCACTTCGGCCTGTGCCGGTTGGTTGGACTTGGCGGCGACGCGGCGGCTCGGCTCAGGACGCGAGGCGGTGCGCGGCTCGGGGCGGCGGTTGCGGGCGGCCTCGGCTTCTGCGCGACGGATGCGGTCTTCCTCGGCCTTGCGAACAGCCTCGCGTGTGGCCACGGTGATCTCAGGCGTGGTTGAGCCCATGCCGCCGAGTTGGGTCACCAGTTCGGTGTAGGAATTGGTGATGGCCAGAGCGATGGCCTTGCCTTCGTCGCTGTCTTCCCAGCCTCGGCCCACGCGACCGTTGAAATTATTGTTGGAGATGCGACGGCGACGGACTTCGTCGCGGTTGGCCGTGTCGCTCATTTCGCCAACCACTTCGCCCAGCGGCAGACTGACCAGCGACATTTCGACCATGGCGTCGGTCTTGCCGCGGCCCAGATCCTTTTTCAGGTCTTCCATGGCGTCGCGCAGGATGTCCTCGTCCGACTTACGACCTCCGAAGCCCAGCAGGCGTGCGCCCGGCATCTGGTTCAGCATATCGCCCGTGGACGGTTGGGAAACACCAAAACGGGCCATGCCTTCGTCCATCATGCGGCGCGCCTCCGGATCGGGGCCTTCCATCATGGCGCGCCCCGCCGAGGACAGGGTGCGGCCCGCAACGCGGGTGGTGCCGGTGGCGGCGGCCATTTCCATATTCTGGCGCGGGTCGCTGTAACCCGAAGCGGCATAAGCGCGATTGTAGGAATCAGCCGAGTTGGCGGTTTCTTCCAGAACGGCACCGGCACCGGCAACAACGGCGCCGGTGATCATGACACCAGCCTCGGCTGCGGCTTCGATGGCGGCATCGAGACGACCGTCGTGGGCCATATCAATGCCTTCCTCGAGGCGGTTCATATTCATCATGCCGCCGGTCGCGCTCTCCAGCGCAGCGTTGGCGACATAGCGGGTGGCGCGGTTGCGGCCCACGACGCCCAGCACGCCCGTACGGCCGTCACCCAGCTTGATCTCGTTGGTCAGGTTCGCGGCCAGAGCGAACTCGGGCATGCGCGGCGCAACGGGGGCGGCACCACCCGGTGCGCGCTGGATCAGGGTGAAGCAGCCCGATTCACGGACAAGATGGCGAAGCAGAGCAGCGGGCGGAGCCATGTCCATGGCCCCGAACATGTCTTTCTGGGCTTCGACGATGACGACGGTGCCTATGTTCTGGCTGCATCGTGGAATCGCCAGCCCTTCATCACGCTGGGTCGCGTGCGCAGCGGATGCCAATGCGGTGAACGACAGCAGGCCCGCCGTCAAAAGCGATTTTTTCATAAGGTTCCCCCAGACGTAATGGGACGTCTCTAAGCGTAACCATATGAATGAATCATTTCCGCTGTCGGTGAGGCTCAGCCGGAGAAGCCGCCATCATCCAGAAAAGCCTGCTCCTCGGGCGTAGTGATACGGCCAAGACATTGGTTTCGATGGGGAAAGCGACCAAACTTGGCGATGATGTCCCTGTGCACGATGGCATGGTGAAGGGTGTTGGCCTGCTTCACCGGATCCAGCAGGCTGATGAGCTTCTCCTGATCCTCGATTGATTCCGAATGCATCAGCGGCATCAGGATGAAGGGGGCGAGTTCGGCTTCGACCTGATGGTGGAGACCCTTCTCGATAGCCTGATAGGCGAGTACGAGCGCCAGCGGATCGGTTGCAAACATGTGCGCCGTGCCGCGGAAGGTGTTTCGCGGCAGCTGATCCAGCAGGATGATGAGAGCCAGCGCGCCGTCAGCCGTGTTCATCCAGTCGTCCAACTCGCGCCGCGCGGCGGCGTAGTGGGCGTCCAGAAAGCGGGCCTTGAAATAGGCATCGAAGGAATCGCTCTTTGCGAACCACTTTTCGGGTCCGGCCGATTTCCAGAACTCGACGACATCGACGGGGGCGGTGAGGGCAGTGTTGCTCATGTGCGGCAGCATGAAACACAACGCACAGCTTCGCCATCCCGATAAGTGCGTGAAGCAGATAACGATTTAGGGAAGAAGATGGTCGGAGTGGCAGGATTCGAACCTGCGACCCCCGCGTCCCGAACGCGGTGCTCTACCAGACTGAGCCACACTCCGACTTGTTCTCGAAGCGGTGGGGCGCTGCCCGCCGCCGAGGAGTGGGTGTATAGCTACCCTCTTTTCGGCCTGCAAGACCAAAAATGGCACTTTCGAAAAAACACATTGCTCGATGAAAATTTCTGCAATTTCAGCAAGAAAGGTGTTGCGTCCGAAAAAGCGTGGGGGTATCTACCACACATCGCCGGGGCGCATTGCTCTCCAGCGCTTCACCGGATCGGTGGGGAATGGTGTAATGGTAACACTACGGTTTTTGGTACCGTCATTCTAGGTTCGAGTCCTAGTTCCCCAGCCATCTCGATGCTTCAAAAGGCCGCCCGCTAGGGCGGCCTTTTTGATTTTCCGGCTAGATACAAACTTCTAAGTCCGTCCCACTCGGAACGAACTGATCGCGGGGCGATTGAATCGCCTGGAATCACATCGCGAGGAGGGGGCATGAACGATCGGATCGATCAGCTGGAACGACTGAGCCGTCTTCACAAAGAAGGCTCGCTGACAGACGCCGAATTCGAGCGCGAGAAGGCTGCGCTGGATTCGTCGGCGGCCAAACCCCGCAAATCAGGATCGAAAGCTGTGCTGGTGGCGTCTCTGGCCGTGTTGGCTACCGCAGGAATCGGTGCGCTGGTCTTTGTGCAGCAGGGCCGTCCGCAAACCGTGACGCGTGATGCAGCCAATCCGGTTGTTCCAGAGCCTGTGATTCCGCCAATAGAGATGCAGGAATCGCCCGTTCCTGGGTCTACTGAGCCTAGGGCTGAGCCGATTGCGCCCTCGAATGTGCGGGAAACCCTGCCGAGAGACTTCGATACGCAGCCGAATCTGGTGGGGGGATTCCGTGAATATCGGACTCGCATCCGGGAAGGGTGGAAGGAAAAGCCGAATCTGGCGGGCATATTTGTGGTGATCCGCTGGGGATGCGGCACCGGTTGCACCCACGGGGTGGTCGGCAACAAGGAGACCGGCCAGCTCTATTGGCTGGAGCTGGGCGGCGAAGATTATCCCTACCTCCAGTTGGAGCATACCTGGGGCTGGGATCACCTGACGGCGACGTGGCAGCCCAGGGGCGACGTCTGTGCCTCGCAGATGTTCCGTTGGACCGGCACGCGCATGGAACCGCAGGAAGGCCCCGATTACCGCAAACGCACAGGCGACGACTGCTCGGAACGTTGAGGTGTTGGCACAAACAAAAACGGCCGCCGGAATGTCCGGCGGCCGTTTTCAATTTCAGGCTTCAAATCAGAACTTGAAGCTGGCCCGCAGCAGCAGGGTGTAGCGGACGTAGTCTTCCAGCAGCTCTGCATCGCCGGTGATGGACAGCATGCCCAGTTCGTTGCCGACATTCAGTCGGAAGCCGAGGATCGGGCCGCCGCCCTCGATGCCGAGGCCCTTCAGGCGGAAGGAATCGCCACCCGAAGCGAAGCGGGCAATGGTCTCGCCGCTGTCGACCGAGAAGTTGTGACGATAACCGACGCGCACTTCCGGACGGATCCAGCCGTCCTTGCCGAAGCCGTAGCCGATGTTCACAGCCGCAACGCCCGAGAACAGGTGGCCGTCGCGTTCCTCGATATCCAGATCAAAGCCGTCACCGCCACCCTTTTCCGAACGGCTGTCTTCGCTGAGCGAGAAATACTCGGCGTAGATTTCCGGACGGACGTTCAGGCGACCGAAGTGCTTCTCATAAGAGGCACCACCCGCAGCGGCCAGCGTGATGCCGTTCCAGCTGGATTCGTTCTTCAGGTTCACGCCATCGGTGACCAGACGACGGGTTGCATCCATCCATGCGTAACCGGCAGCAGCACGGGCCCAGGTGGTCCATGCCTGACCTTGGGCACGCCAGTAGACGCCCAGTTCCAGCAGGTTCGCCGACAGGACTTCTTCGGCGGCGGCTTCCGGCTCTTCCAGATCGGAGGAGGTGAAGGCCACCGAGACGCCCAGAGCGCCAGCCTTGGTGCCGCGTTCCACGCCACCGGCCACACCGAAGCCTTCCGAACGGAAGCCGTAGGTGTCGGTCTTGTCCTTGTCGGCGTAGAAGTTGATTTCCTGCACCCAGGCACTGGTTTCACCCAGAGCTGCCGAGGCATTACGGCCGGTGAGGGCGCGGGTTACCGCATCAACACCCGATGCCAGCGACATCAGCGGGCCGCCCGAGTGGTCCGGCAGCAGTTGCTCGTAGATGTTGAAGAAGCCTTCTCGCGTCGTCTGGCCGAGCAGAGCACCACGAATGGCGTCATTTTCGGCAAGGCCAGCATAGAGAACGTCATAAGCGTCGGCTTCAACCGCGATCATGCCGGCTTCTTCAGCCGTGCGGCGGCGGGCGTCGACATAGAGTTTGTTGTTAGCCAGATCGGCGTCCAGACCCACGACATAGGCGTAGGGCGAGTTTTCGGCCAGCGCCAGATCGTCGAGATTGCCGACGGTCAGGTTGTTCGCATCGATGAGGGTAAAGCGCTCGGTGCCGTCGATCAGGGTGTTGAAGCGCACGCCCACACCCGCGCCGTCGGCAAAGTTGGCGTTGCCGTTGACCTTGAAACCGCCCGTGGTCGAGGTGGCCGGATCCAGCGTCACGATCAGCGTGCCGTCAGCGCCGACATTCAGCGAGGTGAGGTTGGTGGTGCCGGTCTGGCGGGCGTCCAGAGTGCCCTTGGTGATATCGATGCCCAGATTGCCGTCCGCGGTCGTGATTGCGCCGCGAACCACTGCACCGCCCGAAATCTTGAGGCTGTCGGCACCGGAGCCGAAGTTGATGTCGCCCGTGACGGTACCGTTGCGGATATCGACAACGTCTGCACCGCTGCCCAAAACCACATTGCCGTTCAGCACCGGCTCGCGGACGTCGGGCACGCCGTCGCCATCGCTGTCGGTCACGCCGTCGACAACGCCACCCACGATGCCGTCCTGAATCAGGGTCACGCCCGCGGTGTTGTTTGCCAGATTGATGGCGGTTGCACGGCCCGTCAGCGTGTCGTTGGCGTCAGCCAGTACGACCGAGGCGTTGATTGTGCCTTGGTTGGTGATGGTGCGCAGATTGCCCGAGGCGTCATTGATGGCGGTGGCATTGGCCTTGCCGCCCGTCGCATCCGCCGAGATCAAACCCGAGTTGGTGATGTCGGTGACATTGCCGCCAGCCGCAATGTCGATTGCGGTCATATCGCGGGCCACATTGCTGGTGCCGATAGCGCGGATAGTGCCGGAGTTGTTGATGGACGGCACGGTCGCATCGGTACCGACCTGAACAGCGGTCGCATTGCCATGTAGGGCGGTAGCGACGATTTCGCCCGAGTTGCGGACGCCGCCAGCGATAGTCACGGCTTGCGAAGAGTTGCCACCAATGCGCAGGGCCGTCGCGTCGATGTTATCGAAGACGCCAGCGGCGGTAACCGCGCCACGGTTGTTAAAGCCATAGGCGTTTTCGCCGGTACCGGCCGCACCCAGTTCAACCGTACGGGTAGCCGAACCGATCGAGATGGCCGGTGCGCTGCCGAACGAGGTCACAGAGGCGCGGGTTTCCAGCGAGTCGGTCAGGCCGTCGCCGTCGCGGTCGGGGTCGTCGCGGTTCTTGATGCCGTCGCCGTCATCATCCTCGTCGCCGTTCTTGATACCGTCACCGTCATCATCGGCGTCAATGCCGCCCGAGCCATAGGAAAGGCCGGTGTCGAGAACCAGACCACGGGTCAGGTCCGCGCCGATGTTGAGGGCCGGACCGCCGATCAGAAGATCGTCGGCGTCGAGGTTTTCATAATAGTAGGCACCGTCGATGGCACCCTTTTCCGGACGGTTGGCCGGACGGGTGGTGTAGCGGAAGCCGGTGGCGGTGATGGCGCTGTGCACCTTCAGCTGGCCGTCGATATCGCCTTGGACGTCGACGCCCTGAGCGCCTTCGCCCGTGGCGCGGATACCGCCCAGCAGGTTCACGTCACCCGTGGTCGAGCCGCCCAGATGCACAGCGGTCGAATTGGTGCCGGTGACAGAAATCTGGCCATAGCTGGTGAAGGAGCCGACACGGTCACTCTCGACCGAGATGGCGCGCGAATTATTGCCTTCGACGGCAATGCTGCCGCTGCTTTCGATCAGGACGTTTCCGGTCGAGGTACCCGGACCCGCGAATCGAAGACCGTAGCGGTTTTCACCTTCGGCCAGCGGGCCGTCAGGATCGCCGTCCTTATCGGTGTCGGTATAGGTTTCGATGGTGTCGTTGACGCGGATTTGGCCACCGATGGTGATCGGCGCGGTCAGACCCGGATTGATCAGAACAGCGGTCGAACCGCTAGCAGACTTGTCCAGGGTGATGGACGAGCCGGAATCCATGTCAAAGCCATGCGACGAATCGACGGTGACGGCGGTGCCGCTAGCCACAGCGATAGAACCGCCGCTGGCCATACGGATGTTGTCCGCAGCCGTACCCGTAGCCGTCGAGGTGCGAATGGGCGTGGTCCGCGCATTGGAGATCACAGTCTCGGCAAAGGCACCGGACGCGACGACCAGCGGAGCACTAGCGGCCGCGGTGGCCAGAAGTGCACGCATTCGAAACTAACCCCTCGATGTGTATCGTTCGTCAGATAGCAGAGCGACCTACTAGCAGGACATTCGCTCAATGACCCCAAGTTTCACAGTTTTGAGGCGAATGCAAGGCCATACAGATTGTTTACGGTCGTGCACAACGCATTGGTGACACGCACTATAATGTCACGTTATCTGAATGGTAGATGAAAACCGGCGGCCGAAATTCACATCACCGCCGTGCGCATCCTGTGTCTGTCTTATGCGTTTGAAAGGCTTCGCGTCACAGGTAGTTAATGATGAGCCACGTCGACATTCAGGAAGTTGAACTAAGTCTTCTGCCAAGTTTGGATGAAAAGGTCACCAACACCCTCTCATCCTTGAAGCGGATGGCAAAAACTTCCTCGGGGCAGGGAAGACCGCGATTCGTCGATACGACCATGCTTTTCGCGCCCCGCTCGGGCGGGGTGAAACGCTATCTTCTGGCGAAACAGGCTTGGCTGGCCGCCAACAGGCCCGGGGTCGATCACACGCTTGTGGTTCCGGGTGCCAATCATTCTGTCGGCAGTGACGGCATCGTACAGATTCGTTCGCCCAAGCTGCCGTTTGGCGACGGCTATCGCTGGCCCAGCTCTGTCCGCAAATGGGGCGCATGGGTCTCTGCACTCGATCCCGCAGTCATTGAGGCGGGCGATCCCTATACGGCAGGGCAGGGTGCGCTTGAGGCCGGCCAACGGGTCGGCGCTCCCGTCGTCGGCTTTTGTCATTCGGATCCGGCGGCCTTGGCTGCTCTTCACTTTGGTGAGTGGGCCAAGAAGCCGGTCGAGAAGCGGTGGGCCAAGCTTTTCTCACAATTTGACCGCGTCGTCTCGCCCAGCCGCTTTATCGCCAGCCGTCTGGAAGAGGCGGGCGTGGGCAATATCGTCATTCGTCCCCTGGGCGTTGAGATCGACACCTTCACGCCGGAGCGTCGCGACCGTGACTGGCTGCTGAAGCGGCTGGGCCTTCCGGCATCGGCGCGCCTGCTGTGCTTTGCAGGACGTCCGGCCAAGGAAAAGAATGTCGATGTCCTGATCGAAGCCGTCCAGCGGCTGGGTGATCCCTATTACCTCGTTCTGGTGGGGGCCGGTTCCGGCATGCCCGCCGAAGATCGTGTGATCTCGCTCGACTATGAAAAGGACCCGCGTGCCGTGGCCCGCATCGTCGCCAGCGTGGACGCCTTTGTGCATGCCAATGACAAGGAGCCGTTCGGCCTGATCGTGCTGGAGGCTATGGCCTGCGGACGCCCTGTCGTCGGTGTCAACGCGGGCGGTGTGGCCGAGACGGTTGATTCGTCCGTCGGTCAGTTGGCAAGGAAGGCTGAGCCTCGCGCCTATGCCGAGGCGATCACCGCTTTGTTCGAGCGGGACATCGAAGCCATCGGCAAGGCCGCACGACTCAAAACTGTCGAACAATTCGCATGGCCGCGCGTGTTCGAGGATTTGAGCATGCTCTACGGCGAACTCAGCCAGCGGCCCGAGTTCGTGCGCGAATCTGTCGAGGCGGCCCAACCGGTCGCCTGAGCGGTTTGAGACTGAAATGTCATGGAGGAGGGTGGGTGAACGCAGCGGATGCGCCACTCTTCTTCAAGTCATAAGTTTTGAAGGAGAGTGGCGCGAGTGACGGGGCTCGAACCCGCGACCTCCGGCGTGACAGGCCGGCACTCTAACCAACTGAGCTACACCCGCGTTTCCCGGCCGAAGCGTCTAGTGCGCCGCGGCGAGGTGGGTCGTTTACTGATGCCCCTCGTTCAGGTCAAGCGATCCTGATCCAGAAAATGCACTTTTTTGGAAATTTCCTGAAAATTTCCGAGGCTTGGCACCCGCGCGGCGATTGGAAACGCACCCGCATATAGAAGAGTGCTTCGACGAAAGCCGAAATTCGCAAATAATCGCGTATCGGAACATAAACGAGTTTCAAACGTCACCAATCCTGCGGTTTTCGTTGCGTAACGCAGGCCTATGAAAACGCCGGTCTTTTGCGAACCGTTCTCAATGTGGCCTTATTGGCTTCTCGGGTTTGAACACTGGCGAAGTTGGGTCTAAGAAGCGCCGAATCCGCCCCCTCCCACCGGCGGGCGAGGCAGCTCGAATGAATGAATTTCTTCTAGATTACCTACCGATCGTCGTTTTCATTGCGATCGCCATCGTTCTGGGTTCGGCTTTCATGCTTGCAGCATGGGTGCTGGCTCCCAAGAACCCGGACACGGAAAAAGTGTCGGCCTATGAGTGCGGCTTCAATGCCTTTGATGACGCACGCATGAAGTTCGACGTCCGTTTCTATCTGGTGTCGATCCTCTTCATCATCTTCGACCTCGAAGTGGCCTTCCTGTTTCCGTGGGCGGTCTCGCTGTTTGATCTCTCGCACGCACAGATGGTCTTTGCCTTCTGGTCGATGATGGTCTTCCTCGGCGTACTGACCGTGGGCTTCATCTACGAATGGAAGAAGGGAGCACTGGAATGGCAGTGATCACGCCTTCGTCGTCGGTTATCGCACCGGCTTCACCGCTGGTGCCGGCCGGTTCGGCTGCGCGCTCGACCGTCGAGGGGTATGACCCCAAGATCCACGACAAATTCTTTGAGGCCGTGAACACCGAACTCGGTGACAAGGGCTTCCTGACGACCTCGCTGGACGACGTCATCACCTGGGCACGTACTGGCTCGCTGATGTGGATGTCGTTCGGTCTGGCCTGCTGCGCCGTGGAAATGATCCAGCTGTCGATGCCGCGCTTCGACCTGGAGCGCTTCGGCACGGCTCCGCGTGGTTCGCCGCGCCAGTCGGACCTGATGATCGTGGCCGGTACCCTGACCAACAAGATGGCTCCGGCCCTGCGCAAGGTCTATGACCAGATGCCGGACCCGCGCTACGTCATCTCGATGGGCTCGTGCGCCAACGGCGGCGGCTACTACCACTATTCCTACAGCGTCGTGCGTGGTTGCGACCGCGTGGTTCCGGTTGACGTTTACGTCCCGGGCTGCCCGCCGACCTCGGAAGCCCTGCTGTACGGCATCCTGCAACTGCAGAAGAAGATCCGTCGTACCGGGAGCATCGAACGATGAGCGAACTGGTACGCATCGCAGAGCGCGAGAACGCTCTGACCCCGCTGGGTACGGAAATGGTGGCGGCTCTCGGTGTCGAGGCCGTCGTTGCCTATGGCGAGCTGACTCTGATCGCTCCGCGCGAAAAGATCGTGGAGGTCATGAAGGGCCTGCGCGACCAATTCGGCTTCCAGCAACTGATGGACGTCTGCGGTGCCGACTATCCGGACCGCGAAGAGCGTTTCGAGGTTGTCTACCACCTGCTGTCGCTGACCCGCGCTGCGCGCCTGCGTGTCAAGGTGCAGACCGACGAGGTTAAGCCGGTTCCGTCGGTCGTTTCGGTCTATCCGTCGGCTGGCTGGTTCGAGCGTGAAGCCTTTGACATGTACGGCATGATCTTCTCGGATCACCCGGACATGCGCCGCATCCTGACCGACTACGGTTTCCAGGGTCACCCGCTGCGCAAAGACTTCCCGATGACGGGCTATGTCGAAGTCCGTTACGACGAAGAGCAGAAGCGTGTGGTCTATGAGCCGGTCAAGCTGGCTCAAGAATATCGTACCTTTGATTTCCTCTCGCCGTGGGAAGGTGCCGAATATCCGGACCAAGTCCTGCCGGGCGACGAGAAAGCGGGAGCCTGATCCATGGCTGATGGACACAACACCCCCGCGCGTCCGCTTGGTGTCACCGTCGATCCGTTCGAGGATTACGAAGACGGCCTGACCCCGCACGCCCGTGCGATGGACGACCGCAAGTTCACGATCAACTTCGGCCCGCAACACCCGGCGGCCCACGGCGTTCTGCGTCTGGTGCTGGAGCTGGACGGCGAGCTGGTTACCCGCGTCGATCCGCACATCGGCCTGCTGCACCGCGGCACCGAAAAGCTGATGGAATCGCGCACCTACCTGCAGAACATTCCGTACCTGGACCGTCTCGACTACGTGTCGCCGATGAACCAGGAGCACGCCTTCTGTCTGGCCATCGAGCGCCTGCTGGGCGTCGAGGTTCCGTACCGTGGCCAGCTGATCCGCGTCCTGTACTCGGAAATCGGCCGTATCCTGAACCACCTGCTGAACACGACTATGCAAGCCATGGACGTGGGCGCTCTGACCCCGCCGCTGTGGGGCCACGAAGAGCGTGAAAAGCTGATGGTGTTCTATGAGCGCGCCTGCGGTGCGCGTCTGCACGCCAACTATTTCCGTCCGGGCGGCGTCCATCAGGACCTGCCGGCTGACCTGATCGATGACATCGACCTGTGGTGCAAGGAATTCCCTGCAGCCCTGAACGACATCGAAAAGCTGGTCACCGAAAACCGCATCTTCAAGCAACGCAACGTCGACATCGGCGTCGTGTCCAAGGAAGAGGCGATGGCCTGGGGCTTCTCGGGCGTCATGCTGCGTGGCTCGGACATCCCGTGGGATATCCGCAAGGCCATGCCGTACGACTGCTACGCGGACATGGAATTCGACATCGTTGTCGGTAAGAACGGCGACTGCTGGGACCGTTACCTGTGCCGCGTCGAAGAAATGCGCCAGTCCGTCCGCATTATGGAGCAGTGCATCCATAAGCTGCGCAACTGCCCGGGCGAGCCGGTTCTGGCCGAAGACCACAAAGTCACCCCGCCGCGTCGTGGCGAGATGAAGCGCTCGATGGAAGCGCTGATCCACCACTTCAAACTCTACACCGAAGGCTTCAAGACGCCGGAAGGTGAAGTGTACGCGGCCGTCGAAGCACCGAAGGGTGAGTTCGGCGTCTATGTGGTGTCGGATGGCACCAACAAACCTTATCGTGTCAAGCTGTCTGCACCGGGCTTCCGCCACCTGCAGGCCATGGACTGGATGAACCGCGGCCACATGCTGGCCGACGTTTCGGCCATCCTGGGATCGCTCGACATGGTGTTCGGAGAAGTGGACCGATGAGCGTTCGTCGTCTGGCCAAAGAACAACCCGTTTTCTTCGAGTTCTCGAAGGAAACGATGGAAAAAGCCCAGTGGTGGATCAAGAAGTATCCCGAGGGCCGTCGCCAATCGGCAGTGATCCCGATCCTGTGGCTGGTTCAAAAGCAAGAAGGCTGGGTTTCCGAGCCGGCGATCCGTGCGATCGCCGAGCTGCTGGGCATGGCCTATATCCGCGTTCTGGAAGTCGCCACCTTCTACACCATGTTCCAGCTGGAGCCGGTGGGTAAGGTTGCCCTGATCCAGGTTTGCGGCACCACCCAGTGCATGCTGCGTGGCTCGCAGGATCTGATGCGCGTCTGCAAGGAAAAGATCGGTCAGAAGGACACTCTGTCCGCCGTCGGTCGCTTCTCCTGGCAGGAAGTCGAGTGCCTGGGCGCATGCTCAAACGCGCCGTTGGCCCAGATCAACGACTACTATTACGAAGACCTGACGCCGGAAAACATGGCTCAGATCATCGACGATTTTGCCGCTGGCAAGACGCCTCAACCTGGTCCGTACAACGGTCGTCACAACTCGGCTCCGCAATGCGGCGCGCGCGTTCTGCTCGATCCGAAGCTGTACGACGGCTCGGCAGCCAAGAAGATCAAAAAGCTGCCGAACTCCGAACCGGCGAAGGCTGAAGCCTGATGGCAAGGCCGGACCTCGACACACCGGAGGGCAGGGCAGCCTACCGCGCCGAATTGAAGCGCGTGGGCTGGAAACTGCGTCTGGGCGGCTTTGTGCTGGTCGTGGTCGCGGCTCTCGTCGTCACGCTGTCGAGAGACGGCAAACTCGGTCTGACTGAAGATGCGGTGCCGGTTGCGTACGCTATGCTGTTCGCAGGATGGGTGATGGTCATTACTTCCATCTTCCAACGCACCCGCCACCACAAACGCCGTATGGCGGAAGGACTTTAAGGAACCATGGTCGGAATCCTCGAAGACAAGGATCGGATCTTCACCAACCTCTACGGCTTCCATGATTGGGGTCTTGAGGGGGCGAAGAAGCGCGGCGCGTGGAACGCCACCAAGGACATGCTGGACCTTGGCCGCGACTGGATCATCAACAACGTTAAGGCCTCGGGTCTTCGCGGTCGCGGCGGCGCAGGCTTCTCGACCGGCCTGAAGTGGTCGTTCATGCCGAAGGAAGTGAAGGACCGTCCTCACTACCTCGTCATCAACGCCGACGAATCCGAGCCCGCGACCTGTAAAGACCGCGAGATCATGCGTCATGACCCGCATCTGCTGATCGAAGGCGCGCTGATCGCCTCGTTCGCGATGCAGGCCCATGCTTGCTACATCTATCTGCGCGGCGAATACGTGTTCGAACGCGAGCGCATGGAAGCTGCCGTCAAGCAGGCCTATGAGGCCAAGCTGATCGGCGACAACAACGTCCATGGCTGGGACTTCCACGTCTATATCCACCACGGTGCCGGCGCTTACATCTGCGGTGAAGAAACCGCTCTGCTGGAATCGCTGGAAGGCAAGAAGGGCCAACCGCGCCTGAAGCCGCCGTTCCCGGCCGGCGCCGGTCTGTACGGCTGCCCGACGACCGTGAACAACGTGGAATCGATCGCTGTGGTCGGCACCATCCTGCGCCGTGGCGCGGACTGGTTCGCCAGCTTCGGCCGTCCGAACAACACCGGCACCAAGCTGATGTCGCTGTCGGGCCATGTGAACACCCCGTGCGTGGTCGAAGAGGCCATGTCCATCCCGCTGCGCCAGCTGATCGAGGATCACGGCGGCGGCGTGCGCGGTGGCTGGGAAAACCTGAAAGCCATCATCCCGGGCGGTGCTTCGTGCCCGGTGATCACCCGCGAACAGGCCGAAGTGGCCCTGATGGACTTCGACTCCATGCGCGAGCACCGCTCGTCGCTGGGTACCGCCGGTGTCACCGTCATGGACAACTCGACCGACATCGTGAAGGCCATCGCCCGCATCAGCTACTTCTTCAAGCACGAGAGCTGCGGCCAATGCACGCCGTGCCGTGAAGGCACCGGCTGGATGTGGCGCGTGCTGGAACGTATGGCCGTGGGCGATGCCGATCCGTCGGAAATCGACCTGCTGCTGGACGTCGCCGGTCAGGTCGAAGGCCACACCATCTGCGCTCTCGGTGACGCTGCCGCATGGCCGGTTCAAGGCCTGATCCGTCACTTCCGTCACGAGATCGAAGACCGCATCAACACCTACCGCAACAGCCGCGCGAACTTCGCCGGCCACACGATCGCGGCGGAGTAATCGTAATGCCTATCGCCAAGGTAAATGGTGTCGAGGTTGAGTTCGAGCAGGGCATGACCGTGCTGCAGGTCGCGGAACGCGCCGGGCAGGAAATCCCGCGCTTCTGCTACCACGAACGCCTTTCCATCGCCGGCAACTGCCGTATGTGCCTCGTCGAGGTGAAGCCTGGACCGCCGAAGCCGCAGGCTTCGTGTGCGCTGCCGGCTGCTGACGGTCAGGAAATCTTCACCGACACCCCGATGGTCAAGAAGGCCCGCGAAGGTGTGATGGAGTTCCTGCTCATCAACCACCCGCTGGACTGCCCGATCTGCGACCAGGGTGGCGAGTGCGACCTGCAAGACCAGGCCATGGGCTACGGCCGCGACGGCTCGCGTTACAGCGAGAACAAGCGCGCGGTTGAAGAAAAGAACATGGGCCCGACGGTCAAGACGTTCATGACGCGCTGCATCCAGTGCACGCGTTGCGTCCGCTTCATCACCGAAGTGGCTGGCGTTCCGGACATCGGCATGATCTCGCGCGGCGAAAGTGCCGAGATCACCACCTATCTGGAAAAGAACATCGACAGCGAGCTGTCGGGTAACGTCAACGACCTGTGCCCGGTTGGCGCTCTGACGCACCGTCCGTGGCAGTACCACTATCGTCCGTGGGAACTGCGTAAGTGCGAAACCATTGACGTCATGGACGCCATGGGCTCGAACATCCGCGCCGACTACCGTGGCTCGGAAGTGATGCGCGTTCTGCCGCGTGTGAACGAGGGCATCAACGAAGAGTGGCTGTCGGACCGTTCGCGCTACGCCGTTGACGGCCTGCAAGCCCGTCGCCTCGACCGTCCGTGGATCCGTGAGAACGGCAAGCTGCGCGCCGCATCGTGGGACGAAGCTCTGAACGCTGTCGCTGCCAAGCTGAAGGCCGCTCCGGCCAAGCGCATCGGCGCGATCGCTGGCGACCTGCAGGACGCCGAGTCGATGAAGGCTCTGCTGGACCTGTTCCGCGCTCTTGGCTCGGCCAACACCGACTGTCGTCAGGATGGCGCAGCCATCGGTGGCGGTGCCCGCGAAGGTTACCTGTTTAACTCTTCGATCCAAGGCATTGAAAACGCTGATGCTATTCTGCTCGTGGGTGCGAACCCGCGCGTTGAGGCTCCGCTGCTCAACGCCCGCATCCGCAAGGCATGGCTGAAGGGCGGCACCGAAGTTGGCGTCATCGGCCAGAACGTCGACCTGACCTACAGCTATACCTATCTGGGCGAAGGCTCGAAGACTGTCGGCAAGCTGCCGAAGGCTGCGACCGACTTCCTGACCAAGGCTGAACGCCCGGCGATCATCGTCGGCATGGGCGCTCTGGTCGGTGAAAACGGCGCGGCTGTGCTGAACGCTCTGGGTGCAATCGCCAAGAAGGTCGGCGCGGTCAAGGATGGCTGGAACGGCTTCAACGTCCTGCACACCGCCGCTTCGCGCGTCGCGGGTCTGGACATGGGCTTCCTGCCGGGTGAGGGCGGTCTGGCTGTTGCCGACATGCTGAAGCCGGGCGCTCTGGACGTCCTGTTCCTGCTGGGAGCTGACGAAATCAACGCTTCGGGCTCGGACGCTTTCCGCGTCTACCTCGGCTCGCACGGTGACCGTGGCGCTCACAGCGCCGACGTGATCCTGCCGGGTGCGGCCTATACCGAGAAGTCGGGCCTGTACGTGAACATGGAAGGCCGTGTTCAGATGTCGGAACGCGCTGTGTTCCCGAAGGGCGAGGCCAAGGAAGACTGGGCCATCATTCGCGCCCTGTCGGAACGCGCCGGTCAGACCCTGCCGTACGACACGCTCGACCAACTGCGTACCAAGCTGATGGCCGATGTGCCGTCGTTCGGTCGCATCGACTATCTGGCTCCGTCGGCTTCGTTCGACGTGGCTGCGCTGGGTGTGAAGGGTGATGTGGGTGATACCGCCTTCGTGACCCCGATCGCCGATCCTTATCTGACCAACCCGATTGCGCGCGCCAGCGAAACCATGGCCGAACTGTCCCGTGAGCGGGTCGCGCCGGTCGCACTGGCGGCGGAGTAAGACATGCCTGAAGCAACTTCCTTCTGGGCAACGCCGGTCGGCTGGACCCTCGCCACTGTTGGCGGGATCCTTCTGGTTGTCGTTGGCATCCTGATTTCGCTGGCCTTCCTGCTGCTGGCCGACCGCAAGATCTGGGCTGGTGTCCAGCTGCGTAAGGGCCCGAACGTGGTTGGCCCGTTCGGCCTGCTGCAATCCTTCGCGGACTTCTTCAAGTTCGTTCTGAAGGAGATCGTGGTTCCCGCCGGTTCCGACAAGGTCGTGTTCCTGCTGGCTCCGCTGATCACCTTCGTTCTGGCCTTCATCGCCTGGGCGGTCATTCCTTTCGCTCCGGGTTGGGTGATTTCGGACCTGAACGTCGGCATCCTCTACATTCTGGCGATCTCGTCGCTGGGTGTTTACGGCATCATCATGGGCGGCTGGGCTTCGAACTCGAAGTACCCGTTCCTCGGCTCGCTACGTTCGGCGGCACAGATGGTGTCGTATGAAGTGTCGATGGGCCTGATCATCATCAACGTCATCCTGCTGACCGGCACGATGAACCTGACCGAGATCGTCACCCAACAAGCCGGTTACATCTGGAACTGGCACGTGTTCGGCGGCGGGGCAGGGACCTGGCCGACGATCATCGTGATGATTCCGATGACCGTGGTGTTTTTCATCTCGGCACTGGCAGAAACCAACCGTCCGCCGTTCGACCTTCCTGAAGCAGAGTCTGAACTGGTTGCCGGTTATCAGGTCGAATATTCCTCGACCCCGTATCTGCTGTTCATGATCGGTGAATACGCGAACATCGTCTTCATGTGCGCCATGATGACCCTGCTGTTCTGCGGCGGTTGGAACCCGGGCTTCCTGTCGGAAGACTTCATGGCCAGCCTGCCGGCATTCGCGGCCTACACCATCTATCTGCTGACCTTCATCGTGAAGGTGGTGTTCTGGTTCTTCATGATCGCCTTGGTGAAAGCGTTTGTACCGCGTTACCGTTACGACCAACTGATGCGCCTCGGCTGGAAGATCTTCCTGCCGGCCTCGCTGGTGGCTGTGGTGTTTGTGGCAGCCTGGCGCGTCTTCGCCGTAGGAGGCTAAGGACCATGGTTCGTCTGCTTGCGCTCTCGACTTTGATTGCCATTGGTCTGGGGACAAGTGCCTGTTCGCACTTTGAGCCCTATGACTATTCGCAACAACGTGTAGAAACGCCGGCCGAGCGCGAAGCGCGTCAGGCCAGCGAGGCACGGGAGCGCCAGCAGCAAACCGTTCGGTGTCAGACCGGAGCCCGGAATGTTCCGGGCTACGACTGCAACTGACATGGTCAGGTTGGCGATCATGGGTCTTGGACTTGTGACGCTGGCCGCGTGCGGCACGCCCTATGAGGCCGACCCCGTGTCGGTTTATCAGTGGGAGCGCCGTCAGGAAGAAATCGTACGGCAGGACGCTGAAAGACAGCGGCTCTGCCAGACTTTGGATAAGGATAGCGCACGCTATAAACGCGAGTGCGCTGGAGTGAGATCGTAATGCTGACCCGTATCGTTCAGGCGGCCAAAGGCGCGATGCTGACCGACGCGTTCGGCGCCGTCGGCCTGTCGCTGAAGTACATGCTGAAGCCGAAAGCGACGGTGAACTATCCGTTCGAGCGCAACCCGCAATCGCCGCGCTTCCGTGGCGAACATGCCCTGCGCCGCTATCCGAACGGCGAAGAGCGCTGCATTGCGTGCAAGCTCTGTGAAGCCATCTGCCCGGCGCAAGCCATCACCATCGAAGCCGAACCGCGTGCGGACGGCTCGCGTCGTACCACCCGTTACGACATCGACATGGTGAAGTGCATCTACTGCGGCCTGTGCCAAGAGGCATGCCCGGTTGACGCTATTGTTGAAGGTCCGAACTCCGAGTTCGCGACCGAAACGCGTGAAGAACTGCTCTACGACAAGGAACGCCTTCTGGATAATGGCGACCGTTGGGAGCGTTTGATCGCTAAGAATCTGGAACTCGACGCGCCGTACCGTTAAACGGGGCGTCAAATTCCGTCGTACTGACCCTGCCCAGTCGGGCAGGGCCGCAATTCTGGAAGGGTTCAGGTGATCTTGCCTGAACCATTGGTTTTGAAGGGGGCATCGTCCCGCACATGCTGCAAGGCCTGGCCTTCTATCTTATGGCAACGGTTGCCGTGGTCTCCGGCCTCTTGGTCGTGACCGCGCGTAACCCGGTCCACTCCGTCCTCTGGCTGATCCTGACGTTCTTCTCGGCAGCCGGTCTGTTTGTGCTGCTCGGTGCCGAGTTCATTGCCATGCTGTTGGTGGTGGTCTACGTCGGCGCGTTCGCGGTGCTGTTCCTCTTCGTCGTCATGATGCTGGACGTCGACTTCGTCCGCCTGCGTGAAGGCTATGCCCGCTACCTGCCTCTGGCCGGTATCGTCGCGGCAATCCTTCTGGCTGAAATGGTGATGGTGTCGATCAGCGTCGCCCAGAGCGGTGCCGCCCGTGACGCGATCTCGCCGGCAGCGCTGGCCGAGGGCGTAACCAACACCGAGACGATCGGTCGCGTGCTGTACACCGACTATGTCTACCTGTTCCAGGCTGCGGGCATTGTTCTGTTGATCGCCATGATCGGCGCGATCGTTCTGACCCTGCGCAAGCGCGAAGGCGTGCGCCGTCAGGATCTGGCCGCTCAGGCTAACCGTCGTCGTGCTGACGCCGTCGAAATCAAGTCGGCTGCCACTGGCGTCGGCGTGAAACCCGAGGAGCTTCTGTGATGGACATCTCGCTCCAGCACTATCTCGCGGTTGCTGCGATGCTGTTCACCATCGGCGTGTTCGGCATCTTCGTGAACCGCAAGAACATCATCGTTATCCTGATGTCGATCGAGATGATCCTTCTGGCGGTGAACATCAACTTTGTCGCGTTCTCGCGCTACCTCGGCAATGTCGAGGGTCAGTTGATGGCGATGTTTGTTCTCACCGTTGCCGCAGCCGAGGCCGCCGTCGGTCTGGCTATTCTCGTGACCTTCTTCCGTAACCGTGGCGACATCGCCGTGGACGACGCCTCTGTGATGAAGGGCTGATTGGGACCGTGTCTATCCAAACTCTCGTCATTCTAGGCGTCTTCGCCCCGCTGCTGGGCGCGATGATTGCTGGCTTCTTCGGACGCCGGATCGGCGACATTGCCTCTCAGGCAGTGACGACCGGCCTGCTGTTCTTCTCGTGCGTCATTTCGTGGATCGTTTTCAGCAAGTGGACCTGGGGTGGGCTGGAAGCCTTCACCGTGAAGCTGCTGCCGTTCATCCACGTCGGCGATTTCCAGTCGAACTGGTCGATCCGCATCGACGCCATGTCGGCGACCATGCTGATCGTGGTCACCAGCGTCTCGGCGCTGGTCCACATGTACAGCTGGGGCTACATGAAGGAGGACGACAGCCGTCCGCGCTTCTTCGCCTACCTGTCGCTGTTCACCTTTATGATGCTGTCGCTGGTGACGGCTGCCGACTTCCTGCAGATGTTCTTCGGCTGGGAAGGCGTGGGCCTCGCTTCGTACCTGCTCATCGGCTTCTGGTATAAGAAGCCGTCGGCAACGGCTGCATCGATCAAGGCCTTCGTAGTCAACCGCGTGGGTGACTTCGGCTTCCTGCTCGGCATGATGACCATCTTCTGGATGTTCGGCACGATCGAGTTTGCCAAGCTGTTCCCGCTGATCGCTGACAAGGCTGGTACCGGCTGGGAATTCCTCGGCTACAACTGGTTGGCTCTGGATCTCGCTGGCTTCCTGCTGTTCATCGGCGCCATGGGTAAGTCGGCCCAGTTCTTCCTGCACACCTGGCTGCCGGACGCGATGGAAGGCCCGACCCCTGTGTCGGCCCTGATCCACGCCGCCACCATGGTGACCGCGGGCGTCTATATGGTCTGCCTGCTGTCGCCGCTGTACGAAAACGCTCCGGTCGCGACCCAGTTCATCACCATCATTGGTGGCGTGACGGCGATCTTCGCCGCCACCGTCGGCATGATGCAGAACGACATCAAGCGCGTGATCGCGTACTCGACCTGCTCGCAGCTCGGCTACATGTTCTTCGCTGCTGGCGTCGGTGCGTACCAGTCGGCCATGTTCCACCTGTTCACCCACGCCTTCTTCAAGGCTCTGCTGTTCCTGGGCGCCGGTTCGGTGATCCACGGCATGCACCACGAGCAGGACATGCGTAAGATGGGCGGCCTGTGGAAGCTGCTGCCGATCACCTACGCAACCATGATGATCGGCACCATCGCCATCACCGGTCTGGGTATCCCCGGCATCGGCGGCTTTGCTGGCTTCTACTCGAAGGACTCCATCCTCGAGAGCGCCTACGCTTCGGCCGCTTCGGGTCACGCCGTGTTCGGCATGTTCGCCTTCACCATCGGTATCATGGCGGCTCTGCTGACCGCCTACTACTCGTGGCGTCTGGTGTTCATGACCTTCCACAACAAGGCACAATGGAAGGAAGAGGAGGGCGCTGCCCACCACGACGACCATCACGCCGCTGTTGCACACGACGATCACGCTGCTGACGACCACGCGCACGACGATCACCACCACGGCCCGCTGCATCCGCACGAAAGCCCGTGGATCATGGTGCTGCCGCTGCTGGTTCTGTCGGTGGGTGCTGTGTTCGCCGGTATGGTCTTCGCACCGCACTTCATCGGTCACCACGAAGGTGAGTTCTGGCGTGGCGCTATCTTCACGTCGGCAGCCAACCACGTTCTGCACGAAAGCCACAACGTCCCGACCTGGGTGAAGTGGGCTCCGCTGATCGTGACCCTGATTGGTACCTTCGCTGCCTACTGGCTCTATGTGGTCAAGGAAGGCGCTGCCAAGCAGATGGCCGAGAAGAAGGGTGCGCTGTACACCTTCCTCTACAACAAGTGGTTCTGGGACGAGCTTTACAACGTCACCTTCGTGAAGGGGGCCAAGGCACTTGGCGACTTCTTCTGGAAGATCGGCGACGTGAAGATCATCGATGGTCTGGGTCCGAACGGCGCGGCGTGGGCCTCGCTCAAGTCGGGCGGCTGGCTGTCGCGCTTCCAGTCCGGTTTCGTTTACTTCTACGCATTCGTGATGCTGATCGGCGTGGCTCTGTTCCTTGCCTTCGCCATCTTCACGTGGGGAGCTTAATCTCGTGCCTCACATTCTGAGCATCGTTACCTTCCTTCCGCTTCTCGGGGCCGCGGCGATCATCGTCGCGAGCCTCCTGAACAAGGGCGGCAAGGAAGCCGCGGCCCCGGCCGCACGCTGGATCGCACTGGGCACGTCCCTGGTGGGTCTTGCCCTGTCGATCCTGCTGGTGGCCAAGTTCGACCCGTCGAACACCGCCTATCAGTTCGTGGAATACGCTCCGTGGTTCGCCGGTGCGGCCTATCACCTCGGCGTGGACGGGATTTCGATCCTGTTCGTCCTGCTGACGGCCTTCCTCGTGCCGCTGTGCGTTATCGCCAGCTGGAAGTCGATCGAGACCCGCGTCGTCGAATACATGGTCTGCTTCATGCTGCTGTCGACCATGGCGATCGGCGTGTTCACCTCGCTGGACATGTTCCTGTTCTACTTCTTCTTTGAAGGCACTCTGGTCCCGATGTTCCTCGTCATCGGTATCTGGGGTGGTGCGAACCGGATCTACGCCTCGTACAAATTCTTCCTCTATACCCTGCTGGGCTCGGTGCTGATGCTGCTGGCCATGCTGTGGATGCGTGCTGAAACCGGCACCTCCAGCATTCCGGAACTGAAGCAATACGCCTTCGACCCGGCTGTTCAGCCGCTGCTGTGGCTGGCCTTCTTCGCCTCGTTCGCGGTGAAGATGCCGATGTGGCCGGTCCACACCTGGCTGCCGGATGCCCACGTTCAGGCACCGACCGCCGGTTCGGTCATGCTGGCCGGCATCATGCTGAAACTGGGTGGCTACGGCTTCATCCTGTTCAACCTGCCGATGTTCCCGCAGGCTTCGGAGATGTTCACCCCGCTGGTGTTCACCCTGTCGGTCATCGCCGTGGTTTACACCTCGCTGGTCGCCTTCCGTCAGACCGACATCAAGAAGCTGATCGCTTACTCGTCGGTCGCCCACATGGGCTTTGTGACCATGGGTATCTTCGCCGGTAACGATGCCGGTGTTCAGGGTGCCGTGTTCCAGATGCTGAGCCACGGTCTGATCTCGGGCGCGCTGTTCCTGTGCGTTGGCGTGATCTACGACCGCATGCACACCCGTGAAATCGCCTTCTACGGCGGTCTGACGGCTCGCATGCCTTGGTATGCCGCCATCTTCCTGTTCTTCACCATGGCGAACGTGGGCCTGCCGGGCACCTCGGGCTTCATCGGTGAAGTGCTGACCATGACCGGCGCTTATCAGGTCTCGACCTGGACCGCTCTGATCGCCGCCTCGGGCGTGATCTTCTCGGCTGTGTACGCCCTGACGCTGTTCCGCAACGTCATGTACGGCCCGATCACCAATCCGAAGCTGGAAAACATCACCGACATCGACAAGCGCGAACTGCTTATCTTCGTGCCGCTGGTCGTCGGTACTCTGGCTCTGGGTCTGTACCCGAACGCCATTCTCGACATCACGGGGCCTTCGGTTGAAGCCCTGACCACCGCCTATCGCGCAGCCATCGGCGGGTGAGAGCATTATGACTGATCTGTCTTCCGCACTCCAAATCGCCGCCCCCGAGGTCACCCTCGTGGTCGGCGGCCTGGTCCTTCTCATGATCGGTGCTTTCACCGGCGAGAAGTCCACCCGTCTGGTTTCGGGCCTGTCGGTCCTGCTGCTTCTGGCTGCTACCGCGCTGACTGTCACCGGTCCGCTCGGTCAGGCTTTTGGCGGTACCTATGTTGCTGACCCGCTGTCGGTTTACGGCAAGGCGGTGATCTTCCTGTCGTCGGCCATGGCCATCGTGCTGGGCGACGTCTGGATGAAGCGCAACAATGTCGCCAAGTTCGAATATCCGGTCCTGATCACCCTGTCGTCGATCGGTCTGGGTATGATGGCGTCGTCGGGCGACCTGATCTCGATGTACATCGGCATCGAAATGAGCTCGCTGGCTCTGTACGTTCTGGCGGCCTACCGCCGTGACAGCCTGCACGCCTCCGAAGCCGGCCTGAAGTATTT
>NZ_CAMZFB010000047.1 GCF_947305955.1 uncultured Brevundimonas sp.
CTTCGTTAGGGCGGACTCTAGCTATTCCTGGAGGAGTTTCAGGGGGTCACGTCACTTGTTCCCGCCCCTTGGTCCGCTCCGTCAGAACACCTTGCGTGAACGAGATGGCCATTTCATCTCCGGCTGCCAGAAGCGGCTCATAGGCCGTCATTTGATCGCCGACCCAGGTCGAGAGATTATAGTGGTTCATGCTGCTTCCTTCTTTGACACTGAAGGACCATAGCAAGCGAGAGTCGCTCTGGTTCTGGCTTCAGCACAAACGAGTTGGCCCCATGTGAGCGCAACAACGGCAAGCATGCACCGGTAGAACAATAGTAGACAAACGCTGACTATTCAGGGGCTTGTTATGGGTAGGGTGGTATAAGGCTTAAAGCCTATCTTCCGGCGGAATGAAGGGACCCGGGTGAAGCTCACCCGGGATTTTCTAGGACTTCTCTTCTAGGTCTGAGGCAAGGTGGCTCTAAGCGAAGCCCACTCCCCCTCAACCACCGTGCGAAGTCCACTGGTGACTCCGAAAAGCTTTGACGAAACTTCAAGTCGGGTCACGAGTATCGCCTTCGAGAGATACGAAGCCCACCCATAGGGCCCATAAAGATCATCGAACCGATTTTGATAGAGGTGGGCGTTAGTTGACGTCCAACAGCCTCCGGCCCTCATCAGAGCCTTCTCGGCATCCAACTTTCTAGGATCGTCTGTCCTGATATCAATTACCCCATGAAGGTGGAGCGGGCTGAGGGTGTCTTTCTCCATGATGAAGCAAAAGTCGGGACAGTGACCAAAGACAGCTTTCAGGTTCTTTCTGATCCTGTCCTGAAGGTAGGAGACTTGCCCCCTTCCATCCTCTTCACTTCTTTTGATTACGTCATTCGACAACCTTAGTGTGAAGGCTATCCCACCTCGCTTATGAACCTCGATACACAAGGCTAGGAGCTTCAACGATATGGTTGCCCTTCTCCAATCAGGCACCTTGTAATTACCTATTTCTTTTTTGATTTCCTCGACTACTAAACGTCTATTTTTTAGGTCACCGGATTTCTCCAGCCGTCCTAGCAAATCCACGTATTTCCGGTCCTTTTCAGCCAACCTACGTGGCGACGATTTCTGGCTCGCCTTCGCAGTTTTGGCCAAATGGATCTGCGCCGCTTCAACCTCTTCTTCTAGCTTGCAGAGGCCCAGTCGCTTCGCGGCACTCGCTCGTTTAAACCCACGCCTAAGGATTGCTCCAGCTTCAGTGTTTCCAAGTTCGACAGCCAGAAGCTTGACGATCCGGAAGCGATCCATCTCGGAAATGGGCTTGGGCAGGCGACGCGTTTCAGCGGCCATCCTCTTTGCCCACTGCTGACGCCACAAGGGCTTAGCCAGCAGTATCCTCTGCTCCCATTCTGATGCAGTGGCTTGTGGCATTGTTTGATCTGAACGATACATCTTCAGCGCCCTGCCCTTGCACCCTGCATCGCCGAGACCGCAGACGACAACATTTGCTGCTGCGCACCTGAATGAAGCTGCATGTAGGAAGCCGTTGTCTGAGCTTGGGTGTGACCTAGTGTTTTGCCCACGGCGGAGATATCAGCACCCGTCGAAAGCATGAAACTAGCCGTGGTCCTGCGGAGGTCATGAATGCGCCAATGACCGATACCAGCCTCTTGGAGCACCCAAGCCCAAGGCCGCTTCAGGTCTGAACGCGGTTGCGCCCCGCTCCGACCAGGAAACAAAAATTGGCCCGTCGGATCGTGATCTCTCATTTCGAGCAGGATCGTCATAACCGGCGCTGGCAAAGCAATAGAATGGCTACGCTTCGTCTTGGTGTGCGACGAAGGGCGCGTCCATGTGCCCTTCTTTAGATCAAACTGGCTCCAATCCGATCTCAGGACCTCTCGGAGACGCGCTCCCGTAAACAGCAACAGCCGGATAGCGTTGGCGGCTATTTGATCGGGATACCGGTCACACGCATCCAATAGCTGCGCAACTTCATCGGGCGACATGAATGAAAAGCGGCGTTCAATCCGGATATTAGGGACTGCCGTGCATGGGTTGAAGGTGACGACTTCGTTACGGATGGCCAAAGTGAAAATTCTGCTAAGCGTTGCTTTGACACGATTAGCTTGAGCCGGCCCTGCGTTTGTTTTGGCATGGTCCATAATCTCTTCGACATCCGACACCTTGATCTCGGACAGTTGCCGACGGCCATATCGGTGCAAGACAAACCTCGACAGGACATGTCGAGCGTCACGAACAGTCGAGGCCGAAAGACCCCGGCGCTTAGCGTAGCCCTCGAGATATAGCTCCGCATATGCACCGACTGTATTGTCTACCAACAGAGCTTTAGAGCGGCGCTGGGGGTCTTCGCCCTTGTCCACTAGGACGCGGTATTCCCTCGCCTGCTTCCGTGCCGCCTCGACTGCCCAATCCGGATAGCGGCCAATGGTCAGCTTCCCCTGGCGAGGCCCTACGCGAAACTGAAAGAAGAAGGTCCGCACGCCTGCCGGACTAATACGAATGCCTAGGCCGGGCACTTCGGTGTCCCAACTGATGGTGTTCAATGGGAGCTTCGATACGGTGGTTTGTGTGAACTTGGTCTTCATCACCAAGTCTCTCGCTCAGCCTCGCTTTTGCAGCAATATGGTAGCAGCGGTGATCGTAGAGCGTCGTATCTGGGCGTGCTTAAGCGTAGAACGGCACGACCATCTGATTGATTTTATTAGGTTAGTAGGACCAGATCGCATTCAGTGGTGCAAACGACTTCCGTTTTCGTAATGCGGGGGTCACGTGTTCGAGTCACGTAAGCGGCACCACCTCCAGACAGTAAGAAGTTGGGCTAACGCTATCTCGTGCGTGTAATCAGTTTTTCAACTGACGGGCTCACAGATACAATTCATTTGTAGTGGCTCTAGAGAGCCCGCCGCCCTCATCGATGCCAGCACCGCCTTCAAATTGGCGTAACATCGGTACGTAATGTTTATTCTTTTATAACCGTTCCCCAACCATCCTCCGTTTTGACAGCTAGGCAAACTCTTGGGGGAGAGGGGTATGGGTTTAACCAAGCTAGGATGTTTCATTCTGGCCGGAGCGCTGGTGACATCGTCGCCTTCTTTTGCGCAGCAGTTTCCGGTCAATGATCCTGATGGCCTGATTGAATATTCTGCCTGGACGCCCTCGGACGAGGGCCTTGGCGGTACTGTTGAAACCCAGGCCGAAGGTGGATGGGGGCGTCTCGAGGTCAGCGGTTATGTGTCCGCCAATGGGCAAGATGCCGATATCTCTTTCACCTACAGCCACTTCATTTACGATGACTTCCTGCCCCACTATCGCAGGTACTTTAACCGAGACCTTGGCCGCCAAGTTGTCCTGATCGTCGACGGCCGACGTTTTCCGGCTGTGACATCAAGTATGGCAGCCGGCGAAGAAGGTGAGCTTGTCGTTAGCTTTGCCTACTACAACCAAAGCCGCATGAGCCCAAATGCCGCTCATGACGCGACTTGCCCGATCGTCGACGCGTTAAAGCGGGCCTACTCCATCAGTGTGCAATTTGCGCCCAACGACGAGTCTTTTGAGATGACAGGAAGAGGATCGTCGGCGGCTCTGTCGTCATTATACTGCTAACAAACAGGCAGTCTCTTTAGTTTTTGCGTAAGATTTTAATCAAATACAGTCCCAAAAAGGGCAGCAAAGAATAAATGAACCGCAACATCGTGAAAATCGCCTTGGTATTTACCTTGGCGGCGTCAGCAACTGCATTGTCTGCGTGTAAGATTGACGCGCAGCAGCCGGCTCCGGAACAACCTCAAACGGTTCTATCGGCTGATGAAATGCTGGCATCCATTAATGACCAAATGGGGCGCATGAACTATGGCGAAGCCGCGCGCTTGGCCGCAGACGCTCAAATCAAATATCCGGGCGATTATCGCATCCACACCGCTGCCGCTCGCGCTCAGGCCAAGTTGAATGATCCAGTTGCCGCAGCCGACGCGCTAGAGCGGGCTGTGTCTACAGGATTGCCTGACTTGGCCAAGGTTCTGGCCGAGCCTGTGTTCGACAATGTTCGCAGTCATAGCGCGTTTGCGAAATATCGCTCGCGCTCCACGGCAGCTCGCGCTTCTCGTCCCAGAGACACTACCAACTACATCCGCGCCGGTGATGTGGAAATCATCGAGAGTACCCGCGGCGACGTAATCCGGGCCGGCGATCTGGTTCTGGACACCCGACACTAAGAGACCTTCATGACCCATAGATATTTCTATGTCGCGACCGCAGCGGTCGCGGCCCTGAGCACGGCTGCCTATGCGCAATCTTCCAGCCAGGTTTCCGGCTCCGGATCGGCGGCAGTAGGCCGCGACACCAATGCCACCCGCGCGCAAGCGGAAGCATTGGCCAAAGCCGATCTTGTCCGCGCCTTTGCCCGTCAGGTTATTGGTGCGGAACGCATGGGCGAGCTGTCGCCGGACGCCGTCAATCAACTGGCCACCCAGATCCGTAACGACATGATCGTGGACCGCTCGTCAGAGCGTGTCGGCAATATGTTCAATGTAACCCTGACGGCCAGCATCGACCGGCAGTGGTTCCAAAGTGCGCTGGACGATCTCGGCATCTCTTCGTCATCTCGACGCAGCGGCGGGACCCAGCAACGCATCGTCATCATGATCGACGAAGCCATCGGGCGTGCGCCAGACTTTAGCCAGCCTGCAGAAGTCGTCACCGAGTATGACCGCGATAGCGGCGCTTCTTACAGCGACCAATCTGTATCGGCGTATAACAACCGCGAACGGGCCGCTTCTTCTGCGTCATCCGCCTCGGGTCGCACATCCCAAAGCAACTACGCCGGAGCAGCCAGCGACTACTACGGCTCTGCAGCCGTTCGTGGCTCGGGCCGCAGCGCAAGCGCCCAATCTTCGCGATCAGCCTCGGCCTATTCCAACGACACTTCGTCGATTGACCGTACCAACGTGCAGGCGAGCTCCCACGACAACGTCCGCTTCCGTCAGCGCGTAACCTATCAGAGCGCGGCTAACAGCGCGACGGGACGCGCGGCCATCTCTGCGCTGACCGAAGGCATGATCAACTTCGACATCAGCACGTCGAGTGTAACGCCGATGCTGGCGGCCTTCCGCCCCGGCCCCACTCCCCTCTTCAGTGAATTGCAGGCCAGCGGCGGTCTCAACGCCTTCTTCCAATATGCCAACAGTCAGTCCGCCCCGTTCTTCATGTCCGGTGCGCTTGAAATCAATCATGGTGGCCGCCATCCTGCGACGGGCGAGGTCGAATGTTCGGGGGCATTCAACGCCGACGCCTACAACACCGCTACAGGCCAAAACATCGGTTCGGCTTTCCGCGAAGCTACGGGTACCGGCCGCAATAGCTCGGATTGCGAAAACCGCCTCACCGCCAATCTGGCCTCTCAGGTCGCTGCTGCTCTGGGGCCGCAAATCCAGCGTGAATGGCGCAATGTCGGACGGGCTCAAACCGCCGCTGTCGAAGCCGCAACAGGCCCCGCGCAATATACGCTGACTGTTCGTGGCAACGACCTCAACATGGGCATCCAAGCGGACCTTATGGATGCTCTCGCGTCTATTCAGGGCATCGATCAACACGCCTTCCTTGGGCAGGACACCAACCAGATCAATATCCACGTCCGCTATTCTGGATCGACGCCCCTGCATCTAGCCCTTTACCAGCGGCTGAGGAGCAATCCCGCCTTCACCAACATGCAGTCGCAGACCGCTCCCCAGCAGGTGACGCTGTGTCTGAACGGCTGCTGATATCGCTCCGGGCCATGGTGGTCGCGGCGGGTCTAACCGTCGCGCCATTGGGTCATTCGGTGGCACATGCATCATCGGACAGCGGCACCCTCGGGGTACACCCGATCTCCGGCTTGTTCGGCCCGGAAGAATCCGTCTGCGGTTCAAGTGGACGAACAGACAACCTGATTTCCAGATTCCTTTGTGACCGTCTGGGACCGATCGAGCGTCGCCAATACTGGGGCCACCGCTTCAGCACATTATTGGGCGAGCGGTTTACCAAGGCTCGTATCGTTGCCGATGTTGGGACGCCGCCACCGACGGGCATGACCCGTGAAACCATGATGTCACGGACCTTGGTGGCGTCGCTTCATGTTTCGCGGGCAGACATCTGGACTGTCCGTAAGCCCAGCGTGGTCGAAGTGAATATGCCAATCACGCTGACCTTGCTGATGACCAATGTGCTTACCGGTGAAACCATGTTCGCACACACGGTCACCAATAATGTTCAGGGTCTAATGGATCCTGCGAACTACCAGGCCGAAGCCGTTCGCCAGTTTGACCAGCAGTTCGATGCGGCCTTGGTCCGGTTGATTGACGAGACCAGCGCGCGCTTCCAGCCCTCTGCTGTCACAGCACAGGTACGGGGACGCAGTGGTGAGCTCTTCATCATCGATGCAGGCCTGCAGAAGGGGCTGCGCGAGGGTGACCAAATCGGAGCCGACGCCCGGGTAGAGTTTGCCGACACCCACTATGCCCTCGTCAAACCTGCGCTCGACCAGTTAGCAGTCGGCCAAACGCTGTCGCGCTATATTGCGCAACCGGTTGATGCCCTGAACAAACCCTCGCTGCTGGTTGTCATTGCTGACACCCACGAAGGCTTTCCGCACAGCTACGCCTCGACCATCGCCGAAGAGGCCTTGAGCGCAGCGGGAGGCTTCTCGCTGGTCCAGATTAATCCTGCGGTGGCCTCCATCCGCGGGCCGTTGCTGAATGCTTCAAGGGTCGAAAGTCGCCCTCCGGCCCTGCCCGACTACTTTCTGCGCGTTACCATTGCACCGCTGGACCCGATCCAGTCCGCAACCAACGTGACAGGTGTCGAACGGCGCGTCCAAGACGCCCGGGTTTTTATGGAAGTCGTCAGCCATGACGGACGCGTGGTGTATGCCGTCGAAGGTGCCGATCAGCAGATCGACAACATCACCAACGGCATGGCACCGTCCACGGAACAGCGCCGCGACGTTGCCGTACGAAACGCGATGCTTAGGGCCGCACAAGCACTCCGGACGGGCTTCACACCATCTCGGACACGACTTCAAGTCGCCTCCAGTAGTGATAGCGAAGTGGTCATCAGTGATCCGACCGGTGCCCTTGGCATGGGACAGGATGCCCACGCCGTAAGATCCATCGGGAGAGTATCCGGCATTCAGGGTGATGTGTGGGTGCCGGTTGCCGCACTTGAAGTCGTTGACTTCGGTAATGGTGTCGCGACTGCAAGACAGTCCGGCGTCGAAATCCGCCGTGTTCGACGCGGCGATCAAATCGCCCACAACACCATCGGCAGTCTTTCGGCGTCTCGCTACCGCTATACGCCCTGTCTGACGGCAACGGGTGCGCCCAATGTCGTTTTCCGCGGAATCGAGCAGCCACTGTTCTCCGCCATCAGCTTCAACAGGTTTGCGGCTGGATTCTCCGGTGCGGTTCATCCCGCCGAATTTGCGCATGAAGCAGCCTACCTCGGCCTGTCGTCCATCGCTCCTGCCTATCGCGACCTTCCAGCCCTATCACCGGTTCGAAGCGACATCTGTTTCGATGCCGCCCACAGCCTTGCGGCACAAGGACAGAGGGAGGCAGGCCGCAACTTCGTTCAGGATACCTATGAACTCACCGTCGCGTACCAACTGAAACGCAACGGTGAACGCGTCGGCCTGCAGACGATGAAACAGTCTCTGACGGCCACAGCCGTCCCCAGCGCTGCTTCGCCCGATTACCGAAACCGATCCCTACAGATCGACCTGGCGACTTTCGCCAGTGCGCTGGCGCTTGGCACCGCCAGAACGCTCAACCCCACACAATAATAAATGTTCGGAGACGTCCCTGTGAAATCAGCTTCTCGATATATCGCATGCCTTAGCGCCGCAGCCGTGATGGCGGCCATGGCTACACCCTCTTATGCCCAACTCGGTAATCTGCGTAACGTCTTGCCGGGTGCCGGAAGGGCTTCAGCCTCCACCCCGGAGGCTTTCGTCGCCGAAGCCACTGAGACAACCAAACTGGTGATGATAGCCGCGGCGCTGATCGCTTCGGCGGCATCGGAAAGCCCGAACAAGGATGCCCTCAAAGCTCAGATTGATGCCATCGAGACAGCTTCAAGCCCTGGCGATCTGCAGGCGCAAAAGGCGCAGTTCGACGCGAATATTGCCACGATCAATCAGAACGCAGCAGACGCCGAACAACTGCAAGCCATCTATGATCGTGCCGATGCAAGGCAGAAACAGCTCATGCTCACGGCGGCCTACAATTTCTCTATCGGCATGATCCGAAACGCCGATCTCGCTCAACAGGCGCCTGGCATGATCCGCAGTGTCGGCACAAACCCTATGCAGGTGACCCGCTTAGGACAGCTTCGTACCTTAGGCGGGCTCTTAACAGATCAGGTTCAAGCAACCCGTTCGATGGCCGGCCCAATGCGCGCCTTGCTCAGCAAGGGTGGAGTGGAAGTACCTGCCAATCCGTCGGCATCGGATGCCAAACCTGTAACCGACGATCTGTTCGGCTAACCTTCGATTGAACTTGAAACTTCCTCTCACAGCAGCGTCGTGCAGTGAGAGGAAGTGCATTCAATTTGTGTCTATAATTTCTTTCCGACTACGCGACACTAAGCGAGGCTACCCCACCGTTTCCTCCCATAAATATGGCGCTGCGTTTGGCATCCGGCACCGTTATGTCCTTTGCGAACGACCTTGTCGGTCGTGCATGTGATGCCTTGGCGGCGGTGCCCGGGCTTGGACTTTGGGGAGCTTGGTTATGATGAAGACCGTGTTTGTTGCTGTTGCTGCCATCATGGCGACGGCCCCTGCTCTGGCTCAGGATCCGTCGGCTAGCCCGGTGTTTGGCGAGACGACCTTGCGTGCAGGGTTCGATGATGGTGCGCCCTTCCAGCGCCGTTTCCGTGGGGGTGGCCCGAACGACGCCTCTTCCCTGCCCGGCTCCTGCACCGGCAACATCGGCACGCCGCCGGATTTCCGTGTGAATTATACGGCCGGCAGCAATCCGCTGATCTTCCGCAGCGTATCAACGGCTGACACCACTCTGGTGATCAACGGTCCGGACGGTCGCTGGTACTGCGATGACGACAGCTTCGGCGATCTGGATGCCGAGTACCGCTTCAACCGTCCGCAAAGCGGCGTCTATGACGTTTGGATCGGTGTTGTGAATGGCCGCGAGGCCGATGCCACCTTCGTGGTTTCGGAACGCTAAGCCCTAGCTATTCCTGCTTGCGCCCCTGTCATTCGGCAGGGGCGTTTTGCACCTTGAAACTGCAACAGACGTGATTACCTATTTTCCAACATAGGAGATCACCCCATGACCCAAAGCGTCATCAGCACCAAACCGCTGGAAAGCCCTTGGCAAGGGCTGGACCCGTTTCTGTTCGCCGTTCACCACGTCGACAACCACCCTGCCGGTGACGGTCGTCTGGGCATCAAGCCGGAGGACCGGGCCAAGGAAGGCCAAGGTTGGCGTATGTACCATGGCGAACACGTTCCGGGCTTTCCGGCACATCCGCACCGCGGCTTTGAAACCGTCTCCATCGTCCTGAAAGGCTATGTGGACCACGCCGACTCGCTCGGCGTTGCGGCCCGCTATGGCCAAGGCGACGTCCAGTGGCTGACCACCGGCGGCGGCGTGGAGCACGGCGAAATGTTCCCGCTGATCCACACCGACAAGCCCAACACCATGGAGATGTTCCAGATCTGGCTGAACCTTCCGCCCGAAGGCAAATCGGCCAAGCCGGACTTTGAAATGTTCTGGGCCGAGAATATCCCCGTGAGCATTTCGAGGCCGCCGCCAAGGTCACCGTCATCGCCGGACCGTTCGGCGATGTGCGTCCTCTGGCACCGCCGTCGGCATCGTGGGCTGCCAATCCGGCGAACGAGCTGGCCATTTGGCTGATCGACATTGAGAAGGGCGGCAGCATCACCCTGCCGACCGCATCGATGGAGGCTTTGCGCCGCGCCTATATTTATGAAGGTGTGGCCACGTTTGACGGCAATGTCCTGCCCGCCAACCATCTGGCCAATCTCGATGCCTCGCGCGTGACGACCATTCGCAACGATGGCGATCAGGGCGTGCGTATCCTGTTGCTGCAGTCGAAGCCGATCGAGGCTCCGGTCGTGGCACGCGGTCCGTTCGTTCTGAACACCAATGAGCAAATGATCGAGACGGTCACGCGCTACCAAAGCGAAGGCTTTGGTCGCTGGCCTTGGCCGTCACATGCCCAAACCCATGATGCGGATGAGGGCCGCTTTATCCGATATCCCGACGGTCGTCGTGTGACGCCGCCGGCAAGTTAAGGTCCCGCTAAGGCGGGTCACGGGTCGGCAATGACTTGCACGTATAAGCATATCTTTATATGTCTGCGTGCATAGCATCATTCAGGAGCCGACCCGTGGCCCGTTCTTCTTTCCAGTTCACGTCCGAAAGCGTCTCTGAAGGTCACCCCGACAAGGTTGCGGACCAGATTTCCGACGCCATCGTTGACCTCTTCCTGTCCAAAGACCCGGAAGCTCGCGTTGCCTGTGAAACCCTGACCACCACGCAACTGGTGGTGCTGGCCGGTGAAATCCGCGGCAAGGGCATCTGGGAGAACGACGCCTGGGTTGGAAACATCGAAAAAGAAATCGAGGACACCGTCCGTCGCGTCGTGCGCGAGATCGGCTATGAGCAGGACGGCTTCCACTGGAAAGACTTCACCTTCCAGAACAACCTGCACGGCCAGTCGGCTGACATCGCCGTGGGCGTCGACTCCACCGACACCAAGGACGAAGGCGCGGGCGATCAGGGCATCATGTTCGGCTATGCCTCGAACGAGACGCCGGAACTGATGCCGGCCACCCTCGCCTACAGCCACAACATCCTCAAGAAGCTTGCGGAAATCCGCCACGCCGGCGGCTCGATCCTGGAGCCGGATGCCAAGGCGCAGGTCACCCTGCACTATGAAAACTCCAAGCCGGTGCGCGCGGCCTCGATCGTCGTCTCGACCCAACACGCCAAGGGCAAGAAGGACGAAGTGGCCGCCATTGTGCGTCCGGTCGTTGAAAGCGTCCTGCCGCAGGGCTTCATCACTAACGAGACCGTTTGGCACATCAACCCGACCGGCATTTTCGAAATCGGCGGTCCGGACGGCGATACCGGCCTGACCGGTCGCAAGATCATCGTCGACACCTACGGCGGCGCAGCCCCGCACGGCGGCGGTGCCTTCTCGGGCAAGGACCCGACCAAGGTCGACCGCTCGGCCGCCTATGCCGCACGCTATCTGGCCAAGAACGTGGTTGCCGCCGGTCTTGCCGACCGCTGCACCATCCAGCTGTCCTACGCCATCGGTGTCGCCAAGCCGCAGTCGGTCCACGTGGACCTGCACGGTACCGGCAAGATCGATCCGGCCATTCTTGAAAAGGAACTGCCGGCCCTGATCGGTGGCGCGACCCCGCGCTCGATCCGCGAGCACCTCGGCCTGAACAAGCCGATCTATGAGCGCACCGCCAAATACGGCCACTTCGGTCGCCAGCCGGAGGCCGACGGCGGCTTCTCGTGGGAGAAGACCGATCTGGTCGACAAGCTGAAAGCGCTGGTCGCCTAAGGTCGTATCCGGCCCAAGATGATGAAGGCACAGCGTTTTTAAAGCGCTGTGCCTTCTTTTTTGCCGCCTGTTGGCCAACATCCGCTTGCATCGCGGGGTCATAGGTCTTTTAAGCGCGACAACCCCGCCTGTAAGGGCGCTCCCTTTCTCAAGGATTTGCCGACGATGAGCCTCCCTGCTCCTAAAAAGGTCGTCCTCGCCTATTCGGGCGGCCTCGACACCTCGATCATCCTGAAGTGGCTCCAGACCGAATACGGCGCCGAAGTCATCACCTTCACCGCTGACCTCGGTCAGGGCGAAGAGCTGGCTCCGGCTAAGGAAAAGGCCCTGAAGCTCGGCATCAAGGAAGAGAACATCTTCATCGATGACCTGCGCGAAGAGTTCGTTCGCGACTTCGTCTTCCCGATGTTCCGCGCCAACACTGTCTATGAAGGCCAGTACCTGCTAGGCACCTCGATCGCGCGTCCGCTGATCGCCAAGCGCCAGATCGAGATCGCCAAGCAACTCGGCGCCGACGCCGTCTGCCACGGCGCGACCGGCAAGGGTAACGACCAGGTCCGCTTCGAGCTGGGCTACTATGGTCTCGCCCCCGACATCCGTGTGATCGCCCCGTGGCGCGAGTGGGGCTTCAAGTCCCGCGAAGCCCTGCTGGCCTTCGCCGAGAAGCACCAGATCCCGATCTCCAAGGACAAGCGCGGCGAAAGCCCGTTCTCGGTCGACGCCAACCTGCTGCACTCCTCGTCGGAAGGTAAGGTTCTGGAAGACCCGTCGGTCGAAGCTCCGGAATTCGTGCACCAGCGCACCATCTCGCCGGAAGCCGCTCCGGACGTGGCCACCGTCATCACCATCACCTATGAAAAGGGTGATCCGGTCGCCATCGACGGCGTCGCCATGTCGCCGGCCGAAATCCTGACCAAGCTGAACCAGCTGGGCCACGACAACGGCATCGGCCGTCTGGACCTGGTTGAAAACCGCTTCGTCGGCATGAAGTCGCGCGGCGTCTACGAGACCCCGGGTGGCACCATCATGCTGGCCGCCCACCGCGGTATCGAGTCGATCACGCTGGACCGTGGTGCCATGCACCTGAAGGACGAGCTGATGCCGAAGTACGCTTCGCTCGTTTACAACGGCTTCTGGTTCTCGCCGGAACGCGAAATGCTGCAGGCCGCCATCGACAAGTCGCAAGAGAAGGTCTCGGGCACCGTCCGCGTCAAACTCTACAAGGGCAATGTCACCGTCATCGGTCGCGAAAGCCCGAACTCGCTCTATGACCAAGAGCTGGTCACCTTCGAAGAAGGTGCCGTGGCCTATGACCACAAGGACGCTGAAGGCTTCATCAAGCTGAACGCCCTGCGTCTGCGCGTGCTGGCCAAGCGCGACAACCGCATCGGCTAAGCCGACGCCGCATTGTCGGACTTTCAGGGCCGGGCGATCCTCAGGATCGCCCGGCTTTTGTCATCTGTGACCCAGATGGAGCCATCGCCCGCCACCGCCATGGCGACAGGCGTCCCGCGCGGATGCTGGCCCGCCACGCGGTCCCAGCCCGGTGTGATGATCCTGCCCCTGACACTGGGAGTATTGGCCGGATAGCGCAGCGCCCCGCGCGGATAGATGGCGTAATAGCCATTGATGTCGGTCAGCGGCACGCCTTGCTCATTGGTCTCGATGGCCATGATCCGTCCCGCCGTCCGGCGATAGCCGTGCCAAGTGACGAGCAGCCTTCCTTCCAGTTCCGGAAACATCGCGCCTGAATAGTACATCAGGTCCAGCGGTGCCGCGTGCGGCGGCATAAGGGCCACAGGCCTGTCCCGTTGGCCACACCGCGCCTGTGCCGCGCTCCAACCCGGCAAGGGGGTCTGCATGTTCACACAATAGGGCCAGCCGTAATGGCCGCCCTGCCGCAGGACATTGACCTCCTCGAAGGGATTGTTTGGATCTTCCAGATCAACCGAATTCTCGGCCTGTAAGATGGTCCCCGACCGGTGGCGCACCAAGGCGATGGAGTTGCGAAGGCCCGAAGCAAAGACCGTGCTTTCGGCGGACCACCGCCCCTGTCCCAGATAGGCATGACGACGCACCTGTGCCGTGTCGGCCTCCTCGGCACAGCGCCCTTTCGCGCTGGTGCGCGGGCGGCCCGATCCATCCAGACAACGGTCGCTGGGTGCCCCCACATTGACCAAAAGGTCGCCGTTGGTGTCGAAGACAAAGCTGGACAGCGGATGGCGGTTGTCGTGCAGCCGGTTGTCGGGCAGGTCTCCGACCACCGTCGTCAGGCTGCGCTCAGGATCAGCCGCATCGGCGTCCAGCGCCAGTATCCTGTTCATCTCCGAGATGTAGATGCGCCCGTCGGGTCCCCGATCGATCGTGTGGGGCATGGACAGGTTGGAAACCAGTTTCCGCCAGCGCACGCTACGGTCGGCGGCGATATCCATCTGCCAGACCGCACCCTTGGATCGCTCCCACCCTCCAAGGTCGGTCACGAGCCATCGGGTATCGGATAGCGGCAACAGGTCGCGCGGCATCCGCGGGCCGTCGTCGCCCTGCCAGACGAGACCCATACACATGTTCGGGACCATGCCGACGCTCACCGCCCGATATCCGTCGCAAGTGCCGCGTGTTGAAAAGGTCTTGGAACGGTCCGCCCCGCCCAGTCCCAAGGCCACTACGGACAAGAAGCACAGGTAGAACGCTTTTCTCATGGCCAGCCCTCACAGCAACCGCTTCGCAGAACACTGAGCGCGAATTAATGCCCGCTGGCGATATTTAAGATTAAGCTGGCGGCAACTGCGGATCGTCCGCCCCTGTCGGGCCCAGCGAGAGCCCTGAAAGAAATCCGATGTCCGTTCGTATTGCGCTGGCCGCTGCCGTCATCACCTTTGCTGCCACGCCGGCTTTGGCATTCCAGGAAGCTCCCGCTGCCGTCGCTCCGGCCGAAACCATCTCCGAGGCTGAGATGGAAGCTCTGGGCGAAGCTTTCGAAGCCCGTATGGAAACCCTGAAGGAAGAGCTGTCGGCCGCGATCGAAGCGGCGGGCACCGATGCCAACAAACTCTCTTCCGACGTGGATGGCATCCTTGCCCGCTATCAGCCGGAGATCGAAGCCTTCACCGGCAAGCTGGACCTCTTCTTCGCGGGCCAGATCGCCGCTCAGCAAGACGAGACTGTGCGCAGCCAACTGGAGACGGCACGAACCGTAACCAACAATACCCTGCGTGGCTTGCCTGCCCAGATCAAGGCTTCGACCCTTGCGGCGGCCGCCCAGAACGCAGCCGACTAAGCTTTAATGTTACCGGAGACTGCAGTGCAGCCTCCGGTAACGACATTTGACGGGCGGAGTCACTTGGCCGCTTGACCGTCGCCCCCGCTCAGGAGAGAGGCACGCCATGTCCTCACTCCCCGTCGATCCCCACCTTTACGGGACCTATCTCGGCGCCATGGCCGTCATGGCCTTTACGCCGGGACCGGCCAACGTCTTTGCCATCGCCACAGGCATGCAGCGCGGCAAGGCCGCCGCCCTGTGGGCGGTGCTGGGCATGAATCTGGCCACCCTGACTTGGTTCGGGGCCGCGGCATTGGGCTTGGGTGCGCTGGTCAAAGCCTTTCCCGCCGCTTTCAAACTGATCGCTATCGGCGGGGCGCTCTATGTGGCGTGGCTGGGTATCAAATCGCTGATCAAGGCCTTCAAGCCAATGGGCGGCATCGCACAGGCCGTCCTGACCAAGAGCCGCAGCCCGATCGTGGACGGTTTCATGGTCCAGATCGCCAACCCCAAGGCGATCCTATTCTTCACCGCCGTCCTGCCGCCATTTCTTGTTCTGGACCGGCCTATTGGCCCACAGCTTGTGCTTTTGGGCGCAGCCACCATCGGCTTCGATGTCATCGCCATGAGCTGTTACGGACTGGGCGGAGCCGCTATCGCAGGACTGATGCAAAAGCCCGCCTTCCGGCGCGGTTTTGATATCGTCGTCGGCGTCCTGCTCCTATCGGTCGCGGCGCTCATTGCGACCCGCCTGTGATAGACCTAGATCCAACCTTTGGAACACCGCCGTTCACACGCCGTTCAGACGGCATGATCTTGAATGGGATCAAGGAGAGACTTTCATGAAGATTGCTCGCAAAACTCCCATCGCATTGGCCATCTTCGGCGCGCTGGCGCTGGGTGCCTGTGCCACCGCCACGCCGTACCAGCCCGCCGGCTATAATGGCCAGCGCGGCGGCTATGCCGAACAACGCCTTGAGCAGGACCGTTATCGCGTCAGCTTCTCGGGCAACTCGCTGACCTCGCGCGAACGCGTGGAGATGTCGCTGTTGCTGCGCGCCGCCGAACTGACGGTCGAGAACGGCTATGACTGGTTCCAGACTGTTGACCGCGCCACCGATCGTGACAGCCGTCTGGTCGCCCACCCCGACCCCTTCTACTACAACCGCTACGGTCCGTACTGGGGCCCGCGCTGGCGCTATTACAATCGCGGCATGTGGAGCCCGTGGGGCTCGCCATGGGGTCCGGAAGTGGACATCCAGCGCGTTGACCGTTACGAGGCCACCGCCGAAATCAAAATGGGTCGCGGTCCCAAGCCTGCCGAGGACGCCAATGCGTTCAACGCTCGCGAGGTGATCGAGAACCTGTCGGGTCGCGTCACGCGCCCGACCTCCTAAAAGCTTCTCCCCGAAGGCCCCACTCGAGGGGGTTTCACGCCCTGACAGTCCTGCTGTCAGGGCGTCGCTTTATCAGACGTCCAGTTCCATCATGATGGGAGCGTGGTCGCTGGGCTGCTGCCACTCGCGGACGTTGTCGAAGATGCGCGCGCTGCGTTTGACGACAGCCGGTGTCAGGCCCGGCGAGGTCCACAGGTGGTCCAGACGCAGGCCACGGTTCGACACGCGGAAATCCTTGGCGCGATAGCTCCACCAACTGGCCAGCTTCATCGGCTCGGGATGCTGATCGCGCAGCACGTCACAGAAACCGCCCGCATCCTGTAGGCGATACAGGGTCTCGATCTCGATCGGCGTGTGGCTGACGACCTTGAGCATGTGCTTGTGGTTCCAAACGTCATATTCGCCCGGCGCGATGTTGAAATCGCCCGCCAGCACCAGCGGTGCCTGTTTGTCACGGCGCTTGGCCTCGGCGGTCAGGCGCTCATAGAAGTCCATCTTGTGGTCGAACTTGGGGTTCAGCACGCGGTCGGGAATGTCGCCGCCGGCCGGAATATAGAAGTTCTGGATCTCCACGCCCTTCACCATCACCGCCACGTTGCGGGCGTGCTTCTCGCGGCAGACGTCCAGGATGGGGGCCTCGGAGATCGGATAGCGGCTGGCAATCGCCACGCCGTGCCAGCCCTTCTGACCCCCGATGA
Source organism: uncultured Brevundimonas sp. (assembly GCF_947305955.1). Taxonomy (GTDB): domain Bacteria; phylum Pseudomonadota; class Alphaproteobacteria; order Caulobacterales; family Caulobacteraceae; genus Brevundimonas. The sequence continues at coordinate 16,947 of NZ_CAMZFB010000047.1, forward strand.
TCATATAGGGCAGACCCATTTCGATGAAGGCGTTACGGGGGAACTGGTCCTCCGTGCATTTGATCTCCTGCAGGCACAGGACATCGGGGGCATATTCGGCGACAAAACGAGCCACCTGATCGATGCGCAGGCGGACCGAGTTGATATTCCAGGAAACGATGCGAAGGGTCATGGCATCGCTTTAGCAGGGCCGCGAAAAACAGGCGCGAAAAAAGCGTCCGGTACGAAGACCGGACGCCTTATCAAAAGCCTTACTGTCGGGCTTAGCGGTTACGCGACGGACGGCGGGTCGGATCGCGCAGGACAAACAGGCTGTTGGCCAGACCCGATGCCGGTTGCAGCGTCGTCAGCTGCACACGGGTGCGGGCACCTTGCGCGTCGGTGATGGTCCATTCCTGCAGACGGCCACCGGCAAACGACAGGATGACCGAGCCTTCGTTCGGGCGGCGGGCATCACGCGCGGTGATGGCATAGGCGCCGGACGCCATGCGGGTCACGCGGTCGATCCGGACGCCCTGATCCAGTCGCACATTGCGGGCGAGGAAGGTCGACAGCGGCGTCTGGGCCAGCGGCACCTGACGGAAGCTTTCAAGGCGCGGGTCATAGCGGTTGACGTTGCTGCCATCGGCCACGACCAGCAGGCCTGCGGGCGAGGTGTACTCGAAACGCATCTTGCCCGGACGAGACAGCCAGAAGCGGCCCTCGCGACGCTGGTTGTTCGGGCCGATCTCGACGAAGGTGCCCTGCGCGGCGGTCAGATTGGTGAGATAGGTCTGCGCCTCGCGCAGCACCGCCTGATCCTCGGCCGAGAGGTTGGCTTGGGCCATGGCCGGAGCGGAGGCCATAGCCACAATGGCGGCAGCGCCAAATCCGAAAACGCGTCTGGAAAGCATCATGTCATTATCTCCCGTTCGGGATTATCGAGGCCCCCACCCTGCCCCGTCGGCTTGGCGTCCTCATGACGCAACGCAGACCATATTCCGGCGGCAGAATGAAGGGGTGTTCAGATAGATTTATGCCTGTTCATCCCACAGGTGTCGCACAGCCAAACGGCCAAGCGACAGCGGCGTTCCTGATAAAGGTACCGTGCCTATTTGCGCTCAAGCAGCAGGCCCCCGCGGGCCTGCGTTAGCGCGGCGGCAAAGCCGCCCCTCTCTAAAAAACCTATTGTCTGACGAGGTCAGACAATAGGCGGCGGACCGGCGAGGACTTCGCGCTTGCCCGCGTGGTTGGCGGGGGTGACGACGCCTTCCTGTTCCATCCGCTCGATCAGGGTCGCGGCGCGGTTATAGCCGATCTGCAGGCGGCGCTGGACGTAGGAGGTCGAGGCCTTGCGGTCGCGGGTGACGATAGCCACGGCACGGTCGTACAGGTCATCGCCCGAACCGCCGCCACCTTCATCGCCGAACGCGCCATCACCGTCGCCGTCCGGCTCGTCGGTAATGAGGTCGAGGTATTCCGGCTCGGCCTGCATGCGCAGGTGCTTACAGACTTCCTCGACTTCCTGATCGCCCACGAACGGGCCGTGCAGGCGGGTGATGCGGCCACCACCGGCCATGTAGAGCATGTCGCCCTGCCCCAGCAGCTGCTCGCCGCCCTGTTCGCCAAGGATGGTGCGGGAGTCGATCTTGGACGTCACCTGGAAGGAGATACGGGTCGGGAAGTTGGCCTTGATGGTGCCGGTGATCACGTCCACCGACGGGCGCTGGGTAGCCATGATCAGGTGGATACCGGCGGCGCGGGCCATCTGGGCCAGACGCTGGACGGCGCCTTCCACTTCCTTGCCCGCGACCAGCATCAAGTCGGCCATTTCGTCCATCACCACGACCAGATAGGGCATGGGCTCGGGACGGATCTTTTCGGATTCGTAGATCGGGCGACCCTGCTCGTCGAAGCCGGTCTGGACGGTGCGCTCGAAATGCTCGCCCTTTTCCTGTGCTTCGCGGGCACGCTCGTTGTAGCCCGCCACGTTCCGCACGCCGAGTTTGGACATGCGGCGATAGCGGTCCTCCATCTCGCGCACGGTCCATTTCAGGGCGACCACGGCCTTCTTCGGATCGGTCACCACCGGCGCCAGCAAGTGCGGGATTCCGTCATAGACCGACAGTTCCAGCATCTTGGGGTCGATCATGATGAAGCGGCAGTCGGCGGGACTGTAGCGATACAGGATCGACAGGATCATCGCATTGACGCCCACCGACTTACCCGAGCCCGTCGTACCCGCGATCAGCAGGTGGGGCATGCGCGCAAGGTCGGCAACGTATGGCTCGCCGCCGATGGTTTCACCCAAGGCCAGCGGCAAAAGGTGCGATTTCTTATCGTATTCGGACGACGCCAGCAGGTCGCGCAGGAAGACCGTCTCGCGCTTGGCGTTCGGCAGTTCGATACCGATGGCGTTGCGCCCCTGAACCACCGAGATACGGCAGGCCTGCGCCGACATGGAGCGGGCGATATCGTCGGCCAGCGCCACGACGCGGCCGTGCTTCACACCCGGCGCGGGCACCAGTTCGTAAAGGGTAACCACCGGACCCGGACGGATCTGATCGATGGAGCCGCGCACGCCGAACTCCTGAAGGACTTCCTCCAGCATCTTGGCGTTGGCCTTCAGCGCCTGTTCGTCGACCGTGCCGCCACGGTTTTGCGGCTTGGCGAGGATGCCCAACGACGGCAGTTCGAACCCGCCCTCATGTTCGAAGCGGAAGGTTTGCTGATCGACGTCCACGGCAGGCTTGGGAGCCTTGGTCGCCGAAACCTTGGGTTCGGCGGCGCGGGTCTGTTTTGCGGACGGCGGGGCGACCGGAGACGGATCTTCCCACGGCGGAGAGAAGTCGTCCTCATCGGCTTGCGAACCCGAAGTTGGCGCGACCGAAATGGGCGGATGCGGCGGCTCGCGTCCGGCAGGAGCAGCAACGGCGGCTTCCGGTTCATCGTCAAACTGTTCGGGCAGAACGTGGCGCGGCTTGCGCTGGGCTTGCTGGGCCTTGGCAGGCTTTGCGCCACGGCCAGCCTTTGCCGCCTTTTCCGGACGGGCGACACGGACGGTCGCGCCCTTCTCGGCGGCCCAGCCGGCGGTCTCATAGACGTCCCGCAGGCGCAGACCCAGCGTAAAGCCCAGCGCCCACAGCGCCAGCACCCCGAACACCGCCCCCAGAATGAGACGGGCATAGGGGACGTGGATCGCGCTCAGGCCCTTGGACGTCAGGCCGATGAGGCCGTCGCCCCAGTTGCCGCCCATGCCCGCAGCCAGCGGCCATACCCCCGGAGCCGCCAGAGACGACAGGGCCGACGAGGCCAGCAGAACACCACTGACCGCCGCAAAAATCCGCATACGGGTGGGATGCAGGCGGTGAGGCACGGAGTCCCCCAGCGCAATGCCCACGCCGAAAGCACCAAAGAGCAACACGCCCAGCCAAGCCCCGATGCCGAGCGACTGCAGCAGAATGTCCGACAGCACGGCACCGCCGCCGCCGAGCCAGTTCTTCACCGGCTGGGCCGAGGCTGTGTTCCAGCTGGGATCGGCGGCATTCCATGACGCCATGGCCACCAGCACCAGAGCGGCAATGACCGCCTGGACAATGCCACGCACACGCACGGCAAAAGGCGCGGCCCACACGATGCGGAACGTGGTCCAGGCTCTCTCTACGAGCGCGGCAGCAGTCATGAGGCGCACCTCCGGCAAAAACTAACCTCCGCTTGTGCCGGATCAGGGTTAACGGCCTATTTACCAGCGGTCGATCGTGACCTTCTTTGACCATCAATCACGCGCGGCTCTGGACCTTTGCGCCCTAAAGGGCGACACAAGGCCCATGAGCGGTTCCGATTACGACATCGTCATTGCAGGTGCAGGTCTGGCGGGCGCAGCCTTCGCGCTGGCTGCGGCACAGGGTGGGTTCAAGGTTGTGGTGGTGGATCCCCAACCTTTCGAGAACCAGTTGGCCCCCACCTTTGACGGGCGTTCGACGGCCATCGCCTATTCCACCTTCCGCATGCTGGACGCGCTTGGACTGGGTGAGACCCTGCGCCCGCACGCCTGCCGGATGGACCATATTCTGGTGACGGATGGACAGCGCCCCAGCGCCTCGGCCCGCGCCCCCTCGCCCGCCTTCATCCGCTTCGACGCAGAGGAAATCGGGGACCGCAACGGCGGCGAGCCGCTGGGCTATATGCTGGAGAACCGCCGCATCCGTCAGGCATTGGCCGAGGCCCTGCCCAAGGCCGGTGTCGAAATCCTCGCACCCGCAGCGGTGAAATCGGTCAAGACCGATACGGCTCAGGCCATTGTCACCCTGAACGACGGACGCACGCTGGAAGCGCCGCTGGTCGTCGGGGCAGAGGGCCGTGGCTCCACCGTTCGCCGCGAGGCCAAGATCGACACCCTCGGCTGGAAATACGGCCAATCGGGTGTGGTCTGCACAGTCAAACTGGGCAAGGACCACGGCAATGTCGCCCATGAGTATTTCCTGCCGGACGGCCCGTTTGCCATCCTGCCGCTGACGGAGCAGCGCGCCTCGCTGGTCTGGACCGAAAGCACCCGCCGTGCCGAGGCGCTGAAAACCTGCTCGGACGAAGCCTTCAACGCCCACCTTTATCGACGCTTTGGCGAGTTCCTGGACGGTGTCGAGGTGGTGGGCCCGCGCTTTGTCTATCCGCTGAGCTTGCAACTGGCCGAAAACCTGATCGCACCGCGCACCGCCATTCTGGGCGATGCGGCCCACGGCGTTCACCCTGTCGCAGGACAGGGTCTGAACATGGGTCTAAAGGACGCCGCCGCCTTGGCCGAGGTCCTGACCGACGCCATGCGACTGGGCGAGGATTTCGGCTCGGAGCTGGTGCTGGAACGCTATGCCCGCTGGCGCCGCTTCGACAACGCTGTGCTGGCCGCCGGTTTTGACGGTTTCGTGCGCCTGTTCTCCAACGATTTCGGCCCCCTGCGCCACGCCCGCGATCTGGGTATGGCTGTGGTCAACCGCATCGGCCCCATGCGCCGCGCCTTCATGCACGAAGCCGGAGGTGCCACAGGCGATTTGCCCCGCCTCCTCAAAGGCGAAAAATTATAGCGGGCGGTTAAACCCGCCCCCCAAATTGCGCTCAAGCCGCGAGCCCCCGCGGGGCGAGCATAGCGCGGCGCGTCAGCGCCACCGCAAAAGGGCCGCCAGCAACGCTGGCGGCCCTTTGTGCGACACTAAAAAAGCTAGAAGTTTAGTCTTCTAAACTTCTAGCATCCTCGACCAGCATGATCGGCACGCCCTCGCGGATCGGGAAGGCCAGCTTGGCCCCCGGCGAGATCAGTTCATTGCGCTCACGATCATAGGTCAGGCGACCACGGGTGACCGGACAGATCAGGACTTCCAGCAGGCGCGGGTCCACGGTGACGGGCGTTTTGAAATCTTCGCTCATAAGGCAGTTATACCCCTGCCCTGCCTCTTCGGCCAAGTGCTATTGCAAGCGCGGCGGCGTCTC
>NZ_CAMZFB010000048.1 GCF_947305955.1 uncultured Brevundimonas sp.
TTTTGAGAGACCCGAGGTCTCTGATGAGACTGCCAACCCCTTCGCAGATGTAGCGGAAGAAGGTCCCCAGCGGCCCGTCGTTGTTGAACGACAGCGACAGGGTGCAGATGGCCCCGCTTTCGGCCTTAAGCTGGATCGACATGTCCATGGCAATGCCAAGCTCGGGGTGCATCGGGCCTTGCATGGCGTGGGCTTCGACGATCGGTCCGGCCTGATAGGCGAACAGATCCACCGTGTGAGCGGCGTGGTGCCACAGCAGGTGGTCGGTCCAGCTGCGCGGCTCGCCCTTGGCGTTGATATTCTTGCGACGGAAGAAATAGGTCTGCACGTCCATCTGCTGGACGTTCAGCTCGCCTGCCGTGATCTTGTTATGGATGTACTGGTGGCTGGGGTTGAAGCGGCGGGTGTGGCCGACCATGCAGACCAGCCCGGTTTCCTTTTGCTTGGCCAGAACAGCTTCGGCGTCAGCAAGGCTATCGGCCACCGGAATCTCGACCATCACATGCTTGCCCGCATCCATACAGGCGATGGCCTGTTGGGCATGGATGGGCGTCGGGGTGCACAGAATAACCGCATCCACCTCTGGCTTGGCCAGCGCCTCGTTCAGGTCGGTCGTTGCGTGCGCGATGCCGTAACGGTCGGCGACGGCACGCGTCGCGTCGATGTCGTGGCTGATCAGGCTGACCACTTCCACGCCGTCGATCTGTTTGAGCGCATCAAGGTGCTTTTCGCCAAAGGCACCGGCGCCTGCGAGGGCAATCTTCATGTCGATACTCCGAAATCAGCTTTCCGGTTCGAGCACGATGTGCCCGACCGCAGTGTTGGACGCAGGCACGTGATAGTGCCGGTGAAGTTCGCGAACCTTCGGCCCAAGGGCACCGCGCATGATCAACCACATGACCATCTCGATGCCTTCGGAACCCGTTTCGCGCAGATATTCGATGTGCGGGATGTGACGCAGGCGCTGGGGATCAGCCGTCAGATCATCCAGAAATTTCTGGTCCCATTCCGCATTGATCAGCCCCGCGCGCGGGCCTTGAAGCTGGTGGCTCATGCCGCCCGTGCCCCAGATCTGGACGTTCAGGTCCTCGGGGTAGGACTCCACCGCGCGGGCGATGGCCTCGCCCAGAGCGTAGCAGCGGTTGCCCGTGGGCGGCGGATAGGTCACCACATTGACCGCCAGCGGCACCACCTTGCACGGCCACGACTCTGGCTGGCCGAACATCAGGCTCAGCGGCACCGTCAGGCCGTGATCGACGTCCATCTTGTTGACGACCGTCATATCGAATTCTTCGAGGATGCAGCTTTGCGCGATGTGCCACGCCAGATCGGGATGGCCGATGACATCGGGCACCGGACGCGGCCCCCACCCCTCGTCCGCCGAGGCGTAACGCTCGCCACAGCCAATGGCGAAGGTCGGGATGAAGTTCATATCGAAAGCCGAGGCGTGATCGTTATAGACAAGGATCACGACATCCGGCCGCTGGACCTCTTCCCACGCGCGGGTCCAGTCAAAGCCCGCAAAGCACGGTGCCCAATAGGGTTCTGCCGTCTTGCCAAGGTCCATCGACGCGCCAAGCGCCGGAATATGGCTGCTGGCGACACCTGCAGTAATACGCGCCATCAGTAGGGTTCCTTCTTGGAGCGCAGACCCTCGGGCGAGCGGCCGCCCGCGATCATCATGGCCTGATAGTCTTCGGCACTCATGCCGGTCATGGTTCCCACGGCTTGCAGGAAGCTGATTTCATCCGTGAAGAAGACCTTGGCGAGGAAGTAGATGTTCCCTCCCTCGTCCAGCGCGGCGTTATAGTCGCGGTTCAGGACGGCCTGCTTTTGGGCCTCGGTCATCGGCCATTCGTCGAGATAGGCCCGCTCGTCCGCCTTGAAACGCTCGCGGTTCTCGGCCTTCATCAAGGTCATGCAGAACTGGTTCAGCCAATAGCCCTTGCGGGCGCGCGCCGCCGTAAAGATGCGCGTGCCGGGAATGTCTTCCAACTGCTCGAGGTATTCGTGGATGTCCTGATGGGTGCTGCTCATCGGCCCTGCCCCTTCAGAAGGGTATCCAGACGCGGGAAAACGCGACGGGCATTGGCCTCGAAGATGGCGTGGCGCTCGGTGTCCGGAATATCCAGCGCGTCGATGTAGCGCTTGGTGTCATCGAAATAGTGGCCCGTGGTCGGGTCGATCCCGCGCACAGCGCCCACCATTTCAGAACCGAACAGTATGTTCTTGCTGTCGATGACCTTGGCCAGCAGATCGACACCCGGCTGGTGATAGACGCAGGTGTCAAAAAAGACGTTGTTCATCACATGGGTGGCGAGGTCCGGCTTCTTCAGCATATCGGCCAGCCCGCGATAACGGCCCCAGTGATAGGGCACCGCGCCGCCGCCATGCGGGATGATGAAGCGCAAGGTCGGGAAGTCCTTGAACAGATCGCCTTCGATCAGCTGCATGAAGGCGATGGTGTCGGCGGCGATATAATAGGCCCCCGTCGCATGCATGGCGTGGTTACAGCTGCCCGAGACGTGGATCATGGCCGGAACGTCCAGCTCCACCATCTTCTCGTACAGCGGGTACCAGTATTTGTCGGTCAGGGGCGGATGTTTGAAATGGCCGCCGCCCGGATCGGGGTTCAGGTTGCAGCCGATAAAGCCCAGCTCGTTGACGCAGCGCTCCAGCTCGGCAATCGACCCCGCCAGATCGGCCAGCGGCGATTGCGGCAGCATGCACACGCCGACAAAGGTCTCGGGATACAGCTTCACAACCCGCGCGATCAGGTCGTTACAACGACGCGACCATTCGATGCTGATGGCCTCGTCGCCGACATGGTGCGCCATGGTCGAGGCACGCGGCGAAAAAATCGTCAGATCCGCACCGCGCTCGCGCAGCAGGCGAAGCTGGTTCTTTTCGATCGTCTCGCGGATTTCGTCGTCCGAAATGTCCGGATAGGCCGGTGCGGGCTGGCCCGCCTTGAACGCCGCGACCTGAGCCTCCCGCCATGCGGTGTGGGCTTGCGGTGCCGTGGTGTAGTGGCCGTGGCAGTCGATAATCAGTGTCACTAGGCTTGCCCCCCTATGAGCAAAATCGAGGCTATTTTGTCTTGGAGTGTTTCCGGCGGCTCGCGTTGGCCCAAGGCTCCGATGACCGCCTGTCGCACAACCGTGCCGCGGCTCATGTCCGAGCCAGTGCCAAGGTCATCCAGCGTCTTGACCACCTCGGCCATCTCGGCAGACCGGCGCGAGCCATGCACCAACATGCGATCGAGATTGTAGTTGGCGCGATCCGACCACGCGGCCTCGCTCCAACTGGCATCCAGCGAGGTTAGCACTTCGTCCAGAACGCCCGCCTTGGTTGCCGCCAGCACACATTCGGCGCTCAGGGCTTCCTGCCCCTTGACCATGACCGACCGGATCATCTTGATCGAAGAGGCGCGACCGACAGGACCGTCGATTACTCTCGGCTTGTTGAAACCCAGCGCCGCCAACCGGTGCTTGGCCAGTAGTGCCTGCGATCCACTGAGCAGCAGCGGCACATTCAGGGCGGCAGGCTGAACGGGCGACATCACCGCCACATCGACATAGTGCCCACCCGCAGCCTCTATCGCGCGGGCGGCGGCCTGTTTGGTCGACGGGGCCACACTGTTGAGATCGAGATAAAGCGCACCTTCGCGGATCGACCGCGCCGTCGTCTCTGCGACCGCCAGCGCCTGATCGGCGGTGACCAGCGAAATGACAAGGTCACGCCCCGCCACAGCATCGGCGTGCGTGTCGCAGCCGGCCACACCGACGCGGGCGTAATCCGCCAATTTGGATGCGCGGCACTGCGCGTCATCGGTCAGCCGGTCAAAGACCTTGGCCTGCTGTCCCCATGCACCCGCCGAGGCAAAGGTCTGCCCCGCCTCGCCAAAGCCGATAATCGCAATATCCAGAACCTGCGCCATAGATAATGGATACGGCGCACCACTGTTCGGCGACCAATCATATTGATTGTTCACCTATTTGAAAAAGCTAATTATGCCTCAGAACAAATATGCTCGGACTTTACTCTCAGGGTTTCAAGGAAGGCGCGCTGCAGGGGCGTTGGGCGCCAGTCGAAACGCGTAGTGACACCGATGGAGCGCGCCACATCGCCCGGCGCATCGGCGATTTTCACCAACCAGTCCGCTTCCAACTCCACGGCCACCTGATCGGGTGACAGAAGGGTCAAAAAGTCGGTCTCGCGCAGAATCTGACGGATCATCATGACCGCACCGCATTCAATCGGAACACGCGGGACAGAGACACCCTCGGCCTCGAACATGGCCTGCCACTGGGCCCGCAAGGGCGTTCCTGCGGCCGCCGTGATCCAAGGATAGAGAGCCATCTCCGACAGCTTCAGATCGTCGCCCCTGCCCGCCAAGGGATGACCGGCCCGCCCAATAATCACAGGACGATCCTGAAACAGCGGATAGTGGATCAAGCCCTCTTCGCCGCCCCCAAGCCTCAACGCCCCGACCATCAGATCCAGCTCGCCATCGCGCAATGGCCCGACTAACTCCGTGTACGAACCCTCGATGATCGCAATGCCGGTCTCGGGGTGCCGCGCATGAAAATCCGTAACAACTTCAGGTAGTATGCGCGCGCGCGAGAGTGGCATGGCCCCCACCGTTATCCGCCCGACCTCGCGCCCCTGAAGCATCGCCAGCTCGTCCAGAGCCGATCGCAGCTCGGCCTCGCCCAGACGGAAGGCGCGTGCGACCTGCGTCCCTCTATGCGTCAGGGCGATACCCCTGCCCCGCCGTTCCACCAACGGCTGTCCGATGACCAGTGACAACTCGCCGACCGAGCGGTGCAGCGAGGGTTCGGACAGGCCCGTCACACTGGCTGCGGCGGCATAGCTGCCCTGTCGCGCCAAGGCCAGAAAGGCGCTGATCTGGGCCGCGGTGGCATGGCGGGCGTCCATTAATCGCACCGCCGCCTCTACCCGTGGTGCCAGCATCATCGCCGCCTCGGTCGGGGCCATGCCCGCCGATCGGCGCTCGAACAATGGCAAGCCCAGCTGGCGTTCCAGTTTCGCGATGCCCTGAGTGATCGCCGGCTGGGTCAGGTTCACGATCTGGCTGGCCGCACTGATGCTTCCTGACTGGACGATGGCCGCGACCGCACGCAGGTGCCTGATATTCAGATCGAAGGGTCCCATGACCTAGACTTAGCAGAAACTAATACAGATAACAGCAATCCAAATAGCGTTCGACGAACATGACAACACATGATGCCCAAAACCGCTGAAGCTTGAGGAAGTCATGGCCGGAATCGTCGTCCAGAACATCGAACGCCCAGATCTGTCGATTATCGATGGATTGGCTCAGTGCGGCGTGGCCACCGTGCACGAAGCGCAAGGCCGCACCGGACTTCTGGCCCCCCACATGCGCCCCATCTACGTCGGGGCACGTATCGCAGGCACGGCGGTGACCATCTCGACCCCTCCGGGTGACAACTGGATGGTCCATGTCGCCATCGAACAGCTTCGCGAGGGCGATATTCTGGTTCTGGCCCCGACCAGCCCCTGTACCGACGGCTATTTCGGCGACCTGCTGGCAACCTCGGCCCAAGCTCGCGGGTGTCGCGGATTGATCATCGACGCCGGCGTGCGCGATGTCCGCGATCTGACGCAGATGAATTTCCCCGTCTGGTCCAAGGCCGTCCACGCCCAGGGCACGATCAAGGCCACGCTCGGATCGGTGAACGTGCCCGTGGTGTGCGCGGGTGCCCTGATCAACCCCGGGGACGTTATTGTTGCCGATGACGACGGCGTCTGCGTCGTCCCCTCTGCCAAGGCTGCAGAGGTGCTGGAGAAAGCCCGCGCCCGCGAAGCCCTCGAAGAAAGCAAGCGCAAGCGTCTGGCGTCGGGCGAGCTGGGCCTCGACATCTATGACATGCGCGGCAAGCTGGCCGAGATGGGCCTGAAGTATGTCTGAAGCCCGCGTCATGTGGATGCGCGGCGGCACGTCCAAGGGCGGCTATTTCCTCAAGGAGGACCTGCCCGCCGATCCCGCCGCGCGTGACGCCTTCCTGTTGCGGATCATGGGCTCGCCTGACAGCCGCCAGATCGATGGCATGGGCGGAGCCGATCCCCTCACCTCCAAGGTGGCCGTTGTATCCCGCTCCAGCCGCGAAGGCGTGGATGTCGACTATCTGTTCCTTCAGGTCTTCGTCGATCAGGCGTTGGTTTCGGATCAACAGAACTGCGGAAATATCCTTGCCGGTGTCGGCCCCTTTGCCATTGAACGCCGGCTGAAAGCCGTCGCGGGCATCGAGACTCCCGTCACCATCTATATGGAGAACACAGGCCAGATCGCCGTTGCGACCGTCAAAACCCCCAACGGCACTGTCGATTACAGCGGCGATGTCCGTATCGACGGCGTTCCCGGCACCGCCGCGCCGGTCCCACTCCAGTTTCTGGACACGGCTGGCTCCAGTTGCGGCGCACTGTTGCCGTCTGGGAATGCGGTTGATGTGATCAACGGCGTGCCTGTCACCCTGATCGACAACGGCATGCCGTGCATCGTTTTCAAAGCCGAAGATGTCGGCGCCACGGGCTATGAAACCCGCGAAGAGCTGGACGGCAATGACGCGCTAAAGGCCCGCATCGAGGCCATTCGCCTGATCGCGGGTCCACTGATGAACCTGGGCGACGTGACCGATAAATCGGTGCCCAAGATGATGCTGGTTGCGCCGCCACGACATGGCGGTGCCGTCACTGTCCGCAGCTTCATCCCCAAGCGCGCCCACGCCTCCATCGGCGTGCTGGGTGCCGTCAGCGTGGCCACCGCCTGCCTGATCAAAGGGACACCTGCCGCCGAGGTGTCCGTGGTGCCCGATGGCCAACGCAAGACGCTTTCGGTCGAACATCCGACCGGCGAGACCACCTGTGTCATGGAACTGGACGAGCGAGGCAATGTCACCAGCGCCGCCATGCTCCGCACCGCACGCAAACTGATGGACGGGACTATCTACGCATGACCGACACGCTGAACCGCCGCATTGTCAGCTGGCACTCAAATCCGTCAAAGCCGCGATATCTTCCGCCCGCTGGAGCCATCGACGCGCACTGCCACGTCTTTGGTCCCATGGCGCAGTTTCCCTTCAGCCCTAAGGCGAAGTACCTGCCAGAAGATGCTGGTCCCGAAGCACTTTTTGCCCTTCGTAATCACCTCGGCTTTGCCCGCAATGTGATTGTTCAGGCCAGCTGTCACGGGACTGATAATGCCGCCACCCTGCACGCGATTGCCGTTTCCGACGGAAAGGCGCGGGGTGTGGCTGTGGTCGATCCCGATATCAGCTTCGACGAACTTGAAGTTCTACATGAAGCAGGTATTCGCGGCGTGCGCTTCAACTTCCTGAAGCGGCTGGTCGATGACGCGCCAAAGGACAAATTCCTCAACCTGGCCGAGCGTATTGCGCCGCTGGGCTGGCACGTGGTCGTCTATTTCGAAGCCGACATTCTGGAAGAAATGCTGCCCTTCCTCGAGGCCATTCCGGTACCGATCGTCATTGACCACATGGGTCGCCCGTCCATGAGCCAAGGCCCTGATGGCGCAGAGATTACGGCCTTCAAAGCCCTGATGGACAGCCGCGCAGATATCTGGACCAAGGTAACCTGCCCTGACCGCCTGTCGTCGCAACCGGACCCGTGGAACGATTTTGTCGAAGTGGTGCGCCCGCTGGTCGAACAACATCCCGACCGCGTTCTGTGGGGCACCGACTGGCCCCATCCCAATATGCAGGACAACATCCCTGACGACGGCCATCTGGTCGATGTGATCCCGCGCATCGCCGTCACTGAAGAACTTCAGCGCAAGCTTCTGATCGACAATCCGATGCGGCTTTATTGGCCCGAGGAAGTGACTATCTGAACACTCCTATGCGTCGTACGACCTCAGGTGGGAGCGTTCGGTACACTTCGGGCCGATCAAGACCATAGGCTGCTAAAACAAAGGCCGGACGAGTTGATCGTCCGGCCTTTTCTTTCGGGTGTCGGAGCCGCTTAAAGCGCCGATCCGCCCAGCTTGTAGGTCAGCTGGAGGTAGTAGCTGCGACCCACAGAGTCGAACCACGAGATGTCGTAGTAGGGATAGGCGCTGTAGGTCTCGTCCTTGACCGGCCCCTCGTCGAACAGGTTGTTCACCGTCAGCGACAGGCGGACGTGGTCCGTCAGGTCGTACTGGGCCGAGGCGTTGAACATCCAGCTGTCCTCGATATAGGCGTCTTCGTAATAGTTCGGCAGTTCGCCCAGATACTGGCCCTGAAGCGTCGCCGTCAGCTTGTTGAAGGCCCAGCTGACGCTCGCCGTGCCCTTTTCGCGCGGGATGTAATAGCCGCTGTCATAGGCCAGTTTGTCGATGACCGGATCGCCCGGATACTGCTGGAAATCATGCTCGTCGACATAGGTGTAGGACGCCGAGAAGGTGAAATCGCCCGCACGTTCCGTCGGCACACGCCAGCGGGCCGCCACGTCAAAGCCTGACGTCGTTTCCTGCGCGATGTTGATCGGATTGGTCGATACACCGATCAGGCTTCCGGCCAGCGGGCCGGTGGCCTGACGGTTCACGCGGGCAACGGCGTCAACACAGGTCGGGGACGATGCATCCATCCCGCCAGTGCGGCACGCCGCCTCGTTACGCAGGATGGTGTCGATATTCATGTCGCGGACCTGATTGGTCAGCTCGACATTGAAATAGTCCAACGACAGGCTGATGTTGCGCGTCGGCTGCCAGACGATACCGGCGTTGAACGACTTGCTGGTTTCCGGATCCAGATCGCGGTTGCCGTTGCGATAGGCGACGATCCCCTGACCATCGAAGCTGCAATCGCCGATGTCTTCATCGGGTTCTTCGGTGGCGCAGCGGTAGTAATCCGTGGCCGACGGGTGGGTGTTACCCGGCCCCGAGAACACATAGTGCAGGTCCGGCGCGCGGAAGCCCGTGCCATAGGCCGCCCGCAGCAGGACCGTGCGGTGCGGACGGTATTCCAGACCCAGATTATAGGTAAACTCGCCCACATCATTGTCCGCGAACGAATAACGGTCGTAACGACCGGCGGCGTTCACCTCCAGATTGCTGAGCAGCGGCGCACGGACCTCGAAGCCCGCACCGAGGTGGTTACGGTCCCCCTCGCCGTCCGAGTCCACCAAACCGTAATAGTAGGGGATCAGCGCATTGGGATCGGTGTTCAGCTCATAGCTCTGCTTGCCGCCTTCGACCACCGCCGCGAACCCGACCGGACCAGCGGGCAGTTGGAACAGCTCGCTATTGGTGATGGTGGCCGACAGATTGGTGCTGCGCGAGCGCGGATTATAGACGGAATCCGCCGTGATCGATGCGTATTCCTGCGGAGTCAGCGGCGTGTAGAGACGCGAGACATCCGGCGCGAAAATGGCATAGCCGCTATCGGCATCCACACCCAGTTGCGGGCCGAGGAAGAAGGCGTTGGCCTTGGCGGCGATCACCTGCGGGAAGCTGACCTTGGAGCGGTACTCCGAGTGGTTCAGCGCAATCTCATAGCCCCAGACATCCCCCTCGCCGAAGGTGCCCTTGATGCCGGGGGTGATGGTGAAGCTGTCGGAGCGGTTGCGGGTAAAGCCACGGGCCAGACCGCCCATTTCCTCCGGCGAGAACTGGCGCTGCCAGCCTTCCAGCGAGCCGGTGTTGGCGTTGAAGAACAGGCCGTCCTCGCTGCCGTTGGCGTCCTGATAGAGCCAGCTTTGCACGTCGCGGAACAGCTTCAGTTCGCTGTGGCTGTACTGCAGATCAAGGAACAGTTCGGCGCGGTCAGACAGGGTGTAGCCCATCGACGCATAGGTGTTGATCGCCTTGCGGTCGCTCAGGATCGTGCCATAGCCGATGGCTTCATCACTGCCGCAGAAATAGCCGTAGCGCGGGCGGTTGGCATAATAGGTCGTGCCGCCGTTCTGGTCCCCTAGCGCGTCACAGACGGCCTGACCGGGATCAAGATAGTCGTCATATTCGTCAAAGCGCAGATAGGCGCGACGGGCCGTGGTGTTGGTGGGGCTATCCTTGGTCGAGTCCTGAATGTCGCGATCATAGGCCCACAGGGGCTTTTGCCGCAGCAGTTCCGCACCGAACACGCCATGGAAGCGGTCCCGGGTAAGGCCACCGCTAACCGTCAGGCGCTGGGAGTCACCGCCGCCGTCCTCGGTCAGGCCCTGACGGAAATCAAAGCGGATGCCGTCAGCGGACTTCTTGAGGATGAAGTTTACCACACCGGCAATGGCGTCAGAGCCATAGACGGCGGACGCGCTGCCACTCAGAACCTCGACACGCTCTATTAGGCCGACCGGAAGGTTCGAGACATCGGTGAAATTGCTCTGCCCCTGAAACGGCAGGGGGAAGTCGGCGATGCGACGCCCGTTCACCAGCACCAGGGTGTGGTTCGGTCCCAGACCGCGCAGGTCAACCTGCTGTGCCCCCGGAGTGAAGGATGCGCCCGAGAAGGATTGCTGGCTCTGGGTTTCGCCGCCGTTCTGGGTCACAGCGCGCAACAGGTCGGGTACACTCTGGTAGCCGTTACGCAGGATATCCTCCGACGTAATCACGCTGACGGGAGCTGGGCCTTCCTTATCGATCTGGCGCGGAATGCGTGAGCCGATGACGACGATGTCGCCGACCGAAGTAGCCACATCATCGGACGGTGCCGTCTGTGCCGCAGCATCCAAGGCCAGAAAACTGCTGCCCGCTGCCAGCAAACCCACAAAAGACCTAGCAATACTCATGGTGATCCCTCTTTCCCTATTCGGCAGGATGCACCGGAATTGATCTTTGGGAAGAAGAAATATCTGAGAGATATCGCTCAGCGGAATGAAATGTGTCCTTATGTCCGCAAGTTTTGATTTCGAGGGTGTTTTTATGCGGTTGGCAATCTTTACAGTTATCGCTGCGGTTGTACTTGCCTTTGGACTTCCCCGCGCGGCTGTGGCCAGCCCTGATGGCTATGCCTATTACGAGATCGGCGACATTGCCGCCCCTACCCCCGGCAAGGTCGAAGGGGGGATGATGCTGATGGGCGGCGGGGATTGGCCGGTCAGCGCCTTCCGCTGGTTCGCCAACAAAGCCGGCAATGGACACATCGTTGTTCTGCGCGCCTCGGGGGCCGAAGACGCCGGCGAGGAAATCTATCGCGACATCGGCAATGTCACCTCGGTACGGACGATTGTTTTCGATGACCGCAAGGCATCCAGCGACCCGCGCGTTCTGGCACTGCTGGCCGAGGCGGACGGCATCTTTCTGGCTGGCGGAGATCAGGCCAAATACGTCCGCTTCTGGAAGGGCACCCCTGTCGAGGATGCGCTGAACAACCACGTCGCACAGGGCCGACCGATCGGCGGCACAAGCGCGGGCCTCGCTGTACTGGGTGGTGCGGCCTATGGCGCGATGGACGATGGCAGCGTGAACTCGCTGAGCGCACTCAAAGACCCGCTGGGTCCGGAAGTCACCATGGTTACCGACTTCCTGACCATGCCCTATCTGCAGCATGTGGTGACCGATACCCACTTCGCCGCCCGTGACCGCTTGGGCCGCCTCATTGCCTTTGTCGCCAATGTGCGGGCGACATCGGACCCTGAGGCCATCGGTCTGGGCGTGGATGAAGAAGGCGCCTTGTGCGTCGAGGCCGATGGCACGGCGCGCTATCACGGCAAGGGTTATGCGTGGCTGGTACAGCCGCAGGGCATGCCCCAAGCCACCGTCGGCCAACCACTCAACTTCGAGGACGTCCGCGTCACCACGCTGGGCACGGTCGGCACGATTGACCTCAAGACCATGACCATCGACTTACCCGCCTTTTCGGGTGTGGCGGCTGTCCGCGAGGGACTTTTGGTCAATGCTCCGGTCGAGCCGGTCGATCCGGCTGCGGTCGCGCGCTAGGAGATCTTCATCAGAACAAAAGAAAAGGCCCTGCCGCATCGCGTGGCAGGGCCTTATTTCTATCGGGATCAGCGATTGCGGATGAAGCCGCGCAGATCCGATGACAGCTTACGCAGGTCCTGCTCGCGCACGTACATCATGTGGCCGGATTCATAGTAGTGCCACTCGATGCGGCCATCGGTCGGGAAACCGGGGCGTTGCAGCGAATATTCGGCACCGAAGAACGGCGTGGCGAAGTCGTAATAGCCCTGCCCCACAAAGACGCGCAGGCCGCTATTCTCGCGCAGCGCACGGCCAATATACGGCGCGACGTTCAGATAGCCCTCGCCACCGCGCGGACCATTGATATTCCAGTCCCAGCGTCCGACGCCGCCAATCGACGAATAGTTCACCGACGGCGAATAGCCCAGATGCTCGCGCGACCACCAGTTGATGGCCGTCGTATAGGCCCCGTCGATGCCATAGAAGCTGGGGTCATTATCGGCACTTTCGCCGGCGTTGTCGTAATCAACGCCGGTATAGCGACCATCCAGACGACCGATGGTCAGGCCACGATCCCGCAGCAGTTCCTTATAGAAGCGATCCAGCGAGACACGCAGATTGGCGTTGCTGAGATAGGTCTGCGACAGGCCCGTGAAATGCGCCAATTGCGGCAGGATGGCCGCGCGCTCCTCGGCGGTCAGGGCATTGCCCTTCAACAGCGCCGAAGCATAGGGACCGATGGCAAAGGCGCGGGCCTGTGCGACGAATTCCTCGACGGTGGCGGGCTTGTTGGCGACCTTGTTGTGATACCAGGCCGCTGCCGCCTGACTGGGCAGGTTGGTCACAAAGGCCAGCTCATTGCCCTGAACCTCGGCCGCCTGACTGAAGTCCATGATGGCCGAGATCAGGATGATGCCCGTCACCGACACATCGCTGTATCCGCCTTCCAGTTCGTTGATGACCGCCGCCGCACGGGTGGTGCCATAGCTCTCGCCGCCGATGTATTTCGGCGCGTTCCAACGCTGGTGCTCGGTCAACCACAGACGGATGAAATCGGCCATCGACTTGGCGTCCTTGGTCACGCCCCAATAGTTGGACGGATCGGTATCGCCCAAGGCGCGGCTGAAGCCGGTGCCGACCGGATCGATGAACACCAGATCGGTGACGTCCAGCAGGGACTCGGGGTTGTCCACGATCGGATACGGCGGGGCACCGTCATCGCGGGCATCGGACGGCACAACCACACGCTTGGGACCAAAGGCCCCCATGTGCAGCCAGACCGAGCCGGAACCCGGCCCGCCGTTCCACAGGAAGGTCACCGGACGGTTCGGGTCGGTCGGACCTTCCTTGATGTAGCTGTAGGAGGTGATGGCGGCCAGCGGCTTGCCGTCCTTGTCCCGCAGATAGGTTTCACCGGCGACGGCGCGATAGTTGATGCGCTGACCGCCAAAGGTGCCGGAGTGCCGCGTGACCGAGACCACTGGATCGGGAATGGCCGCGTCGGCGCGGGCTTCGCGCGACGGGCGCTCTGCTGCACCGGCGGATTGCGCCATCACTGTGCTTGGCAGCGCCAAGGCCAAGGCGGAAGCGGCGGTAACAAGCAGTCTTTTCATGTCTTTCCCCTCTGGCATCAGCGCGTCCCCCTCTAGAGTCGCCTGCTGATGCCAATGGGCTAAGACGATTGCCGCTGTAATACAACCTCGGCCGCACGACTGTCCGAAATGCGCGCCAATGCGGCGAGTATCAGCGCCTATTCGACCGGTTTTGCCAGATACGTCGGCATATCCAGTTCGCCCTCCATACGGGCCACCGCCACGCTGACCGACAGGTCGGAGGTGCAGTTCGGAACGGTCCGCAGCATGTCCAGCGGACGGTCGAACGGCAGGATAAAGCCGACGATCATGGCCGTTTGCTCTGGCCCCAGACCGATCACCGACAGGACCGCTGCCAGCAGGAACAGCGACGCCGAAGGCACGGGTGCCGTCCCCAGAGCAACCAGAGTGGTCACCGCCATAATGGCCAGATAATCCGCCAGCTCCAGCTGCACGCCGAACACCTGAGCCGAGAAGGTAGCCAGCAGGCCGACATAGAGCGCCGTGCCATCCATGCTGAGCGTGACGCCCAGCGGCAGGACGGTAGACGCCACCGTCTTGCTGACCCCCAGATTGTTCTGGGCCACCCGCATGGCGACAGGCAGGGTGGCCGATGACGACGATGTCGACAGCGCGACCACGACCGCATCGGCGATATCGCGGAAGAACGGCACCACAGGCACCCGCGCCAGCAGCCTGACTAGAAGCCCGTGCACGATCAGCGTCTGAAACGCACACCCGATCAGCACACAGATGGCCAGCTTGAACACGTTCAGGAAGGCCGCAGGGCCACTGGTCCCCACCACCCACGCGATCAGGGCGAACACACCAAACGGCGCGATCTCCATCACGTAATAGACGAGGCGCAGCATCACCGCCGAAGCGGATTCAAACACGGCGCGAAGTGGCTGGCCCTCCTGCCCCACCGCCAACAGGCCAAGGCCGAGCAGCACAGCAAAGAAGATCACCGACAGCGTGTCCCCTGCCGCCAGCGAGGCGACGGGGTTCAGCGGCACAATCTCCATCAAGGCCTGCCCCAAGGGCTTGGCCTCGCCGACGGATTGCGGAGTGACGCCCGTCAGATCGACACCGACACCCGGCTTGATCAGCTTCCCGACGGTCAACCCCACCGCTGACGCCACCAGCATCAGTCCGAAATAGAGGATCGCCGTCCGCCCGCCGATGCGCCCGAGACGCGAGGGATCGGCCATGGAGGCCACACCCGACACCACCGTCACGAAGATCAGCGGCACGACCAACATCCGGATCAGGCGCACAAACACGTCGCCTAGCCACTTCAGCTCAACGGCCCTGTCTTTCAGGATCAGCCCGACAGCCGCCCCCAGCACCAGCCCAAGCAGAATGCGACGCCAAAGCGGGACATCGAACCAGAAACGTTTAAGCATGGGGTCACCTCGCCACCGCAGGCGGTCGCAGTCATCAAAAAACCGGCCCGCCGCACGCGCCGACTACCGGATGAATACAGAGAATGACGTTCAATGCGAGAATCGTCCATGCAGATCAAACATTTGACCGCACGACGGGCGCAGCAACACAGCGGCTAAATTAGTAACCGGGTCATCCACTCCCCCAAGCGGATGACCCGGCTCTGGATCTGGTGGACCGGGTGTCTGACGACAGCAACCGGTTCCCCCCCTCCAGCTGTCGGTACCTAGGTACCGGACAGACGAACTAGGGCACGTAGCACGACGCTACAACCCAATACTAAAACTGCCCACATCGCCCCTGTGATCACCACACGGGCGTTACGGTGCAGAAAACAGACGACAGCCCCCACCATCATCATACCCTCTGAAATCCGTGTTTCACTAAGAAACACAACACTGAGGGTGCCGCAAGATGTGTTCCAACATAGATGCGTATCTATTTGGCACCTTGCGGCCCTTATTTACACCAATCGGCTTTGGACCACCGCAGCTTCGACGAAGCTGGCGAACAGCGGGTGCGGTTTGAACGGACGGCTCTTGTACTCGGGATGGTACTGAACGCCGATAAACCAGGGGTGATCCTTGCGCTCGACCGTCTCCGGCAAGACGCCATCGGGCGACAGGCCAGCAAAGTACAGACCCGCCTTCTCCTCGATCGCCTCGCGATAGTTGATGTTCACCTCATAGCGGTGACGGTGACGTTCCGAGATGGAGGTCGTGCCGTAGATGCGGGCAATGAGCGAATCATCGGCCAGCGTCGAATCATAGGAGCCCAGACGCATGGTGCCGCCCAGATCGCCGCCCTGCTGACGCAGAACACGCTGGTTACCTTGCGACCACTGGGTCATCAGACCAACCACAGGCTCTTCCGCCGGACCGAACTCGGTCGAGGTGGCCTTGGGATAGCCTGCCAGATGGCGCGCAGCCTCGATGACGGCCATTTGCATGCCGAAGCAGATGCCGAAGTACGGGATCTTCTTCTCGCGGGCATAACGGGCCGCCTGAATCTTGCCCTCTGCCCCGCGCTCGCCAAAGCCGCCGGGAACGAGGATGGCGTGTGCGCCTTGCAGACGCTCGGCGGCCTTTTCGGGATCACCCTCAAAGGTATCCGCCTCGACCCAATCCAGATTGACCTTCACACGGTTGGCCACGCCGCCGTGCATCAGGGCCTCGATCAGCGACTTATAGGCGTCCTTGAGGACGGTATATTTGCCGACGATGGCGATGGTGACCTCGCCTTCGGGATTCAGGCGGCGGCGAACGATCTCGTTCCAGCCCGACATGTCCGGTTCCGGCGCATCGTTAATGCCAAAGTGGGCCAACACCTGCGTGTCCAGACCCTCGGCGTGATAGTCCTGCGGCACGGCATAGATGTCAGCCGAGTCCATCGCCTGAATGACGCTGTCCGGACGGACGTTACAGAACTGGGCGATCTTGCGCTTTTCGTCGGCGGGGATTTCCGCCTCGCAGCGGCACAGCAGGATGTCCGGCTGGATACCGATGGAGCGCAGCTCCTTGACCGAGTGCTGGGTCGGCTTGGTCTTCATCTCGCCAGCCGTCTTGATGAACGGCAGCAGCGTCAGGTGAACGAAGCACGACTGGCCACGCGGCAGGTCCTGCCCCAGTTGGCGGATAGCCTCGAAGAACGGCAGGCCCTCGATATCGCCGACAGTGCCGCCGATCTCGACCAGCACGAAATCAACATCCTCGCCCTCGTCGGTCTTTGCCGGATTGAGGACAAACTGTTTGATCTGGTCGGTGACGTGCGGAATGACCTGCACGGTCGCGCCGAGGTAATCGCCACGGCGTTCCTTCTCGATGATGGTCGAGTAGATGCGGCCGGTGGTGATGTTGTCGGACTTGGCGGCCGAAACGCCCGTGAAACGTTCGTAGTGACCCAGATCGAGGTCCGTCTCCGCGCCGTCGTCGGTCACGAAGACCTCGCCGTGCTGATAGGGCGACATCGTACCGGGGTCGACGTTCAGATAAGGGTCGAGCTTACGCAGGCGAACCTTGTAACCGCGCGCTTGAAGAAGCGCGCCAAGAGCGGCGGAAGCGAGGCCTTTACCAAGGGAGGAAACCACGCCGCCAGTGATGAACACATATCTAGGCATGGGAGGGAACCCTAACCTATTTCCGTCCCCGCGTCAGTCGAAAAGATTTCGACCAAAGGCTTGTACACAATAAAAAAACGCGGCCCTTGCGGACCGCGTTTCTTAAACTTGGCTTTTAAGCGGCGCTTACTGGGCCGGAGCAGCCGGAGCCGGTTGTGCCGGAACCGCAAGGCTGGCTTCCAGATCGTCCAGCGACATGGCCGACGGCTGGGCCGGAGCTTGCTCGGGAGCGGCCTGTTCAGCCGGAGCCTGCTCTTCCGCGCCGATGGCAATCGAGCCGATCGCGTCGGCATCGATACCCGAGCGCGACGAACGCTCGACGTTACCGGCGATGGTCAGGGCGATGGCGCAAACGAAGAAGGCGCCGCCCAGAATGGCCGTAACGCGCGTCAGCAGATTGCCTGCGCCGCGTGCGGTCATGAAGCCGGAGTTGCCGCCGCCCATACCCAGGGCACCGCCCTCGGAGCGTTGCAGCAGAATCACGCCGGTCAGTGCGACCGAGATGATGAACATTACGACGAGCAGGATGGTCTGAAGCATGGTGACATTCATGTGGGCGCGAGAGTGCGCCGATCAAGAGGCGGCCTCTAACATTGATAACGGCGGGGATCAAACCCCGTCGCAATATTAGACAGCGCGAATAATGCCGAGGAAGTCTTCGGCCTTGAGCGAAGCACCGCCAACCAGTGCGCCACCGACTTCCTTCACATTGAGGATTTCCTTGGCGTTCGAAGGCTTCACCGAACCGCCGTACAGGATCGGAGCCTTCTCGCCCCCTGCCCCCAGACGGGCGACGATGGCGGCGCGAACGGCGACGTGGACTTCTTCAATCTGTTCGAGCGTCGGGGTCAGACCGGTGCCAATGGCCCACACCGGCTCATAGGCAACAGCGAAGGCATTGCAAGACAGCGACTGCGGCAGGGACTGCATGACCTGCTCGCTGACCACGGCGACAGCCTCACCAGCCTCGCGCTGTTCCAGCGTCTCGCCAACGCAGATGATCGGCTCAAGACCGGCGGCCAGTGCGGCCTCGACCTTTGCAGCCACATCGGCATTGGTTTCGCCAAAGCCCGTGCGGCGCTCGGAGTGACCGAGGATCACAAGGTTCGCACCTGCATCGGCCAGCATCTCTGCCGACACCGAGCCGGTGAAGGCACCGCTGGCGGCGGCGTGGCAGTCCTGACCGCCCACTTCGATGGCGGAGCCACCAACCGTGGCGGACATACGCTCGATCAGGGTCGCGGGCGGGCACAGGGCCACGCGGCAGTTGGCGGCTTCGGCATCCAGAGATACGCGCAGGGCCGCTGCCTCTTCGAGGCTTTCCCCCACGCCGTTCATCTTCCAGTTGCCAGCGATCAGCTTGATAGATTCGGTCATGCCCCCTGTGTAGGACACAGTCTCGCCATACGCCAAGTCGCAGCGTTCAAGGGCGGATCGCAAACCGGCAAAATCATCGCCCTATCCGCATATTGGGCTATTTATACAGGGCTCTGCGCTTGCGGCCCCCTGCCGACTGATCCTATACGCGATGCTGGCGCAATTCTGACGCTGGTTTCCGACAGGTTTCCCGACACATGATTTCCCTGTTCCGCAACTTCGCGAAGTCGAAATGGGCTGTGGGCCTCTTCGCCCTCATTATATTGAGCTTCGTCGTTGTCGGCGCCCAGTCGGACATCTTCTCCAATCTGGGCCCGCGTCACGTCGTGTCCGCCGGTGAGCGCAGCATGGATGGCGCGCGCTTCCGCACCGACATGGAACGCGTCCGCGCCAACGTCAGCGAGCAGGCTGGCCAACAGGTCACGCTCGAAGAACTGGCCGGTCAGGGCTACGTCAACCAGATGCTGGAAAGCCTGACCATGCGTCTGGGCTTTGCCGACTGGGCCTGGAAAGCGGGCATCCGTCCGGGCAAGGCCCTGATTGCCGCTGAAATCCGCAAGATTCCGGCCTTCTTCAACCAGATCACCGGCCGTTTTGACGAAGAGCAGTACAAGCAGGTGCTGGCTCAGCAAAACATGACGCCGGAAATGCTGACGCAGGAAGTCCGTGACCAGTACACCTTCCAGCACTTCGGCTCGGCTATCGCCTCGGGCGTCCGCCTGCCGAAGGCCTATGCCGCGATCATGGTTGCCAGCGCGACCGAGACCCGCGATGGCGCTTGGTTCACCGTGACCCAAGCCATGGCCGGTACCGCAGGCACCCCGACCGACGCCCAGCTGACCGCCTTCATGAAGGAAAATGAAGCCCAGCTGCGCATGCCGGAATTCCGTCAGGTCTCGATGGTCCTGTTCACCCCCGGCCCGAACGAGCCGCGCGCTGCCATTTCGGAAGAAAAGCTGCGTGAACGCTATGACTTCCGCAAGGACAGCCTGAGCCAGCCGGAGAAGCGCAACTTCACCCTGCTGACCGTTCCGACTCTGGACGCGGCCAACAAGATCGCTGCCGAACTGCGCGCAGGTAAAACTCCTGCCGAAGTCGCCGCCGGAGCCCGCATCCAGCCGGCTCCGTACAACAACACCCCGCGCAGCGCCTTGGGCGATGCCAAGATTGCCGAGGCCGTCTTCGGTCTGGCTGGCAATGGTGTGACCAATCCGGTTCAGGGCGCTGTCGGCTATACCGTGGCCGTGGTGACCGCCATCGCTCCGGGCCAATCCATGTCGTTCGAGCAAGCCCGTCCGCAACTGGTGGCCGAACTGCAAGCCGAAGCCGCCAAGCAGGTCGCCTATGACCGCGTGAAGGCCTTCGAGGAAGCCCGCACCGCTGGCAAGTCGATCGCCGACGCTGCCAAGGCTGCCGGTGCCCGTATCGCCCAGCTGCCGCCGTTCACCCGTGACGGTCGCCTGCCGAACGGCCAGCCGTACAACCTGCCCAAGCCGATCCTCGACACCGCCTACGCCCTGAACAAGGGCGGCGAGTCGGACGTGTTGACCGCTGCTGAAGGCGAGTATTTTGCCCTGCGTGTAGACGACGTTCGTGCCTCGGCCCTGCCGACGCTGGACGAAGTGCGCCCGATGCTGACCCAAGCTTGGGTGCAACAGCAGAACGCACGCCTTCTGGCTCAAAAGGCCGAGGAACTGGCTGCCCGCGTCCGCGCTGGCGAAGACATCACGGCCGTGGCAGCTTCGGTCAACGCAGCCGTCAACGTCCGCACCAATGTGTCGGCTGACGCTGCTGGCCAGCAAGCCCACGGCGCAGGTGCGCTGCAGGGTCTGTTCGGTACCGCCAAGGGCCAGACCTTCTCGAACCAAGCCGAAAACGGCTTTGTGATCGGCAAGGTCACTGCGATCCATGCGGCCAATGTCGGTCGCGCAGCCCCGCTGATCGCACCGGCAACCCGCCAACTGTCGCAAGGCTGGGGTAATGAGGCTGTTCAGGTCGCCATGACCGCCGCCGCCGCCCGCACCAAGGCCAAGAGCGATCTGGCCGAAGCCTATCGTGCACTGGGCATCGAAGCACCGGCCGCTCCGGCGGTCGCTGGCCCCGCTCCTGCACCGGCTCGATGATGCCACAGGCGGAGCGTAATGCGTTTGTAAACGGACTGGCAGCTGGGAAGACCCAGCTGCTGGTTCGCCGCCTGATCAACGACCTTGAGACGCCAGTCTCGGCCTATCTCAAGGTCGCCCATGGCCGCCCCTACGCCAGCCTGCTGGAGTCGGTAGAGGGCGGCGCGGTGAACGGTCGCTATTCGATCGTCACCCTCTCGCCGGACACGGTCTGGCGCTGCCTCGATGGCAAGGCAGAAATCGCCCGTGGCGATGCCATCCTCTCTGACACCTTCACGCCCGAAGAGCTGCCCGCGCTGCAATCGCTGCGGGCGCTGATCGCGGCCAGCAAGTTTGACCTGCCTGCCGATCTGCCGCCGATGGCCGCGGGCCTTTTCGGTGTGTTCGGCTATGACATGGTGCGTCTGCTGGAGCCGCTGGGTCCGGCAAATCCCGATCCGCTGAACCTGCCCGATGCCGTTCTGGCACGACCGGGCCTGATCGCCATTTTCGACTCGGTGAAGCACGAGATCGTGCTGGTGGCCGCCACCTATGCGGACACCGGCGCTGATCCCGAAGCGGCCTATGCCGCCGCTGTCGCCCGCCTCGAAGAGTTCGAGGACCGCCTTCGCAGCCCGATGCCGATCCAGCGCGAGCCGGAGCCCGTCCCTGCCCCCGACTTCAAGTCTCCGGTGGATGGCGATGGCTATGCCGCCATGGTTGCCAAGGCCAAGGACTACATCCGCGCGGGCGACATCTTCCAGGTCGTGCTGGCGCACCGCTTCTCGGCTCCGTGGAGCCAAGACCCGTTCGCCTTCTATCGGGCGCTGCGTCGCGGCAACCCGTCGCCGTACCTCTTCTATCTGGACTATGCGGCCTTCCAGCTGGCTGGTTCCAGCCCCGAAATCCTCGTGCGCCTCAAGGATGGCCGCGTGACCATCCGTCCGCTCGCCGGAACCCGCCCGCGCGGCACCACGCCAGAGCTGGACAAGCAGCTTGAGGCCGAACTGCTGGCCGACCCCAAGGAACTGGCAGAGCATCTGATGCTGCTGGATCTGGGCCGCAACGATGTGGGCCGCGTGTCCGCACCGGGCACAGTCGAGGTCACGGAAAGCTTCGTCGTCGAACGCTATTCGCAGGTCATGCACATCGTCTCCAACGTGAACGGTCAGGCTGACCCGAAGCTGGACGCGGTGGACACCCTGCTGGCCGCCCTGCCCGCTGGCACGCTTTCGGGCGCGCCCAAGGTTCGTGCGATGGAAATCATCGACGAGCTGGAAACCGAAAAGCGCGGCGTCGGTTACGGCGGCGGCGTGGGCTATATCTCGGCCAATGGCGAGGCGGACATCTGTATCGTTCTACGTACCGCCATGTTCACCGACAACCGCATCTTCGTGCAGGCCGGTGCCGGTGTTGTTGCCGACAGCGATCCGGCAGCCGAATACGCCGAGACGCTGGCGAAAGCCCGCGCCCCGATGAAGGCCGCCGAAGAGGCATGGCGATTCAGCGCAACAACCCACGCGCAACCCTTGGCAACGGCCAAGGGCGCGGCGGGATCAAGCGACGTCGCCGCTTAAGGAGTTCTGGTGATGTCGGTTTGGTCCCTGCGATCCGGACCGGCATTCACCGTTCCGATCAGCAATAATCCCATAGCGGCTGCAAAGGCTGCAGCGAACAGCATGGGCGGTTTGGAGGGCGCTTCCATGCTCGATTCTTCGAGCAAACGACGCGCGTCGTGGATGGC
>NZ_CAMZFB010000049.1 GCF_947305955.1 uncultured Brevundimonas sp.
AGGTCGGTGAACAGGCGCATGAAGCGGCCCACGTCGGCGTCTTCGACGTTGCGCCAGAATTGCCAGTAGTCGTACGGGCTGAGCTGCTCTTCGTTCAGCCAGATGGCACCGCCAGCGGTCTTGCCCATCTTGCCGCCCGATGCGGTCGTCAGCAGCGGGGTGGTCAGGCCAAAGGCCGACTTCTGGTCCACGCGACGCACCAGATCGACGCCCGAGGTGATGTTGCCCCACTGGTCCGAGCCGCCCATTTGCAGGGTGACGTTGTGGGCGCGGTTCAGCTCGAGGAAGTCCACCGACTGCATCAGCATGTAGTTGAACTCGAGGAAGGTCATCGGCTGCTCGCGCTCAAGGCGCAGCTTGACCGAGTCGAAGCTCAGCATGCGGTTGACGGTGAAGTGGGTGCCGAAGTCGCGCAGGAATTGGATGTAGCCGTATTGCGACAGCCAGTCGTCATTGTTCAGCATGATGGCGTCGGTCGGGCCGTCGCCGAACTTCAGGAATTTGGCAAAGACCTTTTTGATGCCGTCGATGTTGGCCTGAATGGTTTCGTCGGTCAGTTGCGGACGCGAGGTGTCCTTGCCGGTCGGATCGCCGACGCGGGTGGTGCCGCCGCCCATCAGGACAACAGGCTTGTGGCCAGCCTGTTGAAGGCGGCGCAGCATCATGATCTGGATCAGCGAGCCGACGTGCAGCGACGGTGCCGTCGCGTCAAAGCCGATATAGCCGGTGACAACGCCCTTGGTTGCAGCCTCGTCCAGTTCGGTCGGGTGCGTGATCTGATGGATATAGCCGCGCTCCTGAAGCGTTTTCAGAAACTCGGACTTGAAGGCGGTCTCGGTCATGGCAGATCCGTTACAGTCAGAAACTGGCGGCCATGTTCCGGGGAAATAAGCCGCCAAGGGTAGGGCGGCATTGATCGCGGCCGCTCGCTTAGGCGAGGCCGTAATAATAGGTCACGAAAAGAACGTCACGCACGATCATGGGGCCTAGCTACAGTTTGCTGTCCGTGGCAGTCAAGCGCCATGACTGAACAGGCTTCCCCCAAGACCCTTCGCGTCCTCGGCTTCATGACCGGCACCTCTCTGGATGCCGTGGATATGGCCGTGATCGAGACGGACGGACATGACATTCTCGGCTTCGGCCCCAGTGGCGAGATGAAGCTGGATGCCGAAACTCGCGAGGCGGTGGAATACGCCATCGAGGACGCGTTCGACTGGGAACGGGACGAGGAAGAGCCTGAGAGCTTTGACGACGCCCGCTATGCGATTGCCGATGCCCATCTGGCGGCGGCCATGGGCTTTATGGCCATGAACGGCGTGAAATCGTCAGCGCTGGATCTGGTCGGCGTGCATGGCCAGACGGTGCTGCATGAAGCGCCGACCGCCGAGCAGCCGGGCCGCACCGTTCAGCTGATCGACGCTATTTCGGTGGCAGACGGCCTTGGCCTTCCGGTCGTGCACGATTTCCGCACCGCCGATGTAGCCGCGGGCGGGCAGGGCGCGCCGCTGGCCCCTGTCTATCACGCGGCGCTGGTCCGCTATTCGGGGCTGACGGGGCCGGTTGCGGTTCTGAACCTTGGCGGCGTCGGCAACATCACCCTGATCCGCAGTGATGGTGAGCTGGAAGCCTTCGATACCGGTCCGGCCAATGGCATGGTGGACCTGCTGGTCCAGTCGCGCCTGCGCAAACGCATGGATGACGGCGGCAAGCTGGCCCGTGCGGGGGCTGTGGATGCCGATGTCCTGAAGGAATATCTGTCGCATCCCTATTTCGCCGCAACTGGCCCGAAGTCGCTGGATCGCTTCGACTTCTCGCTCGATCCGGTCGAGCATCTGAAGACCGAGGACGCGGCGGCGACCCTGACGGCCTTTGCCGCAGAGGCTGTGGCGCTGGGCGTGGCCCGTTGCAGCGAAGCGCCGCGCGAGGTGATCATGTGCGGCGGTGGACGCCACAACCCCGCCCTGATGGAGGCGATCCGCGAGCGGCTGTCCGTTCCCGTCGCCACCGCAGAGGACAAGGGCTGGCGCGGCGATGCGATCGAGGCCGAGGCCTTTGCCTATCTGGCGGCTCGCAGCCATCTGGGCCTGCCGATCAGCTTCCCTGGTACCACGGGCGTCAAACAGGCCATGACGGGTGGCCGCACTGTCTATCCGGGTGACGAGCCTGGATTTGAGCCGGACGAAATCTGATGGACCTCTCTAATCCGAGGTTTTGGGGCGTTCTGAGTGGAGCCGGTGCAGGGGCGATGTGGGGGCTGGTGTTTCTGGCTCCTAAATTCGCGCCGGAAGCCTCACCATTCCTTATGTCGGCAGGCCGTTACATCGCTTATGGCCTGATCGCCGCCATGCTGATCGCACCGCGTTGGAAGCGATTGGTCCCGTTGCTGGATTCCAAGGCTTGGCTGGCGCTGATTTGGCTCAGTCTGGCGGGGAACATCCTCTATTACCTGTGTCTGGTGGTCGCGGTCCATTACGCGGGCGTTGCGGCATCCGCGCTGATCGTCGGTGCCGTTCCCGTCGTGGTGGCTCTGTGGGGGCTGCGCGACAAGAACTCGCCGCCACTGATCAAGGTCGGGCCGCCCATCGCTGTTGCGTCGGGGGCCATCGTTTTGATCGGTTTCGTGAGCATTACTTGCGGGCACGTAGCGGATGATGCCAGTGGCGTATCTGTCGCTATCGGCCTGTTTGCGGCCCTGGTCGCCTTGGTGCTGTGGACCGCCTATGCCGTCGGCAACAGCCGCTGGATGGTCAAGATGGACAACGTCAGTTCTCACGACTGGTCACTGCTGACTGGCGTGGTGACGGGCGGCTTGGCGCTCCTATTGGTGCCGGTTGCGGCCCTGACTATGGGCGATCTCCCCACGAGCTTCTGGCCGCGTTTTCTGGCGGTCAGCTTCGGTATCGCGGTGCTGGCCTCGGTCGTGGGCAATGCCTTCTGGAACAGGGCCAGCCGTTTGTTGCCCCTGACGATGCTGGGCCAGATGATCGTGTTCGAGACCCTGTTTGCCTTCCTTTACGGCTTCATCTGGGAAAAGCGCGGCCCGACCGTTCTCGAGATCATTGCCATCATCCTTATGGTGGTTAGTGTGATCTGGTGCGTACGCGCGCACAGGCCAGCCGCCATCGTGGAGCGCGACGCGGAGCACTGAACGGAGGCTACGATGGTCTATTGGTTTGCGCTGGCCTTGCTTTGTCTGGGCGGCTGCGCACAGCCGCAAGCCGAAACATCCGCTTCGCCCTTTATCGAGCGGATGGAGCAGGAGCGGGCCAAGCTGGAAAGTCTGCCCGCCGACGCCGATCTCAAGACGCGGTTCGCCAGCGTCTATGTACTGGACCAACAGCCGCGCATGAGAATGGGCGACATCATGCAGTCCGACCTGTCGCCCGACGAGAAATCGAAGGCGTTGGGCGAGGTCAGAGCCTTTATGTACGAGCAGGACCCGCTAAACCTTCAGGTCGTCCTCGATCACCTTCCGCCGGAAGGGTGGTATCTGCGTAGTCGGTATGGCGACGAAGTTGCGACGACCGCGTTTCTGGTCGTCCAGCATTCCAATCTGGAAACTTGGCAGCGTTTCGTGCCGGTACTTGAGCCGCTGGTCGCTGCGGGAGAAATCTCTGGCCCGTCATACGCATTGATGTACGACCGCTTGGCATTGGCCGAAGGAAAGCCGCAACGTTATGGCTCTCAGGTGACCTGCCAGAACGGGCAATGGGTGGTACTGGAGTTGGAAGCGCCTGAAACCGTCGATGAGCGGCGTCGTGAAATGGGCTTCCCTGATACCCACGCTGAATATCTGGGCGGTTTCGCCTCCATGCCCTGCCAATAGAAAAGGGCGCGCCTCTAATGGAAGCGCGCCCTTTCAACTTTTTGTCTCGTTGCCCCTCAAGTCGCGAGCCCCCGCGGGGCGAGCATAGGGGCGCGACGGCCTAAGCCGTCGCCTCCGGCATTATGCCGGTTTTTCTTCCAGACGCTTGTCCAGATAGGCACCGACGCGGCGCTCGACGGCGCCCATGTGGTCCTGCCAGAAGTGCGAAGCGCCTTCTTCCAGTTCGTAGTCGATGACGATACCCTTTTGGGTGCGCAGCTTGTTGACCACGCGCTCGACTTCCACCGGCGGGACGACCGTGTCGGCGGTGCCGTGCAGGAACAGGCCCGAGGCCGGGCAGGGGGCGAGGAAGCTGAAGTCGTAGATGTTCGACGGCGGCGACACCGAGATGAAGCCGTCGGTTTCCGGACGGCGCATCAGCAGCTGCATGCCGATATAGGCACCGAACTGATAACCGGCGACCCACGTCTGGGTGGCGGCGGGGTTGTTGGCTTGCAGCCAGTCCAGAGCGGTGGCCGCATCGGCCAGTTCACCGATGCCGCTGTCGAACTCGCCCTGCGACTTGCCTACGCCGCGCGAATTGTAGCGCAGGGTGGCGAAGCCACGGTCCACGAACAGCTTGTGCAGGGTGACGGCCACCGGATTGTTCATGTGGCCACCCGCCTTGGGGTGGGGGTGCAGGATCAGCGCGATCGGAGCATTGGGGCGCTTGCCCGGCGAATAACGGCCTTCGATACGGCCAGCTGCACCGGGAAGAATGACTTCAGGCATGGATCGCAGAGTCCCTGTCGTTCAACATGTATTTCATCGCGGCGGAATACTTGACTAACGCAGTAGGACTTTCTAAAGCCTCACTGTGTCGCGCATTCGCCTGTAAGGGCGCGGGTTCTACCACAACAACCCTGAAAAGCGTGCATTTTTTGAGGATTTCGATGCGCCTTTCAACAAAGGGTCGTTATGCGGTGATGGCGATGGCCGATCTGGCGCGCAATGGCGCGGACAGGGCGGTGTCGCTGGCCGAAATCGCTGCGCGTCAGGAAATATCGCTCTCCTATCTGGAACAGCTGTTTGCGCGCCTGCGTAAAGCCGATCTGGTCACCAGTGTGCGCGGTCCGGGTGGTGGCTATCGTCTGGCTCGCCCGACGTCCGAGACCTGGGTCGCCGACATTGTGCTGGCCGTCGATGAGCCGATCCGTGCCACCCGTTGCGAAAGCCATGCGAAGGCTGGCGGCTGTATGATGGCGGGCGAACGCTGCATCACCCACAATCTCTGGGAAGATCTGGGTGCCGAAATCCATCGCTATCTGTCGAGTGTTTCGTTGGAAGACGTGGTGAAGAACCGTCTTCGCGAGCGCCGCAACGCGCAGGTCAACGCAGCCGCATGAGTATTTATCTGGATTACAACGCCTCTGCGCTGGTTCGGCCCGAGGTGCGCGATGCTGTTCTGGAGACCATGTCGCCGGGCGGCAATCCGTCTGCGGTGCATGCGCTGGGGCGCAAGGCCCGTGCGCGTGTCGAGACGTCGCGCGCTGCCGTGGCCGAACTGGTCGGCGCGGACGCGACGTCGATCATCTTTTCCTCGGGCGGCACGGAATCCAACGCGCAGGCCATCGCCAGCGCCATCGCCGCTGGTTGCGAGCGTGTGATCGTCAGTGCGACCGAACACCCCTGTGTCGCTGAAGCCGCTGCCCATGCGGGCGTGCCGGTGGAAGTCATGCCGGTGAACGGTCTTGGGCTGGCTGATCTGGAATGGCTGAAAGTCGCGCTTGAGAGCGGTCCGCGCAGCTTTGTGGCCCTGCACCACGCCAATAACGAAAGCGGCGTGATCCAGCCTGTCGAACAGGCGGCGGAACTCGTCCATGCACACGGTGGCTGGATGCACGTCGATGCCATCCAGACGCTGGGCAAGATCGAGGTCGATATCCGCAAGCTGGGTGCCGATACGGTCACCCTGTCGGCACACAAGATCGGCGGCCCGCAGGGCGTCGGTGCGCTGGTTGTGGCTGAGGGGCACAGCGCAGTCCGCATCGTCCACGGTGCGGGGCAGGAGCGTGGCCTGCGTGCCGGTACGGAAAATGTACCGGGCATCGCAGGCTTTGGTGCGGCGGCCCTGTGCGTCCAGCGCGAAATGGCCGAGGGTGCCGATCACTCGGCATGGCGTGATGCTGCCGAGGCCCGCGTGAAGGCGGCAGGGGCCACTATTGTGGGTGAGGGCGCGCCGCGTCTGCCCAACACATTGTTCATGGCTGTCGAGGGCTGGGACAGCCCGCAACAGTTGATCACTCTGGATCTGGCGGGGGTCATGATCTCTGCCGGTTCCGCATGTTCGTCGGGCAAGGTGAAACCGTCCAAGACCATGGTTGCCATGGGGCTGGATCATCTTGCGACTGGCGGGGTTCGAATTTCAGGTGGCTGGGGCACGGTCGAAGGCGACTGGGTTCGCTTTGCCGATGCCTGGGTTGCGGCTTGGGAAAAGCACCAGTCGCGCCATCCGTCCGGTGTGAAGAAAGTCGCGTAACTTATGGCTGCTGTTAAAGAAACCATCGACACCGTCGCCGATCTGGAACGGTATAAATACGGCTTCACTTCCGAGGTCGAGCAGGAGTTCGCGCCCAAGGGTCTGAACCCCGACATCATCCGCTTCATCTCCGAAAAAAAGGGTGAGCCGGAATGGATGCTGGAATGGCGTCTGGCGGCCTATGAACGCTGGCTGGCCATGGAAGAGCCGACCTGGGCAGCGGTGAAGTACGAGCCGGTCGATTATCAGGATCTGCACTACTACGCCGCGCCGAAAAAGAAGGACGGGCCGAAGTCGCTGGACGAGGTCGATCCCGAGTTGCTCGAAGTCTATGCCAAGCTGGGCATTCCGCTGAAAGAGCAGGAAGTGCTGGCGGGCGTGCAGGGTGCGCCCAAGGTTGCCGTGGACGCCGTGTTCGACAGTGTCTCGGTCGTGACCACCTTCAAGGAAGAGCTGGCCAAGGCGGGCGTGATTTTCATGCCTATTTCCGAGGCTTTGCGCGAATATCCTGACCTTGTGCGTCAATATTTGGGATCGGTCGTTCCGGTCTCGGACAACTATTTCGCCGCCCTGAACAGCGCCGTATTTTCGGACGGCTCGTTCGTCTATGTGCCGCCGGGTGTCCGTTGCCCGATGGAGCTGTCGACCTATTTCCGCATCAATGCCAGCCAGACCGGCCAGTTCGAGCGCACCCTGATCATCGCCGACAAGGGCGCGTATGTTTCCTATCTGGAAGGCTGCACCGCGCCGATGCGCGATGAGAACCAGCTGCACGCCGCAGTGGTGGAAATCGTCGCCCTGGACGACGCCGAGGTGAAATACTCGACGGTCCAGAACTGGTACCCCGGCGATGCCGAGGGCAAGGGCGGCATCTACAACTTTGTGACCAAGCGCGCGGACTGCCGCGGTGACCGTTCCAAGGTGTCGTGGACGCAGGTGGAAACCGGCTCGGCCGTCACGTGGAAATATCCGTCCTGCATCCTCAAGGGCGAGGAAAGCTCGGGCGAGTTTTATTCGATCGCCATCACCAATGGTCATCAGCAGGCCGATACCGGCACGAAGATGATCCACCTCGGCAAGAACTCGAAGTCGCGCATCATCGCCAAGGCGGTGTCGGCGGGCAAATCGGACTCGACCTATCGTGGTCTGGTCTCGGTTCACCCCAAGGCCGAGAACGTCCGCAACTTCACCCAGTGCGACAGTCTGCTGATCGGCAAGGAGTGCGGTTCGCACACCATCCCGTACATCGAGGCCAAGAACGGCTCGGCCCAGATGGAGCACGAGGCGACGACCACCCGTCTGTCCGAGGATCAGCTGTTCTATGCCCAGCAGCGCGGCCTGTCGGAAGAAGAGGCTGTGGCCTTGCTGGTGAACGGTTTCGTGCGCGACGTGCTGCAGGAACTGCCGATGGAATTCGCCGTAGAGGCGCAAAAACTCGTAGCCATCAGCCTTGAAGGCTCGGTGGGCTAAGGTAATAAAAACAATGCTTAAGATTGATAACCTTCACGCATCGGTCGAAGAAAAGGCCATCCTGAAAGGCCTGTCGCTGGAAGTGCCGGCGGGCGAGGTTCACGCCATCATGGGCCCGAACGGTGCGGGCAAGTCGACGCTGGGCAACACCATCGCGGGCCGCCCCGACTATGAGGTGTCCGAAGGTTCGGTCACGTGGAACGGCGTCAACCTTCTGGACCTCGATCCGGCGGAACGCGCCGCCGCGGGTGTTTTCCTGTCGTTCCAGTATCCGGTGGAAATCCCGGGTGTTCCCGCCATGACCTTCGTGCGTACGGCCCTGAACGCTCAGCGCCGCCAGCGTGGCGAAGACGAAGTGTCGGCTCCCCAGTTCCTGAAGCTGGTCAAGGAAGCCTCGAAGGCCCTGAAGATGGACTTCGACATGTTGAAGCGTCCTCTGAACGTGGGCTTCTCGGGGGGCGAGAAGAAGCGCATGGAAATCCTGCAGATGGCTGTGCTTCAGCCGTCGCTGCTGATCCTTGATGAAACGGACTCGGGCCTTGATATCGACGCCCTGCGTATCGTGTCGGAAGGCGTGAACGCCCTGCGCCGCGAGGACCGCTCCATGCTGGTCATTACCCACTACCAGCGCCTGCTGGACTACATCAAACCGGACCGCGTCCACGTTCTGGCCGGTGGCCGCATCGTGGCTTCGGGCGGACCGGAGCTGGCCCTGCAGCTCGAGGCGGAAGGCTATGACAAATACCTTCCGAGCGCCGCGTGAGCGCATCGGCTAAGTTGAACCTGTTCGACGCCGCGACCTATCCGTCGCGCCGCGTTGAGGCATGGAAATACAGTGATTTGGTGCGTATTCTTCGTGATGTGCCTGAACTGTCGCCTGCTGTATCGGTCACCTCTGCCGGTTCGTTCGACGATCTGGCGGACAAGGTTGTGGTGATCGCCAACGGTCGCTGTAACGACACTGGCTTTGTCGCCACCGGATCGCAGACGTTTGCCCTGCGCGTGGTGTCGGATGCCACGGCCACGGCTCACATGGGATCGTTCGATGTGAGGGTTCCGTCGGGTGCTGCGCTGACGGTTGTCGAAACCTATGAAGGTGCGGGCGCGGCTTATGCCTCGCAGATCCGCCTGACCTACAAGGTCGAGAGCGGTGCCAGCCTGACCCGTATCGTCATCACCGACGACGTGGCGGACGCCGTTTCGATTATCGACGCCGAAATCGATCTCGCGCCCGAGGCCAAGCTGGCCCAGACCGTGATCGCGACCGGCGCGAAGCTGCAGCGCATCGAAACCCGTCTGGCGCACCACGCCGCAGGTGCCGATGCCCGTCTGGATGGCGTCTATGTGCTGAACGGTTCGCGTCATACGGACCTGACCAGCGTGGTGGACCATCTGGCCGCCAATGGCACCACCAGCCAGTTGACCAAGGGCGTGGCCCGCGAAGCCTCGCGCGGTGTGTTTCAAGGCAAGATCATCGTCGAGCGCGGGGCCGATGGCACCGACGCCCGCATGGCCCACAATGCTCTGATCGCGGGCGAGCGTGCCGAGATCGACGCCAAGCCTGAGCTGATCATCTATGCCGATGACGTCCAGTGCGCGCACGGAAACACCGTCGGCACTCTGGATGAAGCCGCCCTGTTCTACATGCAAGCGCGCGGCATCACCGTTGAGGAAGCTCGCGCCCTGCTGACGCAGGCCTTCCTGATCGAAGTGATCGATCGCATCGAGGCTGAGGATATCCGTGAACGGGTGGGCCAATGGCTGACGGAACGACTGTGAAGACCTTCGATCCCTATGCCGTGCGGGAACAGTTCCCGATCCTGTCGCGTCAGGTGAACGGCCGTCCGCTGGTCTATCTGGACAATGCCGCCTCGGCCCAGAAGCCGCAGGTGGTCATCGACCGCTTCGTCGAAATGATGTCCAACGGCTATGCCAATGTTCACCGTGGCCTGCACACCCTGTCGAACGAGGCGACCGAAGCCTTTGAGGCGGCACGTGGCGTGGTGGCGAAATTCCTGAACGCGCCTTCGCCCGAGAACATCGTCTGGACCAAGGGCGGTACCGAGGCGATCAATCTGGTCGCCAACGGTCTGGGCCTTTCCATCGAGGAAGGTGACGAGATCATCGTCACCGAGATGGAGCACCATTCCAACATCGTGCCGTGGCACCTGCTGCGCGAGCGCAAGGGCGCGGTTCTGCGCTTTGCGCCGATCAAGGATGATGGTTCTCTCGACATGGCGGCCTTCGAAGCCATGCTGAACCCGCGCACCAAGGTGGTTGCGGTTACGCACATGTCGAACGTGTTGGGCACCATCAACCCTGTCGCCGAGATTTCGCGTCTGGCGCATCAGGTCGGTGCCAAGGTGGTCATCGACGGCTGTCAGGGTGCTGTTCACGCCGCGCCCGATGTTCAGGCCATCGGCTGCGACTTCTATGTCATCACCGGACACAAGCTTTATGGCCCGACGGGGATCGGCGCGCTGTACGGCACGACCGAGGCTCTTGAGGCCCTGCCGCCGTATCAGGGCGGTGGCGAGATGATCGAGACGGTCGAGCAGGAACGCATCACCTACGCCAAGCCGCCGCACCGCTTCGAGGCCGGTACCCCGCCGATCGTCGAGGCCGTGGGTCTGGGCGTGGCTCTGGACTGGCTGATGGGCTTTGACCCGCAGGCGGTCATTGCTCACGAGCAGGCGCTGTATGAGCGTGCGATCGAGCGTCTGGGCGGCCTGAACTGGCTGCGGATCATCGGCACGGCCGAAGGGAGGGGTGCCCTGCTGACCTTTACGGTCGAAGGCGCGCACGCCCACGACATCGCCCAGATCATGGACCGTTACGGCGTGGCCGTACGGGCGGGTCTGCACTGTGCCGAGCCATTGGCCAAAAGAATGGGCGTGACGTCGAGCACCCGCGCCTCGTTCGCCCTATATAATACGGTGGAGGAGGTTGATGCCTTCGCCGATGCGCTGATCAAGGCGCGGAACTTCTTTGTGTGACGACCATGGACGCCAAGACCGAAAACGCGATCACCGACAGCCCGACCTTTGCCGACAGCTGGAACGAGCCGCAGAAAAGCGCTCTGTCGCAGGCCGAGCTGGACAAGTTGACCGATGATCTGATCGCGGCGCTCAAGACCGTGTACGATCCAGAAATTCCGGTCGACATCTATGAGCTGGGCCTCATCTACACGGTCGATGTGTCGGACGACAAAGATGTGGTCATCGACATGACCCTGACCGCGCCGGGCTGTCCGGTGGCGGGCGAAATGCCCGGCTGGGTCGAAGGTGCCGTCATGAAGGTGGAGGGCATCAAGTCCGCCCACGTCAATCTGGTGTTCGATCCGCCGTGGGATCAGTCGCGTATGTCCGATGAGGCCAAACTGGCCCTGAACATGTTCTGATTGTCATGACCGAACTTCAGACCTCCACCCGTCCGCGCCGTCCACGTCCCAAGGTCGTCACCCTGACCGAGGCGGCGGCGGCACGCGTGCGCGAGCTGATGGCCAATGCCGACCGCCCGTGTGTGGGCCTGCGCGTCGGCGTGAAGAACGGCGGCTGCGCGGGGCAGGAATACACCTTTGCCTACGCCGAAAGCATCGAGCCGCTGGATGAGGTGGTTGAGGACAAGGGCGCGGTCGTGCTGATCGAGCCCAAGGCCGTCCTGTTCCTTGTGGGGTCGGAAATCGACTTCGAAACGACCCGCATGTCTTCTAAATTCGTCTTTAGAAACCCTAACGAGACAGACGCCTGCGGTTGTGGTGAGAGCGTCACCATCATTCCGGCTACCAGTACCGAGGCTTTATGATCCGTCTGGAGGGCGTCACACGCCGCTACCAGAGCCGCGCGGGCGAACGCGTGGCTCTGGATTCCGTTGATCTGCACGTAGAGCGTGGTCAGATTTTCGGCGTAGTGGGACGCTCGGGTGCGGGCAAGTCCACCCTGATCCGCACTATCAACCGGCTGGAAACACCCGATGGCGGCAAGGTGTTTGTCGGCGATCAGGAGATCACCGCGCTGAACCCCGCACAGTTGCGGACGGCGCGTCGCAAGATCGGGATGATCTTCCAGCACTTCAACCTGTTGGCCTCCAAGACCATCGAGGACAATGTGGCGTTTCCGCTTCGGCTGGAGGGACGCCCCGCCGCCGAGGTGAAGACTCGTACGACCGAACTTCTGGCGCGTCTGGGCTTAGCCGAACATGCCAAGAAATACCCCCACCAGCTTTCGGGTGGCCAGAAACAGCGTGTCGGCATCGCCCGCGCGTTGGCCTGCGGCCCTGATGTGCTGCTGTGCGACGAGGCGACCAGTGCGCTGGATCCCGAGACGACCGAGGACATTCTCGGCCTGCTGGAGCAGTTGAACCGCGAACTGGGCCTGACCATCGTCATGATCACCCACCAGATGGAGGTGGTGCGCCGTGTGTGCGATCGCGTGGCTGTTCTGAAGGACGGCAGGATTGTGGAGCAGGGCGATACAGTCGATGTCTTCCTGCGCCCGCAACATCCCGTCACACAAGCCATGCTGGCGGAAAGCGATGATGGCTTTGATGATGCTTCGGTACCCGCAAATGCGCGTGTAGCCCGTTTGGTCTTCCAGGGCACGTCGACCTATGAGCCGGAACTGAGCCGCGTGGCCCGTACCGTGGGTGTCGACTATTCCATCCTGTCGGGACGCATTGCCCGTATTCGCGGCGTTCCGTGCGGCCAGCTGGTTGTCGCCTTTACCGATGGCGATGCCGACGCGGCCTTGAAGCAGTTGGCCGAGCGCGGTGTCGGCGTTGAAACCGTCGGAGGCCGCTGATGTTCGATAATGTGGATTGGGGCGATATCGCGCAGGCGACGTTGGACACGGTTCTGATGCTGGCGGGATCGCTGGTGCTGACGGTGGCTATCGGTATCCCGCTGGGCGTGCTGCTGTTTCTGTCGGGCAAGGGGCGACTGGCTGCGAGCCCGCTGCTGAACAGTGTGCTGTCGTTCATGGTGAACGTCTTGCGGTCGCTGCCCTTCATTATCCTGTTGATCGTGATGCTGCCGGTGACGGTGCTTCTGGTCGGCACGTCGCTGGGGGTGGCGGGGGCCATTCCGCCGCTGGTTGTCGGCACGGCGCCGTTCTATGCCCGCCTGGTCGAGAATGCCCTGCGCGAGGTCGATCACGGTGTTGTCGAGGCCACTCAGGCCATGGGGGGCAGCACGTGGCAGATTGTCACGCGTGCGCTGCTGCCCGAGGCCTTGCCCGGCATCATCGCCGGTGCCACCGTCGCGGCGATTGCACTGGTGGGCTATACGGCCATGGCAGGCGTGGTGGGCGCTGGCGGATTGGGCGATCTGGCCATCCGCTTCGGCTATCAGCGTTTCCAAACGGACGTGATGATTGTCACCGTAGTTCTGCTATTGGTCATGGTCCAGATTCTACAGATGCTTGGCGACTGGCTTGTCGC
Organism: uncultured Brevundimonas sp.; assembly: GCF_947305955.1. Classification (GTDB taxonomy): domain Bacteria; phylum Pseudomonadota; class Alphaproteobacteria; order Caulobacterales; family Caulobacteraceae; genus Brevundimonas. The sequence goes on from NZ_CAMZFB010000049.1 coordinate 13,251, forward strand.
TAAGGTGTCTCACCGCTGATTTTTACCGAGGCTGTTTATGATTGCTCGTCGCTCGATCCTGCTGAATGCCGCTGCGTTTGCTGCCGTTGGACTACTGGCGGCATGCGGTAAGGGCGGAGAAGGCGGCGAGGTGGACACCTCCAAGCCGCTTAAGATCGGCGCGACCGCTGTGCCGCATGCGGAAATCCTGGAAAAGGTCCGCCCGCTTCTGGCCGCCGAGGGCGTTACGCTGGATATCAAGGTCTTCAACGACTACGTGCAGCCGAACGTGCAACTGGCCGAGCGCCGTTTGGATGCCAACTATTTCCAGACCAAGCCTTATCTGGACGAGTTCAACGCCGCCCGTGGCACCAATCTGGTGACGGTGGCGGGCATCCACGTCGAGCCGCTGGGTCTGTATTCCAAGAAATATACGGCGCTGGCGCAGCTTCCGGACGGTGCCGAGATCGTTCTGCCGAACGATGCGTCGAACACGGGCCGTTCGTTGCTGCTGCTTCAATCGGCTGGCCTGATCACCCTGCGTAAGGGCGAGAATGCGCTACAGACCGTGGCGGACGTCAAGGACAACCGCAAAGGTCTGAAGTTCCGCGAAGTCGAAGCGGCCACTATCCCGCGTATCTTGCCCCAGGTCGACGCTGCGGTGATCAACACCAACTATGCGCTCGATGCCGGCCTTCTGCCGCGTCGTGATGCACTGTCGCTGGAAGGCGCTGACAGCCCCTACGTGAACTACGTCGTGGCGCGTGAGGACAACAAGACCGATCCGCGCATTGTGGCGCTGAACAATGCGCTGCGCGGCGAGGCGGTTCGCGCCTTCATCGCGCAGAAGTACGAGGGCGCGGTCATTCCGGCCCAATGATAGGTTTTTGAAGCGGCTGCCGCCTTATCAGGCGGCAGTTTCTTCGAGCGAATTTTCGGCGCTGGTGACGCGGTTGCGGCCATTGCGCTTCGAGACATAAAGCGCGGCATCGGCCCGTTCCATCAGTTGGAGCGGGCTTTCGTTTGTGCCGCGCGTCGCCAGGCCCGCCGAAATGGTCACAATGCCCAGATCTTCATTGGTCGAGCGACGACGCAGAGCGCGCGATGCAATCTCGGCCCGAAGCGTGTTGATCGCGGCCTCAACGTCATTGGCCATTTCGCCGGGAAATACGACGGCGAACTCCTCACCGCCATAACGCGCGGCAATACGCGGGTGATGAGCAAGGCGCGCAATCGCAGCGGCGACGTAACGCAGCACCTGATCACCCGTCTGGTGGCCCCAGGTGTCGTTGAAGCGTTTGAAATGATCGATGTCGATGACGGCCAGCGTCACGGCTGATCCACTTGCATCGGCTTCCTCGCAGAGCGAGGCAAGCTGCTCGTCGAATGCCTTGCGGTTCGCCAGATTGGTCAAGGCATCCGTCATGGCGTCACGGCGCACCTGTTCCAGATGGGTCCGGAGCTTGTTCACCTCAGTATGTGAGGATTCAAGCCGCTTTTCCAAAACGATGGTGTGGCGCTGGATGCGGCGCGTGGCGCGCGACAGCACATCGACAACCTCGGCCAAGGTGGTCGGCGCTTCGGTATTGTCAAAATGGGTCTGGGCGTCGCTGAGCGTGTCCGCGTACTGCATCTGCATCTCGCGGGCCTTGTCGATGGCGGTCGCCACAGCCGCCAGTTCGCGGTTCAGCACCGCACCGGCATCGCGGATTTCTTCGGACAGGCGGCTGCGCGGCAGATATTCCGTCGCCAGCATTTCAGCGACGGCATCGGTGAACGGCGTGTCGGTGTCCAGCAGCCGCAGGATTTCCTGACCCAGCGGGCTGTGCGGCTGCGAGACGTAGTGGAGCCAAAGCTCATAGTTGAGCGGTGTTGGCCAGATTTTGGCGGCTTCCATCTTGTCGATGGTCGTACGCGCCAACGCAAAGGCTTGCGGGCCGCGGACGGCCGTATCCACCTGCTCACCCATGAGCATGTCCCCCCCAGAAGTTCTGGAGTGCAACCTACGGGATAACACGTAACCTGTAGGTTAAGCTTGGGCGTAAAAGGTGTTAAGCCGGAAAAACGACCGGACGACGCAGGAATGCGGGGATATCGTCCCCGAAAGCCACGCTGTGGGTCGCGATGCCTTCCGGTTTTTCGGCGGCGTTGCGCGACTTGCGGTTGTCCTGGCTGCGGCCACGGTTGGAGCGCGAGGGCGCAGCCTCGACCTCAGCTTCGACGGCAGCCGGAGCCTCTTCACCCGTTGCCTCGACGGCGACGGTTTCAGCGGCGACTTCCGAAGTGGCTTCAGGCTTGCGGCGGCTGCGCGAGCGGCGCGGACGGCGCTCTTCCTTGGCCTCGGTCGGAGCAGAGGCTTCGACAGCTTCGGCTTCCACGGCTGCGACCTCGGCTGTTTCCGGCTTGGGCTCGCGGGTGCGTTCGCGACGGCCACGGCCAGAGCGGCCTTCGTCCTTGCTGCGCGGCGCACGATCCTTGATGGCAGCGAAGTCGACGCCTTCCAGCGCCAGCTCGACCGGATCCTTCTTGATCAGCTTCAACACCTTGTCGAGCGACTTGTCGTCGGCAGGGGTGGCCAGCATGAAGGCTTCGCCGGTGCGGCCAGCGCGACCCGTACGACCGATGCGGTGGACGTAATCGTCGGCGTGGTGCGGGACGTCATAGTTGAAGACGTGGCTGACTTCCGGAATGTCCAGACCGCGTGCGGCCACGTCCGATGCGACCAGCAGCTTCAGTTCGCCATTACGGAACTTTTGCAGGGTTTGCATACGGGTGGACTGATCCAGATCGCCGTGAATCGGTGCGGCGTCGAAACCGTGGACGGTCAGCGACTTGGCAACGATGTCCACGTCCGACTTGCGGTTGCAGAAGACAATGCCGTTCTGGACCTGTGAGCGTTCGATCAGCATGCGAAGCGCGGTGCGCTTGGCCTTGGGATCGGAAACCGGCAGGCGGGTCAGATATTGGGTGATGGTGTCGGCGGTCTGGGCCGGACGCGACACTTCGATACGGGTCGGGTTCTTCAGGAACTGCTGCGTCAGGCGCGTGATTTCCGGCGGCATGGTGGCCGAGAAGAACAGGGTCTGGCGGCGCGGCGGCGTCAGTTTGAAGATGCGCTCGATATCGGGAATGAAGCCCATGTCGAGCATGCGGTCGGCTTCGTCGACGACCATGATTTCGACGCCGGTGAGCAGGATCTTGCCGCGCTCGAACAGGTCCAGCAGGCGGCCCGGCGTGGCGATCAGCACGTCGACGCCCTTGTTCAGCAGAGCGACTTGATCACCCATGGACACGCCACCGATCAGCAGCACCCAGCTGAGGCGCGTGCCGTGGGCGTATTTGGCGAAGTTCTCGGCGACCTGATCGGCCAGCTCGCGGGTCGGGCAAAGCACAACGGCGCGCGGCATACGGGCGCGGGCGCGGCCCGTCGAGAGGCGTTCGATCAGGGGGAGGGTGAAGGCGGCGGTCTTGCCGGTGCCGGTCTGGGCGATGCCCAGAACGTCAAGGCCGGTCAGAGCGACAGGGATCGCCTGCGCCTGAATCGGCGTGGCGTCGGTGTAGCCGGTATCGGCTACAGCTTGAAGGATCGTGGGCGAGAGGCCCAGCTTGGAAAACTCGGTCATGTAGTCCTAAGGACAGAGAATAACGTCAACGACGTCTTTTGCTGACGGAGCCGCCCCTCTTGGGCGAGCGGGCGGCGCGCATCGCCAGTCCTGCTCCGAGCATGCGGCGGTATATGGAAAGCCCTACGCCACAGTCAACTTTTTTCGGCGAACCGGATTGCTGTCTTTAGTCGGCAAAGCCGCTTCCGGACAAAGAAAAGCCGGATCAGCGCGATGGCTGATCCGGCCTTGTCTCTTAGGCGTCTTTCTTGGCCGCAGTCTTTTTAGCCGCCGGTTACTTGGCGGCAGGTTTCTTTTCTGCTGCCGGCTTTTTGGCCGCGGCGGCCTTCTTGGGGGCCGCTGCCTTCTTGGCCGGAGCCTTCTTCTTCGGAGCCGCGCCAGCCTTGGCAGCCAGCAGCGGTAGGGCCGCTTCCAGCGTCATGTCATCAGGCTCGGTACCCTTGGGCAGGGTGGCGTTGACCTTGTTCCATTTCACATAGGGACCATAGCGGCCCGACATGACCTGAACGGCGGCACCATCCTCGGGGTGGTTGCCCAGTTCCTTGAGCGGTGCAGCGGCAGCGCCACGGGCAGCACGGCCCGCGCGCTTCTCGGCCAGCAGGGCCACAGCGCGGTTCAGACCGACCTCGAACACCTCTTCGATGTCCGAGACATTGGCATAGGTGCCATCGTGGGCCACGAACGGACCGAAGCGGCCAAGACCGGCGGTGATCGGTTTGCCGTCTTCGGGGTGTTCACCCACGACACGCGGCAGGCTGAGCAGCTTCAGGGCGCGATCGAGGTCGATCGAAGCCGGTGACCAACCCTTGGGCAGGCTGGAACGGCGCGGCTTGGCACCTTCCTCGGCGGCCTCGGTTTCAACGTACGGACCGAAACGGCCGATCTTGAGCTGTACGGCCTTGCCCGTCGCCGGATCGACGCCCAGTTCGCGGTCACCGCTTTCGGCACCGCCCTCGGCGGCGTCTGGCGAGGCGACCGGACGGGTGTATTTGCAGTCCGGATAGCGCGAGCAGCCGATGAAGGCACCGAAACGGCTGGTCTTCAGGCTGAGTTGGCCCTCGTTACAGACGGGGCAAAGACGCGGATCGCGGCCATCGCCCTTGTCCGGGAAGATGTGCGCGCCCAGTGCCTCGTTCAGGTGATCGAGGATGGCCGTGGTACGAAGCTCGCCCGCGGCTTGGGTCGCGGCGTGGAAGTCTTCCCAGAACGAGCGCAGCAGGGCCTTCCAGTCGAGGTCACCCGCCGACACTTCGTCGAGCTGGGTCTCCAGCGCGGCGGTGAAGTCGTATTCCACCCATTTGGTGAAGAACTGCTCGAGGAAGGCGGTGACCAGACGGCCCTTGTCTTCCGGATAGAAGCGGCCCTTGTCCATGCGGACGTATTCGCGGTCGCGCAGGGTCGACAGGATCGAGGCATAGGTCGACGGACGGCCGATGCCCAGCTCTTCCAGCTTCTTGACCAGGGTGGCTTCCGAGAAGCGCGGGGGCGGCTCGGTGAAGTGCTGGTCGGTGCGGATAGCCTGGACCTGTGCCTTCGCGCCTTCCTTCAGCGCGGGCAGGCGGCCACCTTCGTCCTCGTCGTCCTCGGCGCCCTTCTGCTTGTCGTCGCGGCCTTCTTCATAGGCGGCGATGAAGCCGTCGAACACCACGACCTGACCGGTCGCGCGTAGGCCGGTCTGGCCGTCGGGCGTTTCGATCTCGACCGTGGTGCGGTCCAGACGGGCGCTTTCCATCTGCGACGCGATCATGCGCTTCCAGATCAGCTCGTACAGACGCTGCAGGTCGCTCTCCAGACGCAGGGAGTCGGGGTGGCGCAGGATGTTGGTCGGACGGATGGCTTCGTGCGCCTCTTGGGCGTTCTTGGCCTTGGTCTTGTAATAGCGCGGCTCGGACGGGACGTAGGCGGGGCCGAAGCGTTCGGCGATGGCCTCGCGGGCTTGTGCGATGCCTTCCGGCGTCACGTAAACGCCGTCGGTACGCATATAGGTGATCAGACCGCCGGTATCGTCCACGCCTTCATACAGCTTTTGCGCGGCCTGCATGGTGCGCTGGGCCGTGAAGCCGAGCTTGCGGGCGGCTTCCTGTTGCAGGGTCGAAGTGGTGAACGGCGGGGCAGGCGAGCGCTTGGCTGGCTTCTTCTCGACCGACTTGATCGTGAAGTCGCCGCTGCTGATCGCGTTGCGGGCAGCGGTGGCCATGGCCTCCGACACGATGTCCAGGCGCTGGACGCGCTTGCCCTCGTGCTTGACCAGACGGGTGGTGAAGGGCGGGCTGTCGGCGATCAGGTCGGCTTCGACCGACCAGTATTCCTGCGGCTTGAACTTCTCGATCTCCATTTCGCGATCGACGACGATGCGAAGGGCAACCGACTGCACACGGCCTGCCGAGCGTGCGCCCGGCAGCTTGCGCCACAGAACCGGAGACAGGTTGAAGCCCACCAGATAGTCCAGCGCACGGCGCGCCAGATAGGCGTTGACCAGCTCCATATCCACTTGGCGCGGATTGGCCATGGCTTCGAGGACCGCCGACTTGGTGATCGCGTTGAACGTCACGCGCTCGACCTCGGTGTCCTTCAGCGCCTTCTTCTTGTTCAGGACCTCCAGAACGTGCCAGCTGATCGCCTCTCCCTCGCGGTCGGGGTCGGTGGCGAGAATAACGCGGTCAGCCTTCTTGGCCGCCTCGGCGATTTCCGACAGGCGTTTGGTGGCCTTGGAATCCACTTCCCAATGCATGGCGAAGTCATCGTCAGGCAGGACAGAGCCGTCCTTGGACGGCAGGTCGCGGATATGGCCGTACGACGCCAGGACTTTATAGTCCGAGCCGAGGTACTTGTTGATGGTTTTGGCCTTCGCGGGGCTCTCGACGATAACGAGATTCATGACGCTCAATCAGGGAAATGGGGGCGCGAACGTGGTGGTGACCGACCAATATGTCAATGCGCCATGATATAAAGTGCTATTTACACGGGTGTACTGCAATTATTTACAACCTCAGGTTATACCAACGGTGAAGCTGGGGTTGTGGAGTTGGTCTATGCCGAATTTGCGTCGCAAGTCCTCCGATAAGGACGATACCGCTCTTGTTTCCGAGATGTCCCCATACGGCGTGGCCCAAATGCGCGAATATGTTGGCGACATCTCGTTGGAACTGGCTGGCATGGCGAGGGCACAGGGCGACGAGAAGCTGGCTTGCCTGCTGGAAGTGGCATCCGATGTGGCGCGACGTCGTGAGATTTAGGCCCATCTAGGCGCTGGCCACCAAGCCACCGGGCAGTAAGGAGGCACGGTCGGTTAGGCTAAGCTCCAATAGGGCACCCGCCACGACAGAGGCGCTGACACCCAGAGCGCGGGCGATTTCGTCTGTCGGGGTGGGAACGGGAGACAGCAGCGCCGCAATCTGTTCCAATAGGTCCGGCGCACAGTCTTCGTTGGCAGGCTCGAAAGAAGGGGTGACCGAAGGCTCGAACAGGGTCCGCAGGGTGGTGAAAGCACGCTCGATGTCCTCGATACCTTCGCAGAGAATGGCCCCCTGACGCAGCAGATCATTGGTGCCGCGTGTGCGCGGATCGAGTGGAGAGCCGGGTACAGCAAACACATCGCGGCCTTGTTCGGCGGCCAGCCGCGCCGTGATAAGCGAGCCGGACTTTAGCTCGGCCTCCACGACAACCGTGCCGCGCGACAGCCCAGAGATGATGCGGTTGCGACGCGGGAAATCGCGCGCCTGTGCCCGCGCGCCCATCGGGCTTTCCGAGACGATACAGCCCTCGGTACCGATGCGGGCATGAAGGTCGGCATTCTCGGGCGGATAGATATCGTCGACGCCGCCGCCCAGCACAGCGACCGTTCCGGTTTCGAGACTGCCCAGATGGGCGGCTGTGTCGATGCCGCGGGCAAGGCCGGAGACCACGGTGTAATGGTGCTGGCCAAGGTCCTGCGCCAAGCTGCGGGCGATGCGGATGCCGCCCGCCGAGGCGATGCGTGCGCCGACGATGGCGACCGCTTCGGTATTCAGGAGGTCGGTTCGGCCCTTGGTCCAAAGAACAGGCGGCGGTGGATCAATCGCAGCCAGTCGTGCCGGATAGGCCGCATCGCCCAGCACCAACAGCCTTGCGCCATAGGCATGGCCACGCTCGAGTTCGGGGGTGACGTCATCGACGCTGGGCACACGGTAGGCGGAACGGCCAGAGCGTTTGACGAGGTCGGGCAGGCGGTCAATCGCATCGACCGCCGTGCCGAATTTCTGGATCAACTGGGAAAAGGTGACGGGACCGATTTTCTCGGTCCGCGCCAGCCGGAGGCGGGCAATACGCTCGGCCTCCGGCAGGGCCGTCATGCTTTGGTTTGCCCTGATTTCTTGGCCCCGATGCGGGGCTCCTGACCCTTGGCCAAGCGGGCGATGTTCTCGTGGTGACGGAACCAGGTCAGGACCGCCGAGAAGATCGAGAGCAGGAAGATCGGCTTTGGCACATCAATCCCGACCTTGAGCAGGGACAGCGCCAGAAGCGGGGTGACAGCCGCCGAAATCAGCGCTGCCAGGGACGAAATGCGGAAAAGGAAGGCGCACAGCAGCCAGATGGCCGCCGCAGCCAAACCCAGCTGCCACGTGGCGGCGAGCATCAGACCATAGAAGGTCGCGACGCCCTTGCCGCCCTTGAACTTGAGCCAAACCGGATAGAGGTGGCCCAGGAAGGCGGCACCGCCCGCCAGCGCAGCCGCCAGATCACTGCCCGTCAGCCAGCGGGCGAGCAGGAGCGCAGCCGCGCCCTTGCCCGCGTCCAGCAGCAGGGTAGCGATGGCGAGATCCTTGCGACCGGTGCGAAGTACGTTCGTCGCGCCGATATTGCCCGATCCGATCTGGCGGACATCACCGGCGCCAAAGGCGCGCGTCAGGACCACCCCGAACGGGATGGAGCCCAAGAGATATCCGGCCACGGTGACCAGTCCGAGTGTCGCTGCGGCGGGTGCCGCGAGATCCTGCACTTTGATTCGCTCCTATTGGCGTTGATCGTGGACGATGCGGCCGTCGACGATGGTGAGCAAGACCTTGCCTTGCAGGCGGCGACCGTCGAACGGCGAGTTCTTGGATTTGGACTTCAGCAGGGCGGCATCCACGACGATGGGCGCGCCCGCGTCGAACAGGACAAGGTCCGCCGGTGCGCCCTCGGCGATCACACCGCTGTCGAGGCCAAGGAGGCTGGCCGGACCGTGGGTCAGCGGGCGCAGCACGTCGATCAGGTCGATGCCGTTCTCATGGT
>NZ_CAMZFB010000050.1 GCF_947305955.1 uncultured Brevundimonas sp.
ACCCCTCTTTTCAGGTTGAAAACCTGACGTCCTAACCGATAGACGAAGGGACCGCAGCGCGAGGAGCGGGCATTTAGCTGTGTTCTAATCCGGTTGCAAGCCCGTTTCTGAAACCAACTTCAACTTCTTTTTCAAGAGTGAAGCAAAGCCTCAAACCGTGCCCGAACCGAGGTTCGAAAACAGGTCCGCGTGGCAGTCCCTAGGGGAATCGAACCCCTCTTTTCAGGTTGAAAACCTGACGTCCTAACCGATAGACGAAGGGACCGCGTCGCGAACGAGTGGCTTGATAGTGGCCATTTTCGCAGTTGGCAATAAGGCCAAATCGATTTTCTGTATTTTTTTTCAAAGACCTGTGCGCTGCGAGCCTGAGCGCGCTCAGCACGCCATGCGCGGATCGGCAACGTCCTCGATTTCAAACTGGACACCGCGGCGGCCATTCCAATCGTCAGCCTTGAGACGGCCCGAAACACACAGACCGCCCTGCCCCGACAACAAGGTCCGCCCCATGGGCAGATCGGCACAGCGCCAGGCGATGGCGCGAATAGAGGCTCCATCCGGCGCAACCAGACGGCACCGCACGTGGCCACCATTCATGGCCTGCGGCTCGCGCACCAGAATATGCTCCATGGCAAAGACGGGCTCGGGGTTGGCCGGACCGTACGGAGCCAGCTGCTCGAACGTATCAAACAGGTCGCGTGTCGCGGCGCGCGGATCGATCAGGGCATCGATCTCGACCCAGTCCAAGGCCTGAGCCTCGGCCTGTTCGCCTTGAAGGGCCTGATTGAGATAGTCTCGAAGGGCATCGATCCGGTCGATAGCGACCGTGAGGCCCGCCGCCATGGCGTGTCCGCCACCGGCAATCAGAACGCCCACTTCCCAAGCCTTTTGGATGGCACGACCAAGGTTCATGCCCAGCTGGGACCGGCCAGAGCCTTTACCAATGCCCGCCACGGGATCCAGCCCGATGACGATCACGGGCTTGCGCCACCGCTCACGCAGGCGTCCGGCCACAATGCCCACCACGCCAGGGTGCCATTCTTCACCCGCCACCACCACACAGGCCGACTCATCGTTGTGTGCGCCGGTCATCTCGACGCGACGGATGGCCTCATCGGTTACGGCAGCCTCGACATCACGTCGGGCGCGGTTCAGTTCGTCCAGTTCGCGGGCCAGTTCCGCAGCTTCCTGCTCGTTATCGGTAGAAAGCAGGCGCGCCCCCAGATCGGAACGGCCAATACGCCCGCCCGCATTGATGCGCGGCCCGAGAACGAATCCGACGGTCTGGGACTTGGCCTCGGTCTTTTCGGCACCGGCTGCCGTCATCAAGGCCGCCAAGCCCGGATTTCTCCACGACGACATGTGCCGCAGGCCCAAACTGGCCAGTGCACGGTTAAAGCCTATCAGACGTGTGACGTCACAGATCGCGCCCATGGCCGCAAGGTCCAGCCATTGCCGGATGTCCGGTTCGCCCACCTCCGCGAAAATGCCGCGCTTGCGTCCCTCGCGGTTCAAAGCGGCCAGCAAAACAAAAACCACGCCCGCCGCAGCAAGATTCCCCTGCCCTGACTGACAGCCCGGACGGTTTGGATTGACCACGGCAAGGCAGGCTGGCGGCTCTTCACGCATCATGTGGTGGTCGATGACGACGACCTTCAGACCGATGGCCGTGGCGTGGGCGACGGCTTCGTTCGCGGCGGCACCACAGTCGACGGTGATCACAAGGTCCGCGCCGCTGGCCTTCAAACGGTCAAACGCGGGCGCGCTGGGGCCATAGCCCTCCTTCATCCTGTCGGGCACATAGATCGGTAGATCACGCTTGATATGACGGAACCAGCGCACCAGCAGCGCTGCACTGGACGCGCCATCAACGTCATAGTCGGCAAAGACGTGGATGCTTTCGTTGGCTGCAATCGCATCCAGAATCGCGTTCGCGGCCTGATCCATGTCCATAAAGCTGGACGGATCGGGAAAAAGCGCCCGCAAAGTTGGGTTCAGGAAGTTGCCACCGTCCTCAGCCGCCACATCGCGCGATGCCAGGGCGCGCGACAGCAGTTCGCCCAGCCCGAGGCTGTGCATGTGCGCGCGGGTCACATCGGGATTTGCAGGGCGCATCCGCCAGCTTCGGCCCGACATCGAGCGGGCAAAGCCGAGGAAGTTGGACGTCGAAAGATCATCAGCCATCAGGCATGCCATTCATTCAACCAGCAGCACAGGCGCGAAGATGGCCTGCTGCTCGGGCATATCGTATTGAAACCCGCGCCTATGTCAGACGCGGACGCAATCTATCAGCGGAGCGGACGATCGACCGGCGGAGGAGCCTTGGCCCGAGCCCGCAGCGCGGCCGCAAACGCCTCGATCTCGGCAGGGGTTTGGGCCGTAGGGGCTTCGACCTGATCTGCCGCCATGCGTTGACGGATGTTGGCGATATATTCCTCGGCCGGCTCGGTCAGCGTCCATTCGATCTGGGCGATCTGCAAATTCAGGGTTTGCTGCTGGCCCTCCAGCCCCTGAACAGCGGAGCGGACATAGGTCGGGGTCGGGACATTCTCAGGCGGTGCCGGAAAGTCCTGCCAACGCGGATACTCGCGGTTCTCGTCCACAATCGTCTGGATTCGGGTCGCCAGCGGTGACGTCGGATCAGTGGGCGGATCAAAGGCACACGCCGACAAGGCGATACACGCCCCCATAGCCATGACTGGCCGCGATACGATTTTCACGAGATTCACGTTCATTTCACCTACCTTCTTATGCCAACATCGCGGCAGGAGGAAGGTGCGTGTCCGGCGCACCCACGGAGAACGGCTATGGCTAAAGCGAAGACGCCCACTTCGTCGGCAAAGAAACCCGCCGCGAAAAAGACGACTGCAGCAACGCCGCGCGCTAGAAAAGGCGCGCCGAAGCCCAAACCGGTGCCCGAAGCCGAACCGAGAAAAGACGAGGCCCTGCCGCCGCCCGAGACGGGCAGCGGGCCGTTCGGCGACAACGGACATTATCGCCAGATCGAGCAGCTTTCGCTCAATCTGGCCAAGGCTGCCATGCTGGCCCAGTCCGCTATCGCCGAAGCCGCCCTGCTACAAGCTGACCGCCCCGCAGCCCTGTCGCCCGATCCCTATAATGTCGGGCCAGCCATGGGCGCGGTGATGACCAGTCTGGCCGCCAAGCCGGAAAAGCTGTTTCAGGCACAGGCCGATCTGTTCGGTCGCTATATGGACCTGTGGTCATCCACCGCCCACCGTGTCTGGGGCGAGCCGGAGGCCGAACCTCAGCCACAGGTGACCGACAAGCGGTTCAAGGACCCTGCATGGTCGGAAAACCCGCTGTTTGATGTCCTGCGCCAATCCTATCTGACGACTTCGGACTGGATGAACAATCTGGTCGCCAGCGCCGAGGGCGTGGACCCCAAGGTTAAACGTCAGGCGGCGTTCTTTACGCGGCTGCTGACGGACGCACTATCTCCGGCCAACTTCCTAGCGTCCAACCCCGTCGCCCTTAAGGCTCTGGCGGAGACGAATGGCGAATCACTGGTACGCGGCATGCAAAACTTCGCTGCCGACCTTGAGCGCGGCCGTGGCCGTCTATCCATCCGGCAAACCGACTCCGAACGTTTCAAGGTGGGCGAAAACGTTGCCACCGCGCCGGGTCAGGTCGTTTGGCGCGATGATCTGTTCGAGCTGCTGCAATATGATCCGGCGACGTCGCAACAATATGCGGTGCCGCTGCTGATCTTCCCGCCGTGGATCAACAAATTCTACATACTGGACCTACAGCCCGCCAACTCCATGGTCCGCTGGCTGAGCGCGCAAGGGTTCACGGTTTTCGTCTGCTCTTGGGTCAATCCCGACAAGGACAAGGCCGAATACGGGTTTGATGAGTATCTTGAGCGCGGCATCTATCGCGCCGTTGAAAAGGTGCTCGAGCAAACAGGTCAGCCCAAGCTGAATGCCGTCGGTTACTGCATCGGCGGCACCCTGCTCGGCGCGGCACTGGCGCACGCCAAGGCGCGTGGGGACGAACGGATCAACAGCGCCACCTTCTTCGCCGCCCAGCATGACTTTGCCGAAGCGGGTGACCTGACCCTGTTCACGGACGAGCACTGGCTGGCCGAGATCGAGCGCCAGATGGACGAGGCGGGTGGCGTGCTGCCCAGCACCACCATGGCCGAGACCTTCAACGCGCTTCGCAGCAACGACCTGATCTGGTCCTTCTTCATTTCCAACTATCTGATGGGCAAGGAACCGGCGGCGTTCGACCTGTTGGCATGGAACTCGGATCAGACCCGCATGCCCAAGGCGCTGCACCTTGCCTATCTGCGCAAGATGTACGGCGAGAACGCGCTGGCAAATGGCACCATGGTCATCGGCGGGGAAGCTATCGACCTGTCGAAGGTCACCATCCCGCTCTACTTCCAGTCCAGCAAGGAAGACCACATCGCCCCTACCCGCTCGGTCTATCGCTCGGCGCGAAGCTTTGGCGGCAATGTCACCTTTACCATGGCGGGATCGGGCCATATCGCGGGCGTTATCAACCATCCGGACGCCAACAAGTACCAGCACTGGATCAATCCGGCCCTTCCCGAAACCCTCGAAGAATGGCAAGCGGAAGCCAAGCAATATCCGGGGAGCTGGTGGCCGCATTGGGCCGACTGGCTCGCCAAACTATCCGGCAAGAAAGTCGCGGCCAGAGATCCGGCCAAGGGCGTCTTGCCTCCGCTGGAGCCGACACCCGGCTCCTACGTTAAGGTCAAGTCTTGATGCGTTTTGAACCCAATACCCTGCTGGCCATCACAACCGGTTGTGCCATGGGTATGTTGATCGGCAGTGCCTCCATATTTGGTGAGGAAGGCTTGCTGCTGAAATATGTGCTGACCACGATTCTGGTTGTCGCCGGTTACGTCCCGCTCAACAGTTGGATGCTCAAGCGGATGGGACGGCCTGCTCTTCCGTTGATCCGTCTGGATTCGCCGCACTCCGCGATGTGGGCCAACATCTATCCGGGGCTGATCGGTATTCTGGCCTTTGTCCCGCTGATCTTCGCCGGCAAGGACTTCGGTTTGATGATCGTGATTGCCGCCGTTTGGTTCGCTATCACGGTCGGTTCTGCGCTGAACGCCCGTAAGGCGAGCTAAGCAACCCTCACATCTCATAAAAATGGGGCCGGTCCTGACGGGAACCGGCCCCTTTATTTTTTGAGTTAGCCGCGTGGCCCGCTGTTGAAAATCCGCGGACGCGCCCGACGGACAAGCCACAGATTTAGGGTCGCAAGGCCCAGCACAACCGCGGCCACCGATTGGTGCACGGCACCCAGCGTAATCGGCACCGCGTGCACCAGTGTCACGATGCCAAGCCCCGCCTGTATCCAGACTGCAATGGCCAAGACAAATGCGGCACCGCCAGCGCCTTCCGCCAGGCGCCAACGCCACGCATTGACCGCATAAGCCGTCGCAAAGATCAGCAAGCCATAAGCGCCCAGGCGGTGATTGAACTGCACCAAACCTTGATCGTGCAGGAAGGCAATCGAACCCTTGGCCCAGTCGACCGGCGGGAAGACCGCGCCATTCATCAATGGCCAATCGGTGAAGACCATCCCGGCCTTGGCACCTGCCACCAGCGCGCCCAACATGCACTGTAGGAACACGACAGCCAGTAGCAGGGTCGCGCCCACGCTCCATCCACGAGAGGCGCGGTTGTAGTGCTGACCTGCCCAGGCTTCCAAGCCGGTCCAGATCAGACCCGAGAAGATCACGAATGCCAGTCCCAGATGGACGGCCAGACGTTCAGGAGCCACGTCCACGCGCTCGCTGAGGCCAGAGCTGACCATCCACCAGCCAATAAGCCCCTGAAGGCCACCCAGCGCCAGCAGAACCGCGCTGCGCCACACCAGACGGCGCGGCATCTTGCGGAAAATCAGGAAGGCAAAGAACGGCAGCGCAAAGACCACGCCGATCATCCGACCGATCAGGCGGTGCAGCCATTCCCACCAGAAGATTCCCTGAAACTCCTGCAGGGTCATGCCCGCGTTCACCAACTGGTACTGCGGGATGGCTTTGTACTTCTCGAAGGCAATCAGCCAGTCTTCGTGGTTCAGTGGCGGAATAGCCCCCATGATGGGCTTCCACTCCGTAATCGACAGGCCGGAGCCCGTCAGACGGGTCACCCCACCAACCACCACCATCGCGAACACCAGGGCCGCACACAGAAATAGCCATACGGCTACCGGACGACTTTGGGTCGTTTCACCAATTCGCATCATTCGACGCCTGCTCTTTGCCCCGATATGGTGTCCGCCTATCGTCATGCGGACATCAGGGGGGTATGCCCCTGACTCGCGGCGATTTCGAGTCGCATTTCAGCTTATAGCTTCACGGTTGTTTGAGGAGCGTCTGTCGGCAATGCCCTATGTCGAACTGACCGTTACAGTGGTTGCAGTGTCCATATTGGCGCTGATTGCTGATTTTCTGGCTGGCCGCCGTGAATTGCCGGCCTTTTTCGTGGTCGCCTATACGGGCGCGGCGGCGGGGGCGTTCCTTGCGGTTCGTGTGTTCGCCATTGCGACGTACGACAGCTGGATCTGGCCAATCTGGGCCGCAGTCGGCGCGGTCGCCGGACTGATTCTCTATTTCCTGTTCCGGAAGAAGCGCTGATGAGCCCGCGTCTGAGACGATTTATCGCCACCGTCGGTGTGCTGGCGTTCCTTGCCTTCTGGATTTGGGGCTCGGTATCAATCGCCGACATCCTGCCGGATATCGGCTGGGTGAAGATGCTCTTCTTCATCGTCGCCGGCATGGGATGGGGCGTGCCACTTATTCCCCTTCTCCGCTGGGCGGAGTGTGATCACTTACGCGACAACTAAGAAGACTTCTCTATACATAGACTCAATTATTCAGATAGTAATTAACCCCATTAGTTGAGCTAGTAGATTTGTAAACTCGAAAATATTCAGGAGGTTACATGTCCGCTTTAGTTCGCGCTGGATACAGCGATATAACATTGCCCGCGGCCGGTATGATCAATCAGATAATACAGGGGCGCAATCTATACGATGGAACTGTTCGTGGTGTAGGCCTTGAGTCCGGTACTCTTTCTCAAATTCTAGAACAGCATCCGTTGTTTTTAGAGGCATTTCGGAATGCTGAGGTCCGCTCGGTAGTAGAATATCGCCGCATCATGAATTTGTTTCTTATTTTATCTCTCTATTTCGATCCACTTAGCTCGAAAGACGTGATTGAGTTTGGATCTTATAAAGGCGGGAGCGCGGTATTTATCGCTACAGTGCTCAAACGTCTTTATCCTGGCGCCAAGGTGTATACGTGCGACACTTTTGAGGGAATGCCTAAGACTGATATGCAGTTTGATCTCCACAAGGCTGGAGATTTCGCAGATACAGATATGGAAGATCTGCTCCGATACGCAGAGAGCATTGGCCTGGATAATCTGGTAGCGGTGAAAGGATTGGTCGAAGACACATTCCCGTCCACGTTTTCATTAGATCAGCGCTTCGGTCTAGCGCATATCGATCTCGATATTTACCATTCGATTAAATACATTCAGAGCGCCGTTTATCCCTACATCTCGCGTGGTGGATATGTGGTTTATGATGATGCTACGGCGTCTACTTGCCTTGGAGCCACACAAGCTGTCGAAGAATGGATCGCACGAGGTCATCGATGCGAGCAAATATATCCGCACTTCGTGTTTCGCGCACATCTGTAGGAAATGGACGCATAAAAAAGGGCACCCGAAGGTGCCCTTTATTTTTGTCCATTCCCGCTAGGAAATGGTCGGAGCGACAGGATTCGAACCTGCGACCCCTTGACCCCCAGTCAAGTGCGCTACCAGGCTGCGCCACGCTCCGAAGGCGCTCCGTATAGACGGCCAGAGCGCGCATCGCAAACCAAAAAACGGCTTATGAACAACAAGCTGCGCTTATTTGCCCAATGCCTGCGCCAAACGCTGTTGTGCCGCTTCGATCCGGCCCAGTAAGGCGGTGAGTTCGGTACGAACGCTGGACGAAACTGCCACCGGAGTGTGCGCCGCTTCGGGCGCGGCCGAGACAGCGGCCGCCGGCCCAACGAGCTTGCCCTTTGAGTCCTTATACAGGCGCTCCACGCCCTTGATGGTCATCCCCTCGTCGTGAAGTAGACGACGGACATCCTGAAGGATACGGATATCCTCCGGCCTGTAGAAACGACGGCCACCCGCACGTTTTACCGGTTGGATGAAATCAAGTTTCCCTTCCCAGAACCGCAGCACGTGCTGCGGAACGCCAACCTCTTCGGCGGCTTCGGAAATGGAACGGAAGGCATTTGGACTCTTGGACAATCTCAATCCTCGACGACGGCGTCGTGGACCCTCGATTTCATGATTTGAGAAGCACGGAAGCTAATGACGCGGCGCGGGTTGATCGCTGCCGGTTCACCGGTCTTGGGGTTACGGCCCATCCGTGCACGCTTTTCCCGAACCTGGAAAACGCCAAAGCCCGAAAGCTTTACGGTTTCACCACGCTCAAGAGATTCAACCACGAGTTCGAGTGTACGCTCTACAAGACCCGAGCATTCCTGACGCGACAGGCCCACTTCTTCGTGGACCGCATCGCACAGATCGGCGCGGGTAAGGGTTTGCTGTGCAGTCACTTGCGTCTCCCCGTCATTCAACGGGAATCATACAAAGCCAAAACTGCGAAAAATCAAAGCATTCTTTGCAAAATCATAGACGGAAGGCGCAAGCCCCCCACGTCAGGCCACCACCCATGGCCTCAAGGACGATCAAATCACCCCGTTTTATGCGGCCATCCTGGATGGCATGATCCAATGCGAGCGGAATTGACGCAGCAGACGTGTTCGCGTGCAGATCAACCGTTGAAACCACGCGGTTCTCGTCCAGACCCAGTCTTTCACCGACGCCGCGAATGATTCGCTGATTGGCCTGGTGCGGTACGAACCAGTCGATTTCCGGAATTGTGATGCCCGAAGCTTCCGAAGCCGCCACAATGGCCTCGGAAATGTTCACGACCGCGTGGCGGAACACCTGATTGCCGATCATACGCAGATGGCCAACCGTGCCGGTCGTAGCCGGACCGCCATCGACATAAAGCAGATCGGTTTTCGAGCCGTCGCAGCGCAGGGCAAAGCCCAACACACCCTGGTCTTCCTTGGTGCCCTGACCTTCGCGGGGCTCGACAACGAACGCCCCTGCCCCGTCACCGAACAGGACGCAGGTGGTGCGGTCGGACCAGTCCATCAGACGGGTCATTTCCTCGGCACCGATGACCAACGCGCATTTTGCGTGACCGCGCGCGATGAAGCCGTCCACGACGCTCAGCGCATAGACAAAGCCCGAGCACACGGCTTGAACATCAAAGGCGATGCCTACCGGCGCGCCCAGCTTCTTCTGCACGATCGCAGCCGTTGCCGGGAAGGTGTTGTCCGGCGTGGTGGTGGCCACAACGATAAGATCGACGTCGGCAGCGGTCTTGCCCGCATCGGCCAAGGCGCGGCGAGCGGCCTCAACAGCCAGATCGCTGGTGGGCTGATCGTCAGCGGCCTTGTGGCGCTGGCGAATGCCGGTGCGCTCGACAATCCATTCGTCCGAGGTGTCGACCGTGCGGCTCAACTCCTCGTTGGTGATGATGTTCTCGGGCAGGTAGGAACCAACGCCCGTCACAGCCGTGCGGATAACACTCACTCGTTCGTCTCCACTTCGGCCTTGGCCAGATCATCGACCATGTCGGCGACACGGCCCAGATTGGCGCTGACTTTAGAAAGATAGTCGCTGCGGGCCAGATCGACCGCGACGCGGATAGCATTGCCAAAGCCCTCGGCAGTGGCACCGCCGTGGCTCTTGACCACCAGACCGTTCAGACCCAGCAGCGGGCCGCCGTTTACGGCCGCCGGATCGATCTTGCGCGACATCTGTTTCAGAGCCGGCATGGCGATCAGGGCACCGATCTTGGATTGCAGGCCCGACTTCAGCGCATCCTTCAATAGAGCGCCGATAAAGCGGGCCGTACCCTCGGCGGTCTTCAGCGCGACATTGCCGGTGAAACCGTCGGTCACGATGACATCCACCGTCCCCTTGCCGATATCGTCGCCCTCGACGAAGCCATAATAGTTGATCGGCAGTTGGCCGGACTTCAGCATGGCGTGCGCCTCGCGCACCTCGTCATGGCCCTTCATTTCTTCAGAGCCGATGTTCAGTACGCCAACCGTCGGGTTCTTGGTGCCATGAACAGCCGACTGGAAGGCCTCGCCCATGATGGCGAACTCGACGAGCTGCTTGGCGTCGCTACCGATGTTGGCACCCACGTCCAGAACCGAGGTGGTGCCGCGCATTGTCGGCCAAGAGGCCACAATCGCCGGACGTTCCAACGAGGCGGCGGCCATACGCAGCTGCAGCTTGGAAATCGCCATCAGGGCACCGGTGTTGCCCGCCGAGACGACAGCGTGGGCCTCGCCCGACTTCACCGCCTCGATAGCGTTCCACATGCTGGAGCCCTTGCCACGGCGCATGGCCGTTGCGGGCTTTTCGTCCATCGCCACCACCTTATCCGTATGGATGATGGTGCAATGGGTGTCGTTCAGTGCGTTCCGCTCCATTTCGGCGCGGATAGCTGCCTCGTCCCCGTGCAGCAGGAAGTGAACCCCCTCACCGCCAAAGCGTGCGCGATAGGCCTTAATGCCAGCCACCACGACCGAAGGGCCGTGATCGCCACCCATTGCGTCTAACGAAATCAGGGTCTGGGATGCCAACTGCTGAGTGTCTCCAGCCCCTAGGAACGGGGCTTACTATTTAGGGTAGTCGATAAAGATAGTGCGTCGTGGATGCTATCAAGCCGACGCAACGTCAACCTTCGTCGTTCGCTTTCAAAGCTTTGAGGGCGGCGAATGGCGAGATTTCCACCGGCTCGGGCGGCTGGACAAACACAGCGCCTTCCTTGCGGGGGAACGGATCAAGCGACAGCATCAGTTGCTCGACAGCATACTGACCCAGATCGATCTGGCCGCCTTCGACCACGTCGGGGAAGTCGTCGTCCAGTTCGATGTCGATTTCGCCGTCCTCGTTGGTGTTCGGCTCTTCTTCCTCGACCAGATTGATCTGGAACGGGCGATCCACCTTGACCGGAAGCGGCTCCAGCGTCAGGCCGCACAGCTGTACGGCATCGGCTACCACGCGCCCGTCAATGCGCCAGCCGGACACGGTCGGAACGACATTGAAGTCGACCGACATGTTCTCGAGGCCAGCCAGATCGAGCGTCTTGGCGATGAGACGGCGCTGGGCTTCGTCCGGCACCAGATTGCGAACCAGACCCGCACCGATTTGGTGGACGCGTATGGGTTCGCTGTAGGGAAGTTGAGTCTCGGTCATTCGCTAATTTGCGCCCAATCGGGAGCGCGTTCAATCTCGACTAGGGTTTGGTTGGCCAACGCGGCGTGGCTGGCAAAAGCATAACGCGTCAGTGCCCGACCGGCTTCGATATCGTCCGACTCGAACACATTGCGGGCGATGGCCGTGCTGAACGCATCGGCGTCCTGCTCCGTCAACGCCTTTTCGTATGACGACATACGACCATAGAGGGACTCGCCCAGTTTGCGCATCTTCTTGCCGACCGAAATATCGCCCACGCCCAGCTCGCGCAGGGAGTGATCCAGAGCCGATACATAGTGATCGAACATTTTCTGCGCCAGATCGGCCGTGCGCTGGTCCTGATGGCGCAGGCGAACGTAAAGAAGCAGAACATGCAGGGTGTAGAGTTCGAATCGCGCATCGATGCGATCGGCGACCCCCAGCTGGGTGTAAAACGCTGGCTGGCGGGCCTGCTCCACCGCGCGGGAATACAGTTCCAGCGCCTGAAGTTCGTTGGGTTTCGGCGCGAACAACGATTTAAACATGTGATTTTTCCCGGCCCTCATGACTCCGCGACGTTGCACTAAGGCGCTCCGGAGGCTAGGTCAAAGGACTGTTTTCGCAGAGGCCCAACGCAGATGCTCCGCACCAAGTCGCTTCTTGCCGTGATTTCCCTGACCGTTCTGACGGCAGCATGCGCCCCGCGCATCGCGACCCAGGGCTTTCAGGTGATCGATGCAAAGCCCGAAGACGTCGTCGTCGGGACCGATACCCGCGAGACCGTTCTGGCCAAACTGGGCTCTCCGTCGACCGCGTCGACGTTCGAGGCACAGAACGTCTGGTACTATATTTCGCAGGTCACCGAGCGCTACACCTATAGCTCGGCCAAGGTGACCCAGCGCAACATCACCGAAATCACCTTCAACGAAGCCAATGGCGTCGTCGCTGCTGTTCGCACGCTCGATCTGGATGACAGCGTTGCGATCGAGATGGCAAAGCGCGAAACCCCGACCCGTGGCCGCTCGCTCACCATTCTGGAACAGCTGCTGGGCAACGTGGGCCGTGGCCAGCTACCGCGCACCGACGACGACCAGCCGGGTCAGCAACGTCGCGACTAAGCGGTCCGAAACGGCAAATAAAAAAGGCTCTGGAGCGATCCGGAGCCTTTTTTCTTGGTTCAGCGCGATTGCGGCGGCGTCGGGTTACGCACCCGCATCCGCGGGGTCTGACGCACGACCTCAACCCGCTGGACATTGCCCCGACCCAGCTGGGCTGCTGCAATCGTCATGACCGCTGCGGCCAAGCGACGGGTATCCACGCGGTTGTAATCGTTAGGCGCGCCGAAGGACTCGGTATGCGCCCGCCGTATCAGGGCATCGCGCATGATGACGTCCTTCACGCGGGCCTGTTCGGGCGCGAATCCAGGCTTCAAATGCAGCTTCAGCTCGACGAAGACGTGGTTACGCACACGACCGTCGACAAAGATCGGCAGGCCGACGCCCGTCATTGTCACCCACACCGCTTCGGGTGGGGCAGCACTAGGCTCGGGGCTGGCTGCGGCGAAGGTCGGAACAGCCGTAAACACGGCAGTCCCCAGAATAAGGGCGCGTCGATCCATGGCAGGCAGCATAGGTCCGACCCGTTAGCAACTGCTTGCTAGCCGTGCGTCCAGCCCGTTTTCGAGGGCGTGACCTCGGCCCCGCGAAACAGGACCTTTAGCCCGTTGCCGGACTTGACCCGTCCCACACATGTCAGGCGGCCATGGCGGTTCTCGACTTCCTTGCGGAGCATGTTTTCCAGCGAGGCCGGTGCCGTGAACAGGATCTGATAGTCGTCCCCGCCGGAAGCCAGCTGTTCCAGCGCCGCCAGTTCATCTACGCGCCCGTCAAACCAGACATCCGCTGCGGCAGATCGCGGGGTCACTTCGAGATCCAGTTCAATTTGCACGCCGCTGGCATCAGCAATGCGTCCGGCATCGGCCATCAGCCCGTCGGAAACGTCCGCGCTGGCATTGGCGTGTTTGAGGATCAGGCTGGCCAAATCGGTCTGCGGGGTCGGCAGGCGGTAGGCCCGCTGTAGGTAATCCAGCCGGTCCTGTTCCATCTTGAGGCTGCCCTGACAGACCTGCAGACCCAGCCAGCCATCGCCGATATTACCCGTCACAAAGACCAGATCACCCGCCTTTGCCCCGCCACGATGGACAGCCCGTCCCGCAGGTGCCCAGCCCAGCATGGTCACAGAGAATGACAGTGGCCCCGGCGTGCTGACGGTGTCGCCACCGATCAAATGGATGTCGAAAAGCGCCTGATCACGGCGCAGACCCGCAACAAATGCCTCGCGCTCGGGCCAGCCACAGCGTTCGGACCAGTGACAAGCCAGCAGATAGCCGAACGCCTCCGCGCCCTTGGCGGCGATATCGGACAGGTTCACGCGCAGCAGCTTCTGCGCAACCAAATCCAGCGGATCTTCGGGAAGGAAATGAACCCCTTCGACCAAGGCGTCCTTGGTCAGGATCAGATCAAATCCCGGCCGGGACGGAAGGGCGGCGACATCGTCGGCCAGTCCCCTCGCCCACTCGGGATGAGCCAGCGGCTTTAGCAGCCGCTGGATAGTCTCGAATTCACCCGCAACATCAATTGCGGGCATCGCGTGCCACGGCGTCCAGCGCCGCGTTCACGAACTTGGCCTCGGCGTCGTCGAAGAAGGCCTTGGCCAGTTCGACGTATTCGTCGATGACGATTTCAAGCGGCACTTCCGGCTTGTGCTTCAGTTCCCAAGTACCACAACGCAGCAGCGCGCGAACAGTCGAATCCAGACGCTCCATACGCCAGTTCGATGCCAGATGCGACTTCACCAGAGTATCGATAGCGGCCTGGTCTTCGACCACGCCCTTCACGATGTCTGCGAACCAGTCCTCGTCGGCCTCGGCCATGGTCTGGCCGTCGATATCGCCGTCAAAGCGGAAGTTGCGGAACTCACGAACCACCTTCTCGGCAGGCTCGCCGACCAGTTCCATCTGGTACAGGGCCTGAACGGCAGCCAGACGGGCCACGGTGCGGGCACGGCGCTGGCGGCTGGTCAGTTGCGGCTCGGCGTTGGCCTTTTCGGACTCAGCCAACTGAGCCATCACCTCGGCCACGGTGGCGGGTTTGGGGGCGTCCGTCACGAAGCCAGTCCTTTCACAAGGCGTTTACGCAGGTTGATCAGGTCGATGCACGCACGGGCGGCGAAACCACCCTTGTCGGCTTCCGAACGCTTGGCGCGGTGCCAAGCCTGATCTTCGTCTTCGGTCGTCAGGATGCCGTTGCCGATGGCAATGCCCTTCAGACCCAGTTGGGTGATACCGGCAGCCGATTGATCGGCCACAATCTCGAAGTGATAGGTCTCGCCACGGATGACGGTACCCAGGGCGACGTAACCGTCATAGCGCGGGGCGGTCGGCAGGCGACCGGCCTCTTCGGCCATGGCGATAACGGTCGGGATCTCGAGAGCGCCCGGAACGGTAACGACGTCAAATTCGACGCCTTGCGCGCGCAGGGCATCGGTTGCGCCGTCCAGCAGCGCATCGGCGAGATCGTCGTAGAAGCGTGCCTCGACGATGAGGACGCGATAGGGATCGGTCAGGATTGCTCTTCTCCGTCCATGTCGCACCAGCCGACAATACGAAGGCCATAGCCATCGAGCGCCGTCGGGTTGGGGCGGTTGGAACTCATTACAGTCATGTCGCGAACGCCCAGATCCAGCAGGATCTGCGCGCCTACGCCATAGTTTTTAAGGGCTCTGTCGACTGCCGCAGGTTGGTCGCCTCCGACCAGACGCTCCGAAAGCCTGTGAAGGCCCGGATCGCGCAAAAATACGGCAACGGCAGGGCCGTCATGACGGCTCATAGCCTTAAGTGCGCGCGGGATATAGTCCTGACGAGCCTCGATGTGGCCCAGCAGGTCCGCGGCAAAGTCGATCTGGTGCATCCGTACGCGGGTGACCTGATCGGGGGTGATGTCGCCCTTCACCAGCGCCACGTGCTCGTGACCCTCGATGGTGTTCCGATACACGATCATGCGGAAGGTGCCGCCATAGACGCTCTCGAACGGCGTATCCAGCGTGCGCTCGATGAAGCGTTCGGTGCGGCGGCGATAGGCGATCAGGTCGGCGATGGTGCCTATCTTCAGCCCATGCTTCTGGGCGAAGGCCACCAGATCGGGCATGCGGGCCATGGTGCCGTCGTCGTTCATGATCTCGCAGATCACGCCCGCAGGGATCAGGCCCGCCATACGGCTGATGTCGACAGCAGCCTCGGTGTGGCCGGTGCGGACCAGAACGCCGCCGTCACGCGCGACCAGCGGGAAGATGTGGCCGGGCGAGACGATATCGTCCGCGCCCTTACTGGGGTCCGATGCCACCTGAACGGTGCGTGCGCGGTCAGCGGCCGAAATGCCCGTCGTCACGCCTTCCTTCGCCTCGATGGAGACGGTGAAGGCGGTGCCCATGCTCTCGCGGTTTTCCGCGGCCATCGGCGGCAGGCGTAGCTGCTTTGCCCGTTCGGCAGTCAGGGCCAGACAGATCAGGCCGCGCGCATGCTTGGCCATGAAGTTGATCTGGTCCGGCGTCGCAAACTGGGCCGGAATGATGACGTCGCCCTCATTTTCGCGATCCTCGGCATCCACAAGGATGTAGGGACGGCCGTTACGGGCGTCGTCGATGATGTCTTCGATCGGGCTGATCGGGCTGTCGGGCATGGCGGCGGTCAATTGCATTATGCAGTCTCCTGCCACCGCGCGAGGTATCGCGCCAGCATATCAATCTCCAGATTGACCTTATCCCCTACCTTTAGCGTACCGAGGGTGGTCGCATCCCAGGTGTGGGGGATGATGTTTACGCCAAAGTTCTGCCCTTCGACCTCGTTCACGGTCAGGGAAACGCCATCGACGGTGATGGAGCCCTTGGGCGCGATGAAACGGTGCAGCGGGGCCGGAGCCTCGAACACCAGACGGTGCGAGCCGTTCTCCGGCGCGATCGAAACGACCGTGCCCAGACCATCGACGTGGCCCGAGACGATGTGGCCACCCAGTTCCGAACCCAGCGTCGCGGCGCGTTCAAGGTTGATGCGCGAACCTTCGGTCCATTCGCCCAGCTTGGTCTTGGACAGGGTTTCGGCGGATACCTCGACCGCGAACCAGCCCTCGCCCTTTTCGGTGACCGTCAGGCAGCATCCCGCGTGCGACACCGACGCGCCCAGATCGATAGTGGACGTATCCCACACCGTTTCGATCTCGTAGCGCCAGTCGCGCTCGGTCTGGCGCACATTACGGACGCGCCCGATGTCAGTGACAATGCCTGTAAACATACTTCATGCCTTCTCGTAGCGTTCCCACAAGTCGTCACCCAAAGGCGAAACCGCAAGACGCTTGAACCTTGGCGTATCCGAAAGTCGGTCAAAACCCAGAGCCGCAATGGCCGGACGCCCTTCGTGACCCAGCACCATGGGGGCGCGGAACCACTCGATCGCATCGACCAAGCCTGCCTTTACAAAGGATGCGGCCACCCGGCCACCACCTTCGATCAGAACACTGCCGATTTCACGCGCTGCCAGCATATCAAGAACGGCTTCAGGGTCGGGCCGTCCCTCGGCATCGCCAGCGACCGTGATCACCTCAGCATTGCCGATTTCACGCGGTTCGGATGTTGTGATGATCCAGGCGCCATCCAGCAGTCTGGCGGTCGGCGGGGTCCGCAACCGGCTGTCCAGCACGATCCGTTGCGGGTCTTTGTGCTGTTCGCCTTCGATACGGACATTCAGGCTGGGATCATCCGCCAGAACGGTTTCCACGCCCACCAGAATGGCGTCATGGCGGGCACGCAATCGGTGCCCCTGCTGACGGGCTTCAGGACCGGTGATCCATTGGCTTTCGCCGGATGCCATAGCGATGCGACCGTCCAGCGACGTCGCCACTTTCAGCGTGACGCGCGGACGCATCAGCCGAAATCGCCGCGCGGGTTTGCCTCGTCAAAGCCCTCTTCGCCCAGGAATTTGGCGAAATCGTTGGTGTGGCGGAAGTCCTTGTAGACCGAGGCGTAACGCACATAGGCCACTTCATCGACGCTCTTCAGCCCCTTCATGATGAAGTCGCCGACAACGCTGGACTGGATTTCGGTTTCGCCGAGGCTTTCCAACTGGCGCACGATGCGGCTGACCAGCTGTTCGACCTGATCGGGCGTGACGGGACGCTTACGCAGGGCAATACCCAACGAGCGTTCCAGCTTGTCACGATCAAATGGCGTGCGGCGGCCATTGCGCTTGAGGATCACCAGCTCGCGCAGCTGAACCCGCTCAAAGGTGGTGAAGCGCCCCCCGCATTGCGGACACGAGCGGCGACGGCGGATGGCCGATCCGTCATCCGACGGTCGGCTATCCTTCACCTGGGTGTCAGCATTTCCGCAGAAAGGGCACTTCATTTCAGTACCTTAGCGATAGATCGGGAAGCGGTTGGTGAGCTCGCGCACCTGAGCGGCAACCGAGGCGATCACAGCTGGATCGGCCTCGTCGCTACCGTTCATCGAGGAAACGACGTCGGCGATCCAGTGACCGATCTGACGGAACTCTTCCTCGCCGAAGCCACGGGTGGTGCCAGCCGGCGTACCCAGACGGATGCCCGAGGTGATGGTGAATGGTGCGGTGTCGAACGGCACGCCGTTCTTGTTGCAGGTCATCAGGGCCTTTTCGAGCTCGTGCTCGGTGGCCTTGCCGGTCACGCCCTTGGGACGCAGGTCGACCAGCATCAGGTGGCTGTCGGTACCGCCGGTGACGATGGCCAGACCGCGCTCGATCAGGGTCTCGGACAGGACCTTGGCGTTCTTCACGACCTGTTGGGCATAGGCCTTGAATTCCGGCTTCAGGGCTTCACCGAAAGCCACGGCCTTACCGGCAATCACGTGCTCCAGCGGGCCGCCTTGCAGGCCCGGGAACACAGCCGAGTTGATCTTCTTGCCCAGATCGACATCGTTCGACAGGATCATGCCGCCACGCGGGCCGCGCAGGGTCTTGTGGGTGGTGGTGGTGACCACGTGGGCGTGCGGCAGCGGGTCCGGATAGACGCCGCCCGCCACGAGGCCCGCATAGTGGGCCATGTCCACCATCAGATAGGCACCGACCGAGTCGGCGATTTCGCGGAAACGCTTGAAGTCGATCTGACGGGCATAGGCCGAGGCACCAGCGAGGATCAGCTTGGGCTTCTCGCGCTCGGCCATTTCGGCGACGTTGTCATAGTCGATGGTGTGGTCGTCTTCGCGGACCTTATAGGTCACCGGACGGAACCACTTGCCCGACTGGTTGGCGGGCGAACCGTGGGTCAGGTGACCGCCGCAGGCGAGGTCCATGCCCAGGAAGGTGTCGCCCGGTTGCAGCAGGGCGAAGAACACAGCCTGGTTGGCCTGTGCACCCGAGTGCGGCTGGACGTTGACGAATTCACAGCCGAACAGCTTCTTGGCGCGCTCGCGGGCCAGATCTTCGGTGATGTCCACGAACTCGCAGCCACCATAGTAGCGGCGACCCGGATAGCCTTCGGCGTATTTGTTGGTCAGGACCGAACCCTGAGCTTCCAGCACCGCCTTGGAGACGATGTTTTCAGAAGCGATCAGCTCGATCTGCTCCTGCTGGCGACCCAGCTCGCTTTGAATGCCGCCGAAAATCTCCGGATCGGCATCGGCCAGAGATTTGGTGAAATAGGAGTCGTGGGTGAAGGCGGTCACTGTGAGAATCCCGAAGGCTATGGGGAAAACGGTGCTTCTATCTAGGCTGCGTCGTCCCTAACCACAATATCTAAGGGGCGCACAGCCGCCCTACCCCATGATATCGCGTCATTCCTCTCGGATAACCGCGGGATTAGCCCTGTGTCAGGGCGCGTTTCAGCTTGGCGATGGCCACACGCTCGACACTACGCGGGTCGCTTGCCGGACCCAGCGCACTGACCTCGCGGCCCGACTTCACGTGGACCGCGGAACATTTGAGATAGGCACCGTTGCGCACGAACTCGACGATCACCTCGCCGAGTTCGTGATCACGCTGGATCATGCCGCAGCCGGTTGGCGCGCCACGTTGCAGTGCGAGAACAGCTTGTCCATGGCGTCGACCAGCTTGTCCATCATGTCGTCGTCATGGTTCGGCGACGGGGTGAAGCGCAGGCGCTCGGTCCCCTTGGGCACGGTCGGATAGTTGATCGGCTGGACGTAGATTCCGTAGTCGTCCAGCAGCATGTCCGAAATCTTCTTGCAGTGGACAGGGTTGCCCACCAGCACCGGAACGATGTGGCTTTCGGACGGCATGACCGGAAGACCCTTGGCCGCAAAGCGGTCTTTCAGGGCTTGAGCGCGTTCCTGATGCTGCTCGCGCAGTTCGGGGTGTGCCTTCAGATAGCGAACCGAAGCCAGCGCACCCGCCGTCAGTGCCGGCGGAAGCGAGGTCGTGAAGATGAAGCCCGAGGCCCAGCTGCGGACGGCATCGATGATCACGGCGTCAGCCGCGATATAGCCGCCCATCACGCCGATGGCCTTGCCCATGGTGCATTCGATGATGTCGATGTCGGCCAGAACGCCGTCGCGCTCGGCAACGCCTGCGCCCGTCGCGCCGTACAGGCCAATCGCATGGACTTCGTCCAGATAGGTCATGGCGTTGTATTTGCGGGCCAACGCGATGGTCGCCTTCAGGTCGGCGATATCGCCGTCCATCGAATAGACCGACTCGAATGCGATTAGCTTGGGCGCATCGGCCGGAGCCGCCGACAGAAGCTCTTCCAGATGTTCCAGATCGTTGTGGCGGAAGATGTGACGCGGACCGCCACCGTGACGAATGCCTTCGATCATCGAGGCATGGTTCAGGGCGTCGGAGAAAATGATCAGGCCCGGCAGGATCTTTTGCAGGGTCGAAAGCGTCGCTTCGTTACCGACATAGCCGGAGGTGAAAAGAAGCGCGGCTTCCTTCTGGTGCCAGCTGGCCAGCTCGGCTTCCAGATCGACCGCCGAACGGGTCGTGCCCGAGATGTTGCGGGTGCCGCCTGCACCAGCGCCGACCGAGTCGATTGCTTCGTGCATGGCTTCCAGAACGACAGGGTGTTGGCCCATGCCGAGGTAGTCGTTCGAGCACCAGATAACGACGTCCTGTTCGCTACCATCCTCACGGCGACGAATGGCCTTAGGGAACTGGCCGCGCACGCGCTTCAGGTCGGCAAAGACGCGATAACGGCCTTCGCTGCGGACCTGCTCTACAGAGTTTTGAAAGGCGGATTTATAGTCGAACAAAACTGCGTTTCTTTTCTTTATAAAGGCTTTAGCCTATTTGCGCTCTTGATAGCCCGATGTCCACGGTCGAAGCATGACAAAATGCCCCAGTTCGACCAACTGATAACCGTTCGCACGCACAGTGGTTAAACTGGGTCCCGTTACATGACCGAAAGATCATGTTTCGCGTCGTGTTTTGCGCCGCCGAACGGTTTGGTTTAGCACGGCCATTCGCGTACCAAGGACTACTGCCCATGAGCATCCCTCCCTTCCAGCCCGCCGCCTTCCCCTATGCCCGTCCGCGTCGCTTGCGCACGGCCCCGTGGGTGCGTCGTCTGGTGGCTGAAACCACGCTCACTCCGAACGACCTGATCTGGCCGATCGTGGTCCATGACGGTGACGAGGACAAAGTCGCCGTCCAGTCCATGCCGGGAGTATTCCGACTGTCTCGCAAAGAAGCGGTTAACGCTGCTCTGGAGGCACGCGATCTGGGAATTCCGATGATCGCCCTGTTCCCGAACATCGCCCACACGCCCAAGGACAATGTCGGCACGGGCGCAACCGACCCTGACGGCCTGATTCCCGAAGTGATCCGCGCCATGAAGGATGCGGCACCGGAGGTCGGCATCATGACCGACGTGGCGCTGGACTGTTACACCGACCACGGTCAGGACGGCGTGATGGAAGGCGACAAGATCGTCAACGACGTCACCATCGAGCGCCTTGAGGAACAGGCTTTCATCCACGCCCATGCGGGTGCCGATGCCGTTGCCCCCTCGGACATGATGGACGGCCGCATCCAGGCCATCCGCAATGCGCTGGAAGCCAACGGCTATCAGGACACCATCATCATTTCCTATGCCGCCAAGTTCGCCTCGGGCTTCTATGGCCCGTACCGCGACGCCGTCGGCTCGGCCACGGCGCTGAAGGGCGACAAGAAGACCTATCAGATGGACTTCGCCAACACCGAGGAAGCCCTGCGTGAAGTCGCCATGGATATTTCCGAAGGTGCCGACGCCGTAATCGTCAAGCCGGGCATGCCCTATCTGGATATCGTCCAGCGCGTGACCGAGACCTTCCACATCCCGACCTTCGCCTATCAGGTGTCGGG
>NZ_CAMZFB010000051.1 GCF_947305955.1 uncultured Brevundimonas sp.
CGGCGGCGGCGGAGCATCAGCAGCGCCGAAGGCGTAACGCAGACCCAGGGTCACGGTGTGCGATTGGTCGTAGTCACCGTTCCACTCACCGAACTTTGCAGTCGAAGCAGCCGGAACCACCGAGTCCCAACGTGCGTCGCCGGTCAGGTAACGGTAGGTCAGGTCGATGTTGGCGCGGTCAGAAACGGCCCAGGCCAGACCAGCGATTGCTTGAGCAGCAAACTTGGTCGACGAATCGTCAGCAGCAAAGGCCGTGCCGTCAGCGCGCAGACGACCGACGGTGTCGACGTTCACGCGGTTCACACCAGCACCCAGACCCACGAACGGACGAACGGTCCACTCCGGGTTGCCAAAGTCATAAATGACGTTGGCCATCAGGGTTGCCGAGGTGATGTCACCTTCCGGCGAGTGGCACGGGCCGGTAGCCGGGGTCAGGTTGCACAGGCCTTGGTTGCCGGTGACGGCACGAACGCGGCCGATGTCACCCGAACGGTAGCCGCCTTCGAGTTCCATACGCCAGTTCGGGTTGAAACGGTAACCGAGACGGGCAAACGCCGCCCAGCCATCGTTCACTTCCCAATTCCAGTTGTGGCCGTTGGTGGACGATTCAGCGTTGATCTCGTCCATCATGTGATAACCGGCGTCGATAGCGCCGTACCAGCCATCCGGCTCGGCCGAAGCGGCACCAGCCGCAAACAGCCCAGCAGCGGCGACACTGGCAAGAAGTTTCAGCTTCATGGTGTCCTCTCTCACTTAAAAATTATGAGTCCGATGTCTTCGCGTGACCGCAAAGCACTCAGCAACCGAACGACATGGAGCAGGTGCGGTTCCGCAGCTGCACACTGAATGTGGCGAGTGTGGCGCCAATCCAACACTTTTCGCGTCGTGGCAAACAGGTCAATGTGGCCTGCACACAGATAGATATTAGGGGAACGTCCAGTGACGCAAGATTTCCAGGGACAGGTTGCCATCGTTACAGGCGCAGGCGGCGGGCTGGGGCGGGAGCATGCGCTGGCACTGGCTGCACGCGGTGCCAAGGTCGTCGTCAATGATCTGGGCGGTGCCCGTGACGGCTCGGGCAGTTCCCTGAGCGCCGCAGAATCCGTCGTCGCCGAAATCGTTACAGCAGGCGGCGAGGCCATCGCCAATGCGGCCTCGGTGACGGATTATGACGCCGTGCAGCAAATGGTTGCCGAAACCATGGAACGCTGGGGTCGCATCGACATCCTGGTGAATAATGCGGGCATCCTTCGCGACAAGAGCTTTGCCAAGATGGACTTGGCGGACTTCAAACTGGTGGTGGACGTCCACCTGATGGGGGCCGTCAACTGTACCAAGGCCGTTTGGGACATCATGCGCGCCCAGAACTATGGCCGCATCGCCATGACGACATCCTCGTCCGGTCTCTACGGCAATTTCGGCCAGTCGAACTATGGCGCGGCCAAGATGGCGCTGGTCGGCTTGATGCAGACTCTTTCGATTGAGGGAGCCAAAAACGATATCCGCGTCAACTGCCTTGCCCCCACGGCCCACACCCGCATGACCGAAGATCTCGGACTGCCTCTTGAGGATCTGGCGCCCGCCCTGGTCTCTCCGGGCCTTCTTCATCTGGTCAGCCGCGACGCGCCGACACGCTGTATTCTGGCCGCAGGTGCCGGTGGTTTCGAGCGCGCCTACATCACCCTGACCCCGGGAGACTTTATAATTGGGGAGGATGCTGCCGAGCAGGTCGCCCAGCGTTTTGACGCCATCTCTAACCGTGAAGGCGAGATTGTACCCGAGATGGGCGCGGCGCAGGGCCTGCTGGAAATGTCTAAAGCCCAAGCCGCAAAACAGTCCTGATCCACGACGGGGGCCTTACCGATGGCCCCCTTTCAATCAGGTGATATGTCAAAAACGTCATCACGGCGTTGTGCGCCCATGACGAAAGACGGTAATCACGGACCATCTGCTAAGCATCGTCACTGGAACGACTGATGACCCAAACCTTCGGGGCCCCTACACCCGACGATATCAGCGCCATGACAGAACGTGCGCGCACTGTCATTCAGTTGAACATCGAGGCGCTGGAAGCCCTCGATCGCTCGCTTGACAACTCCATTGCCCGCGCCAGTTCGATCATCCTGTCGCGACCGGGCTATGTTGTGGTCACCGGCATGGGCAAGTCCGGCCATATCGGCGGCAAGATCGCCGCCACCTTGGCCTCGACCGGCACCAATGCCTTTTTTGTGCACCCGGCTGAAATGAGCCACGGCGATCTGGGGATGCTGCGACCGGACGTTACGGTGCTGGCCATCTCCAATTCGGGCGAGAGCCGCGAACTGCATGACCCGCTAGTCTACTGTAAGCGGAACAACATCCCCGTCATCGCCATCACCCAACGCCCCGGCAGCTTCCTTGGTCGTTATGCCGAAGTGGTCATCACAATGCCCAAGGTCGCCGAAGCCTGCCCCGAGGGTCTGGCCCCGACCACCTCGACCCTGATGACCCTCGCCCTTGGCGATGCGCTGGCCATGGTGCTGATGGAGCAGCGCGGTTTCACGCGTGAAGACTTTGGTCTGCACCATCCGGGCGGCGCACTGGGCATGAGTTTGCAGAGCGTGCGCGAATGGATGGCGGACCATGCCGCCAAGCCGACCTCCGTCCCGCTGGACGCCAGCTTCTCGGATGTCGTCTCGGGCATCACCGCGGGCCGCAAGGGCACTGTGGCTGTCCTCAACGAGGACGGTTCATTGGCAGGCATGATCACCGACGGTGACGTGCGCCGCGCCTTCACGCTCGATATCAATACCATCAAGGCTCAGGATATCATGAGCCGCACCCCTATTACAGTTGAGCCCGACCAGCGCATGCGCGATGTCGTTGACCTGCTCACCTCGAACAAGATCAGCAATCTGTTTGTGGTCGAGGACGGCCGTCCTGTCGCGGTCATCCACATCGCCGAACTGATGCAGGCCGGCTACGTCTCCTGATGGAACCCGTCGTCCTTTTTGATGCCAGCCGTTTGTTGAGCCGGACCGAACGCTCGACGCCGACCGGCATCGACCGCGTATGCCTGGCCTATGCGGAATGGCTGATTGCCCACCCACGCTATCGCATGGTGCCGGTTCGCAGCCGTAAGGACCAGTTTGCAGTCGTCAATAATGCGTGGTTTCGCGCCCGCATTGCCGACCTGCGGGCGCGGTGGAACGGCTTGGGCGAGGCTGGGGCCCGACCAATCGATACGCAGTTGATCGAGATACTCGAAAAGGGACTGCGTCCTGAAAGGTCGATCCACGCCCCCCTGCCTTCGGAAGCTGAGGGCCCCAAGCCCAAACGTGCCGCACGCCAGTTCTTCCGTGCGCGACGAAGCGCTCCTCCCCCGGCTATGGCCTATATCAATGTCGGCCATACGGGACTGAACGAACCCGGCCTCCTGCAAGCGCTGAAGGAAGCGGGCATCCCCCGCATCCTTTTGGTGCACGACCTGATCCCGCTGACGCACCCAGAGTATTGCCGCCCCGGCGACGACGCCAAGCACGAGCAGCGGATGCGTCATGCCCTGACCCTAGGCAGCCATATCATCGCCAACAGCCAGTACACGGCCGATGAACTGGTCCGCTTTGCGCGTGAGCAGAACCTGCCCTGCCCGCCGGTCGATGTGGCGCACCTCGGGCTGGAAAGCCATCTTCGCACGGTCGAGCCCGTATCGGCCAAGCGCCCCTATTTCGTGCATATCGGCACCATTGAAGGCCGCAAGAACCTCGGCTTCCTGCTGACGGTCTGGCGCGAGCTGGCGGAGAAGCATGGCGATGCCGCGCCTGCGCTTGTTCTGATCGGCCGTTATGGCTGGGAGAACGAGACGGTTCTGGCCATGCTGCATCGCAGCCTGCCGCTGCGCGGACTGGTCCATCAGGTCGAGGGCATGTCCGATGCCACCCTGTCGCGCCTGATGTTGGGCGCGCAGGCCGTTCTGGCCCCCTCCAGCGTCGAAGGTTTTGACCTTCCTGCCGTCGAGGCCAGCGCGCTGGGCGTGCCGCTTATTGCCTCCGACATCCCCCCTCATAGGGAACTGGTCGGCCATGCTAGACTTATCCATCCGGTCGATGGTCCGTCATGGGTTGCGGCCATCGAAGAATACACCCGAACGAAACCCGTTATCCCCCAATATTCCGCCCCTAGCTGGGCACAGCATTTCTCGACCGTGGAACAGCGGATACTCGACCCATTGGCAACACAGCGCCAAGCGGGTTAAGTCTAGAGAAATTGGACAGAGCCTAAGATGACAAGAACTGCCGCAAGCCTGATGATCATGGCCCTCCTCGCAGGTTGCCAGACCTTGCCGCGCGATGGGCCGACCGGCGCTCGCGTCATCGAAGGCGCATCGACCGCTGACGCTACGCGCAGCTATGCGCTGGTCGATCTCAGCTTTGAACTCAGCGAGCGTCTGCGACTGGCACCGCCGCGTACCTTTGCCGGACTGGCACTGGCTGACAGCTCGGAACCGACAGACATCATCGGCATCGGTGATACGCTGAACGTCACTGTGTTTACGGCAGGCGCAGGCCTGTTCACCAACAGCGAGGGCGGCTCTGCCCTGCCGCCGCTGACCGTGGACCGCAACGGTGCCGTCGCCATCCCCTATTCCGGTCCCGTCAACGTCCAAGGCCTCACCCCCGGTCAGGCTTCGGCAGCGATCCGTCGCGCGCTGGCAGGCAAGGTCGCCAATCCGCAAGTTGTCGTGTCGATGACCTCGGCCTCCAACTCGGTCACCATTCTGGGCGATGTACGCCAACCGGGCCGTCAGGCCCTGAACGCCAACCACGACCGCCTGCTCGACATTATCGCTGCTGCCGGTGGTTCGTCGCGCTCGCCGTATGACATCGATGTCGTAATCATGCGCGATGGCCGTACCTATTCGGCCCCGATGTCGGTCGTGACCACCAAGTTCGACGAGAACATCCGTCTGCAACGCGGTGACCAGATCAACCTGACCTATCGTCCGCGCCGTTTCTCCTCGTTCGGCGCGTTCAACGCCGTGGCCCGCAGCGAACTGCCGCCCGGTCCGCTGACCCTGACCGAAGCCCTCAGCGGTGTCGGCGGTCTGGATACCAGTCAGGCCAATGCCAGCTCGGTTCTGGTTTTCCGTTTCGAGCGTCCTGAAGTCGCTCAGGCTCTCGGCCTGACCCAGCCCGTGACGCCGCGCGGCGTGCCGGTGGTCTATCGCCTGAACCTCAATGAGGGTCAGGGCTTCTTCATCGCCAGCAATTTCCAGATCGAGCCGGACGACATCATCTATGCGCCGCGCGCAGGTGCCGCCGAAGCGCGTAAATTCTTCGAAGTCGTCCAGAGCCTGACCCGTGTTGTGTACGACGTGTCGGTAACCAGCGCTTCGATCAACGACTAATGGCCATTGTCGACCGCATGCGGAAAGCACTGGGGCTGGCCTCCAATGCCCCCGCTGCGGTCGAGCCAGAGACAGAGGTGCTGTCCTGGCCGGACGGCCTGCCACAACAGATCATCACGGTCGAACAGGCCTGTCTGGACGTCTATCGCCAGCACGGCCTGCCGACCGCTGCGGGCAACTACCGGCATAAGGGCGGTCCAGGCGAGGATTGGGAGACGCTCCCCGAGGGCCTGACCCCCGAAGAAAAGTGGAAGCTTTATCTCGAGGCTCCCGAAGGCGCGGGCTGGCGATTTGCCGACCGCGCTGCGCTAGGCAAGCACAGCGACATCCCCGAGGTGCGACGCGCCTCAACCCTGCTTCAGGCCTGCGACCGCGTGCGCCAGCGCATCGAAGGCAAGGAGCCGGTGACACCCCAGGATCTGGCCGACGCCGTCGATCTGGGGACCGCCTCGGGCCTGCTGCTACAGGCCATGTCGGCAGCCGGTCTGGAACCGGCTCCCGACTATCAGCCACTCGTCTTTGTCGCCGTCGAGGATGACGAGGCCTAGGCCGTCAGGCCAACGGCCTTGGCGAACAGCTCCAGCGATCTGACACGGGATTGGTGGTCCCAGATTTGGCTGGTCACGATCAGTTCGTCCGCCCCTGTCTTTTCAACAAAGGCCGCAACGGTGTCCGAGACGCGCTCGACCGAGCCGACAGCCGCGCACGACAAGGCACTGTCCACGACGGCCTTGGCCGTGCCGTCCAGCCGCTCGTAATAGCCTTCCTGCGGTGCGGGCAGCTTGCCCGGCTTGTTCAGTCGCAGGTTCACGAAGGCCTGTTGGACCGAGGTGAACAGGGTCCGCGCCTCTTCATCGGTCGGTGCGACAAAGGCGTTATAGCCGACCATGACATAGGGGCGGTCCAAGGCGGCCGACGGACGGAAGGTGCGGCGATAGATGTCGATCGCCCGCATCAACTCCCCCGGCGCAAAATGGCTGGCAAAGGCATAGGGCAGGCCCAGATGGGCGGCCAGTTGCGCACCATAGGTGGACGATCCCAGAATCCAGACCTTCACCGGCTGCCCCTCGCCGGGATAGGCCGCGATCCGCTGCCCCTCCTCGACCGGCTGGAACCAGCGCATCAGTTCCATGACGTCTTGCGGAAACTCGTCCACATCGCCCTGAAGGGTGCGGCGCAGGGCGCGGGCAGTCAGTTGGTCGGTACCCGGCGCACGTCCCAGCCCCAGATCGATCCGGTCGGGATAGAGGGCCGACAGGGTGCCGAACTGCTCTGCGATGACCAAGGGCGCGTGGTTGGGCAGCATGACGCCCCCTGCCCCCACACGGATGCGCTGGGTCGCCCCGGCCACCGCGCCGATCACGACAGAAGTCGCGGCGCTGGCGATACCCGGCATATTGTGGTGCTCGGCCAGCCAATAGCGGTTGTAGCCCAGCCGATCGGCGTGGGTCGCCAGATCGATCGTGTTCCGCAGGGCCTGCCCTACAGTGGAACCTTCAGGGACGGGAGCGAGATCGAGCACAGAAAAAGAGGTCATTCCCTCGATATGGGTGCGCATCGGGGATGCGCCATACCGCAGAACGACCTCTTTTACATCGGTCTAGATTTTAATCAGGCCGCCGGGCAGTCGCCGATGCGCTCGGCGGTCATGGTGATCTTGGTTTCGCCCATGCCCGGTGCCGGAGCCGGATTTATCTTGGTCACGACTTCGGTGGTGTACCGGCTCGCGAAATCGCCCGAGACCTTCACGGTCGATTCCGACTTCATATTGTTCGGCAGGTTGCAGGTCGCGGTCGAAACGCGGGCATCGCCCTGTTTGGTCAGCGGGGTGGTGGTGCAGTCAGCACCAGCGGCCTGAACCGACGACGGGGCTTCGAACTTGGCCTCGGTGATGCACACTTCCTGCGGCGGGACCGATGCGCCGCCCGGGACACCTTCCATAGCGGTCGTCACGCGCCACAGGCCCGGCTTCGGACCTTCCAGCTCAGCCGCAGCGCCAGCAGCCGGAGCAGCACCATCAGCGGCCTTGCCGTCTTCGGCTTTCGGGTTACAGGCAGCGACCGACAGGGCAGCGAACGAAATAGCGCCCAGGACAACGAGTTTCTTCATGGGATTTTCCCCTCTCTTGAATAGATAGGCGATCAACTCGTTATGCAGAAAATAGTTCGACCTTGAGCATAATAATAGTCTAATTTTTACCACATTATATTAAGTACTTTGTCAGTAAACGTAGTGGCAAGCGAATATCATATTGCAGCGCAAACAAGCCGCTGCGAAGTCGAACTCACGATTATTAAAGCAAAGCTTGTTCACGGCCATGCGACCCCGCCGGATGCTGCACGATACCCACTCACGATCCTCGGCATAAAAACGCCATCTGCACCTTTCAGCGCAGATGGCGTTGTCATTGGATCATAGGGCGTTGCAGACCCGAAAAAGGGGCCGAACGACTGGATCAGTCGAGCGTCACGCCCGTGGTGCGCATAATTTCGGCGCGCAGTTCCGGCAGACCCAGCCCCTTTTCGGACGAGGTCACCGCCACGTACGGATAGGCCGCGGGGCGCTTGGAAATGGCCTTCAGGGTTGCGGCCTGAACCTTCTCGGCCTCGCCCTTCTTCAGCTTGTCAGCCTTGGTCAGGACGATCTGATAGGACACCGCCGCCAGATCAAGCGCATCAAGCGCCTCGTCATCGACCTTCTTCAGCCCGTGACGGCTGTCGATCAGCAGATAGACGCGCTTCAGGGTCACCCGACCGCGCAGATAGTCACGGCCGAGGTCCTGGAAGCGTTTAACCTCGGTCTTGGACGCCTTGGCCCAGCCGTAGCCGGGAAGGTCAACCAGACGCATACGGTCATCGAGGTTGAAGAAGTTCACCTCGCGGGTACGGCCCGGCTCGTTCGAGGCGCGGGCCAGCTTGTGCATGCCCACAAGCCCGTTGATCAGGCTGGACTTGCCCACGTTCGAGCGACCGGCGAACGCGATCTCGGGCAGATCGGGTTCAGGCAGTTGCTCGCTCTTGGCGCAGCCGAGCATGAAGGTGGCCGGGCGCGAAAACAGGACGCGCGCGGCCTCGATCTCTTCGGCTGAATATTCGCCAGTCTTGGGTTCATCCATCACGGTCGATCAGCCCTTTTTGAAACGGGCGAAGAACGTGTCGATCGGGTTCTCGGCCTTGTATTTGTGCATGATGACGTACTGCTGCAGGATCGACAGCACGTTGTTCCATGCCCAGTAGATCAGCAGGCCGGCCGCGAACGGCGCCATGATGAAGGTGAACATGATCGGCATGAGCGAGAAGATCTGGCGCTGGACCGGATCTTGCGCCGGCGGGTTCATCGACATCTGAAGCCACATGGTCAGACCATAGACCAGCGGCAGGACGCCGAGGTGCAGCGGGCCGCCCAGAATGCCGCCCAGCAGCGGAACGGCCGACGGGTCATACGGAATGGCGCCGAACAGGTTCCAGATAGTGGTCGGGTCCTTTGCCGACAGGTCCTTGATCCAGCCGAAGAAAGGCGCGTGGCGCATTTCGATGGTGACGAACAGCACCTTGTACAGGGCGAAGAAGACAGGGATCTGGACGAGGATCGGCAGACAGCCGGCCAGCGGATTGATCTTCTCGCGCTGGTACAGCGCCATCATTTCCTGCTGCTGCTTCTGCGGGTCCTTGCCGTGCTTCTTCTTGATCTCCTCCATCTTGGGCTGGAGCATGCGCATCTTCGACATCGAAGCGTACGACTTGTTGGCCAGCGGGAAGAGGACCAGCTTGACGACCACGGTCAGGGCCAGAATGGCCAGACCGAAATTGCCCAGCAGGCCGAAGAAGAACTCCAGAACCTGGAAGATCGGACGGGTCAGGAACCAGAAGATGCCCCAGTCGATCGCATAGACGAAGCGCGGCAGGTTCAGCTGCTCTTCATAGTGCTTGAGCACCTCGTTGCGCTTCACGCCCGCGAACAGCTGCTGGGTTTCGGTGATCTGCTTGCCCGGCGCGATGGTGTGCGCCGCGCCCAGCATATTGGCTTCGTGGATATTGATATCGCCGACCGGACGGACGGTGAAGCGGGCTTGCACCTTCTCGTCCTGGGCCGGGATCAGAGCCGCCAGCCAGTATTTGTCGGTGATGCCCATCCAGCCGCCGGTCGAGTCTTCCTCGACCTTGGTTTTCTTGGCCCAGTCTTTGTACTTGATCTGCTCGGTCTTGTAGGACTTGCCCTCGCCGAAGGTGCCGATGGCACCTTCGTGCAGGATCATCTGCTTGCCCAGATCAGCCGGAACGCCCTGACGCTCGACGCGCGAATAGGGGGCGATGGTGATTTCCTGGGTGCCGAGGTTGGCAACCGTGTCCTTCACCGTGAACAGATATTGGTCATCGACCGAGATCAGGCGGGTGAAACGCAGGCCATTGCCATTGTCCCACACCAGCTCGACCGGCGTGGTCGGGGTCAGCTTTTCGCCCTTGGACAGGGTCCAGACCGTGTTCGGGCCCGGCACGCCGCCGGCGACATTGGCGCCGCGCCAGCCGAACTGGGCAAAATAGGCGTGCTCGGTGCCCTGCGGGCTGAACAGCTCGACCGGAGCGGCCTCGCCCAGCTTCTGGCGGTACTGGGTCAGGTACAGGTCATCGATGCGGCTGCCCAGCAGCGACAGCGAGCCCTTGACGGTGCCGCTCTCAATCGGAATGCGCGTGGCCTCGGCGAGAGCCGTGGCGCGGTCCTTGGTCACGGACACGGCGCTGGGCGCGTCAGACGACTGAACAACGTCAGCGTCCTGCTTCAGCTCGGCGGCGGCAATGCGCGCGGCACGCTGCTGCTCGGCCTGCGGGCGCATGACAGTGAAATAATACACGCCCATGATCAGGGCCGCGCACACGAAGAAGATGATTGTGTTACGCGAATTTTCGTTCTGCATCGGGATCAGCGGTCCTGGCCGGAGCGGCGCGGTTGATCGTTATTGGGGGTGTCTGATGATCCGCCGTTTACGGCAGCCATATCAGCACTCGTCTTGGTCAGCCTTGTAAGGGCCGATTTCACGTCGTCAAGCAATCGGTCCCAGTCACGCTCGGCCGTGCCCATGCGCGCGATCAGCACATAGTCGCAACCGGCCCGCCCATAGACGGGCAAAAGCGCCCGTGCCGCCTCGCGTAGCCGGCGTTTGGCACGGTTGCGGACCACCGCCCCGCCGATCTTGCGGGTCGCGGTAAATCCGACGCGGATAGCATCACTGCCATCGGCGCGGTCCAGTTGTTGTATGACCACGGCGCCCCTCGCTTGAGAAACGCCTTTGGCGGCCGCCAGAAACTGGGGCCGCCGCAATAGGCGATCGATTTTCATCGGATCGGTCATGCGCCCTCCCATATAGGGTTGATGGGCGCGTGACGTCAGGCCGTCAGGCGCTTACGGCCCTTGGCGCGGCGGCGCGCAACGATCTTTTGACCGTTCTTGGTTGCCATGCGCGCGCGGAAGCCGTGACGGCGCTTGCGCACGATACGCGACGGCTGATAGGTCCGCTTCACGGTCGGCTCCTGGGTAATAGGGTTAGACGGCAGACACGATCATCTACCGCGGAAGAGAGGCGGGCGTATAAATCTCCCCTGTGCGGGAGTCAACGGCTTCAGGCCATTTGAACGGCACTCAAGCGCTGGAATCACCCAAGTTTTTCATAGCGACGGTATATGGAGGCCATTTTTGGCAAGGCTGAGACAGTTCATCCCCCTGATCCTGATCGTCGCCAGCGCCACGCTTGTCTTTGCAATGGGCTGGAACCGCTATCTGTCGTTCGAGACCTTGCGCGAACACGGAGCGCTTCTGACCGGCTGGGTCGAGCGCCACTATATCCTCGTTCTGCTCGGCCTGATGGCCCTTTTCGCCATTCTGACGGCCAGTGTGGTGCCGGGCGTGGTCTTTATCACCCTGACCGCAGGCTATCTGTTCGGGCCGTGGGTCGGCGGGGTGGCGACGGCCTTTGCCGCCACGGTCGGGGCGCTGGCCGTCTATTATGCAGGGCGCACCGCCCTCGGTGATGGCCTCAGACGCCGCGCAGAGCGTGATCAGGGCCTGTTGAAGAAGATTTGCGATGGGGTGGAGCGCAATACCTTCTCCTACGTCCTGACGGCCCGCCTGATCGTTTCTGTGCCCTTCCACATGATCAATGTGGCCGCAGGCATCATGGCCGCGCCCTTGCGCCCCTATATGATTGCCACCTTCATCGGCCTTCTGCCCGCGCATATCATCTATTGCTGGATCGGCAGCGGGCTGAGCGAGGTTTTGGCCAGCGGTCAGAATCCGAATGTGGCCTCTCTGGCGCGGGAGTTTGTGTGGCCCCTGACCGGTGTCGCCTTCCTGTCGGTCATATTGCCGCTGGGACTAAAGCTGCTTCGTTCGCGTTATGGGAATGCCGATGCGGACGAAAGCGCCGGGAACTGATATTGATTGTGACGTGACGACGCCGCCCCTCAATCCGCTCTCCAAACTGCGTATCCCCTTCGCCAAGGCGACGGAGGAGCGCCTGCGCCCGCACGGGCCCGACGGACTGACCGCACGGCTGCTGCTGCTGACGGTGGCGTTTACGCTGCTGGTCGCCGGAATGATCCTTGTCCCCAGCGCCGCATCCTTCCAGGAGCGCTGGCTGCGCGACCGCCTGCAGGCGGCGGAACTGGCGTCTGTGGGGGTGGAGGCCCTGCCCTACTCGGCGGTCGAGGACACCACCGCCGAGCAGCTGCTGACCATCGGCGGTGTGCAATCCGTCGTCGTGGGCGAGCAAGGCGTGCGGCGTCTACTGCTGCAGGCACCCAACCTGCCGCGCACGCCCGATCTGATCGATCTACGTAACCGCAGCATCGGCTCCAAACTGCTCGATCCGTGGCGGACCCTGTTCGGCCACCCTGACCGCAGCCTGCGGGTGCAGGCCACGCCGCGTTACCGTTCCGGCGATCTGATCGAGATCCTCGCCCCCGCCCAACCTCTGAAGATCGAACTTCACAGCTTCATCATCAGCAATCTGATCGTGTCGCTGATCATTGCACTGGTGGCCGGTGGCCTACTGTGGCTGGGCCTGTCGTTCCTTGTGCTGCAGCCACTCCAGCGCGTGACGCGCTCGATCGAACGGTTCGCCGCCGACCCCGAAAGCATCCCCGAGCCGCCGTCGGACCGCCATGA
Organism: uncultured Brevundimonas sp.; assembly: GCF_947305955.1. Taxonomy (GTDB): domain Bacteria; phylum Pseudomonadota; class Alphaproteobacteria; order Caulobacterales; family Caulobacteraceae; genus Brevundimonas. The sequence continues at coordinate 12,545 of NZ_CAMZFB010000051.1, forward strand.
CGAGATCGGTCGCGTCGAGCGCGAACTGGCCTCGATGCAGGAAGAGGTGCGCCAGTCGCTGCGTTCGCGCGCCCGTCTGGTGGCGCTGGGCGAGGCCGTGGCCAAGATCAACCACGACCTGCGCAATATGCTGACCTCGGCCCAAATGGCGTCCGAGCGTCTGTCGTCCTCGTCTGACCCGCTGGTAGCCAAGGCCCTGCCCCGTCTGGAAAGGGCGCTGGGCCGTGCCGCAGGGCTGGCGCGCAATGTGCTGGAATACGGCAAGTCCGAAGAACCCGCGCCCGAGCGCCACCGCCTGTTACTGGCCCGCGCTGTGGCTGCCGCCGCCGAGGATGCGGGGCTGTCCGACGATGGCGTGCGGCTGGTGACCGACCTGCCGTCGCGCTTTGTCGTCACGGCGGACCCTGACCAACTGCACCGCATCTTCGTCAATCTGATGCGTAATGCCCGTCAAGCCATCGAAGCGTCCGGCAATGCTCGCGAGGGCCAGATTGCCGTGTCCGCCTGCGAAGAGGACGGCCTGTCCATCATCCGCATTGCCGATAATGGTCCGGGCATCCCCGTGCGGCTGGCCGACCGCCTGTTTGACGCCTTTGTCAGCGGGTCCAAATCCGACGGCACGGGACTTGGCCTGACCATCTCTCGCGAACTGGCCGCCAACCATGGGGGCGAGCTTCGCCTTATTGAATCCGGCCCGGAAGGGGCCATATTCGAACTGACACTGCCACGCGCGGAGACGACCAGTCGTCTTGAGGAAACCCCAACTCCAACAGGAGCCAACGCCCATGTTTAGAACTGCTGTTATCCTCGCTACCGCCGTCACCCTTGGCCTGCCCGTCAGCGGCATGGCCCAAAGCCAGAAGTCTGCCGATCCGGTGGCCGAGGCCCTGCGCGATACCGAGCGCCAGTCGCCCGCGGAACAACGCGTTACCCGCGCCCTGAACGCCGAGATTCTCGAGCAGAACGATCTGGCCGAGATGGAAGACCGCGCCAATCAGGCCAAATACGACAAGGCGCGCGCCGAGTATGAAACCGAACTGGCCCGCGTGGATGCCGAAACGGCCCGCATCGCCCGCGAGGACCGCGAGGCGCAGGAACGCTATGAAGCCCAACTGGCCGCCCATGCCCGCGCCCGTGCCGACTGGGAAGCCTGCGTGGCTGGCAACCGCGCCCGCTGCGCCCCCGAATAAGTCGCAGTCTATTGGCAAACGAAAAGGGCGCGGGATGAACTCCCGCGCCCTTTCTTTTTCATCTGTCTGCCCGATCAGCCGTGATCGGCGGGCTGTTCCTTGCGCTTCTTCATCAGCGCATCGAAGCTGTCCCACACGCCGTCGGCACCGTGCCACGAGCCTTGGGTCGCAGCCTTGGAATATTCGGTCGCGCGCGCTTCGAAGAAGTTGGCGTGCTCGACACCCGACAGCAGGGCCTGCAGCCACGGCAGCGGATTTTCCTTCACGCCGTACACTTCCGGCAGTTGCAGCTGGCGCAGACGCCAGTCGGCGATGAAGCGGATGTACTGCTTGATGTCGTCCGGCGTCATGCCGTTCACCGGACCCAGCTCGAAGGCGAGGTCGATGAATTTGTCTTCCATGTCGACCACCGTCTTGCAGTTGTCGACGATGTCGTCGGCCACGGCCTTGGTGACGGCACCGGTTTCCTTGTTGAAAGCGTGGTACAGCTTGATGATGCCTTCGCAGTGCAGGCTTTCGTCGCGCACCGACCAAGACACGATCTGGCCCATGCCCTTCATCTTGTTCTGGCGCGGGAAGTTCATCAGCATCGCAAACGACGCGAACAGCTGCAGCCCTTCGGAGAAGCCACCAAACATCGCCAGGGTGCGGCAGATGTCGGCATCGGTTTCCACCCCGAACTGGCCCATGTAGTCGTGCTTGTCCTTCATGGCCTCGTATTCCATGAAGGCACCGAACTCGCTCTCGGGCATGCCGATGGTTTCGAGCAGCAGGGCATAGGCCGCGATGTGGATGGTTTCCATGTTGGCGAAGGCCGCCAGCATCATCTTCACCTCGGTCGGTTTGAACACGCGACCGTAGCGTTCCATGTAGTTGTCCTGAACCTCGATGTCCGCTTGGGTGAAGAAGCGGAAGATCTGGGTCAGCAGGTTGCGCTCGTTGTCATCCAGCTTGGCCGCCCAGTCCTTGACGTCCTCGCCCAGCGGCACTTCCTCGGGCATCCAGTGGACCTGCTGCTGCTTCTTCCACATGTCGAAGGCCCACGGATAGCGGAAGGGCTTGTAGGCGGCCGACGGGGTCAGCAGACCGGCCGTGCCGGGCTGGATGATCGAGGAATGGGCATTCATCGCGTGGTCCTGACAAGGAACTGTAGGGTGGGATTCGTTGTCCCTACCATGCGGCTAACCGCCCCTGTTTCGCAAGCGCGCTTGGCGGCTATTTTGCGATCAAATTTCAATCACCCACTAGATATAGGGATTTTAGACCAGACAACTGTGGGGCGTGCTGGGGACAAAAAAGCCCGCTGCATCCAAGGACACAGCGGGCTTGGTCTTTAGCGGGGGTGGGTCTGCCTAGATGAGCCCCAGCGCCTTGGCGTCGGCCTCAAGGCTTTCGCGGAAGGACGGATCGGCGATGCCGATCAGGGCACGGGCGCGCTCGCTGTCGGTCAGGCCGCGCAGGTTGACGGCACCATGCTCGGTCACGACCCATTGAACATCATTGCGCGGCGTAGTCACCGGACCATCCAGCTTGGACACAATGCGCGAGACCTTGCCCTTGGCCGCGGTCGAGTGGCAGGCGATGATCGACTTGCCGCCCTTGGACATGCCCGCGCCGCGCACAAAGTCCAGCTGGCCTCCGGCGGCGGTGAACTGGCGACCGTTCAGATATTCGGAGCAGGCCGCGCCAAACAGGTCGACCTGAAGCGTGGCATTGACCGAGACCACCTTGTCGTTCTGGGCGATGACCGCCGGATTATTGATATAATCAACGCCATAGCCCTCGAAGTCAGGGTTTTCGTTGATGAAGGCATAGTCGTCGTGGCTGCCCATGGCAAAAGCGAACACGGCCTTGCCCTTATGGATGTTCTTGCGGCTGTTGTTGATCACGCCCGCCTTCATCAGCTCGATCAGGCCCGGCGTCATCAGCTCGGTATGGATGCCCAGATCCTTGTGATTGAACAGGGCGGCGCAGACAGCGTCAGGCAGGGCACCAATGCCCATCTGCAAGGTGGCACCATCTTCGATCATATCGGCGATGATGGCACCGATCTTTTCATCGTTTGAGGTCAGGGCCGCCTTGCCGACCTCGATCAGGGGGACGGTGTTTTCCACTACCGCCGCGACCTGAGAGATGTGGATGCGGTTGTCGCCGCCGACGCGCGGGAAGTTCTCGTTGACCTCCAGCACCAGACGCGCGCCCGAGCGGGCCACCGCCATCGCATAGTCGGGGTTCAGGCCAAACGACAGATAGCCGTCCTCGTCCATCGGCGAGACGGTCGTGATCAGGGTATCGACCTTGACCTGATCGACCAGAACGCTCGGCACCTGCTGGAAGGAGGTCGGGATATACCAGACGCCCTGACGACCCTCGGCCAGTCCGCGCTTGTCCAGTGCGCGCTCGATACCGCCGTGGAACAGGCTGTAGGGGCGGATGCGCTCGGTCACCTCATATTGCAGGATGCTCTCGCCCGCATTCTGGAAACCCAGCATGTAATAGAGGTTCACATCGGCGATATCGCCCGCCAGCGCACGGTCGGCCAACGCCCGCATCAGCGCCGGCGGCTGGGACAAGCCAAGCCCCATGGCCAGCTTGCTGCCGTCGGCAATGGTTGCGGCCGCTTGGTCAGCAGCCATCAGTCGTTCCGCATACAGGGCCTTGAAATCGCTCATCACTAACCTTGCTCTGCGCGGGCCGCCGACGCGGGCCGCAAATCCATAGTCTGTGAAATGGCTAACCCCGATTTCGGCTATCAGCCTCTAGACCTTGGTCGAGGCAGGGCCGTTAAGGCTCGTCCTGAAGGCGCGACATATGCACGCGCTGGCGCCGTTCCAGCAGATAGGCCACGAACCACAAAAGCATGGCCCAGAAGGCACCGATGCCCCAACCGCCCAGCACATCGGTGGCCCAGTGTGCCCCCAGATAGATGCGCGTGATCCCGATCAGCAGCACCAGCACCACCGACCACGCCACCACATAGGTCTTCATCCGGTTACGCGGAAAGGCGCGGGCCACCATAACCCCGATGGTCAGGTAAAAGACCGTCGCCAGAAGCGCATGCCCCGAGGGGAAGCTGGCGTTAAGGGTTTCCACCGCCTGATATTCAACGGGCGGCCGTGGGCGATCGAACAAGGTCTTGAGCCCTTCGGACAGCGCCACCCCGCCCGCCAGTGCCACCACCAGCAACAGGGCCGACAGCCGCTTTCGACTGACCCACAGGAAGAAGCTGAAGATCAGCGCGAACACGACCAGCACCGAAATACCGCCCAAAGAGGTGATATCGATGGCCGCCTCCTGCAGCCACCATGGCCCGATCAGCCTTCCGGGATCAGCCGCATCGGGCCGCAGCCAGCGCAATATTGTCCAGTCAAAGGTCTGCCGATCGCCCTCGGCCACTCCGTCGGCAATGGCCGCAAAGACCGCCAGTCCTATCGCCCCCACCAACAGGGGCGTGACGATTCCGATTTCGTTGCGTGCCGTGCGCAGGACGCGGGCCGTGAAGGCGATTGGGTGGGCGGTCATGTGGCGAACAACGGCTCCTTGATACGAAGCGTTCCGTCCCGCGACGGGTCGATTCTGAATAAATTGCGACAAAACCGTGGCATAGGATCGGGCCATTACCGGAGCAGATCAAGCGCTGTCGGTGGCAAGCGAAAAATTCGCTCAAATTGAAATTAAAGAATTTGAACCCGAGCGCCGATTAACCCAAGATTTAGGTGTAAATGGTGTTGTCCCCACAACATCTGGCGTTATCCACAAAGTTGACGGGTTGTAGCGATGGCAGGCGGCGAAGCTCTCAAGACGACGGATTTGTCCGAAGTTTCAACGGGATTAAAGGCATATAAGCCGAGGTTGGAAGTGGTACCGGGTAGCCTCAAGCTAGACCGTTCCCGTGACGACCTGTTGACAGATTTCGGCAAGAAGACGCTCGAGGATCGATACCTCCTGCCGGGCGAAAGCTATCAAGACATGTTCGCCCGCGTCGCCACGGCCTTCGCCGACGACGCCGAACACGCCCAGCGCGTGTACGACTATATGTCCAAACTGTGGTTCATGCCTGCCACGCCGGTCCTGTCGAACGGCGGTGCGGATCGCGGCCTGCCGATCTCCTGCTTCCTGAACGCGGTGAACGACAGTCTGGACGGCATCCAGAACGTCTGGAACGAAAACGTCCAGCTGGCCTCCAACGGCGGCGGCATCGGCACCTATTGGGGCGGCGTCCGCTCCATCGGCGAACAGGTCAAGGGCGCAGGCCAGACCTCGGGCATCATCCCCTTCATCCGCGTGATGGACTCGCTGACGCTGGCCATTTCCCAAGGCTCGCTGCGTCGCGGCTCGGCGGCTGTCTATCTGGACATCCACCACCCCGAAATCGAAGAATTCCTCGAAATCCGCAAACCGTCGGGCGACTTCAACCGCAAGTCCCTGAACCTGCACCACGGCATTTCGATCACTGACGAGTTCATGGAGGCCGTCCGCGACGGCAAGAGCTTCGACCTGCGCTCGCCCAAGAACAACGAGGTCCGCAAGACCGTCGATGCCCGCTCGCTGTGGACCAAGATCCTCGAGATCCGCATGCAGACGGGCGAGCCGTACCTGATCTTCTCGGACACGGTGAACCGCCAGCTGGCCCAGCACCAGCGCGAGCTGGGCCTGTCGGTCAAGCAGTCGAACCTGTGCGCCGAAATCATGCTGGCCACCGGCAAGGACCACCTGGGCAAGGAACGCACCGCCGTGTGCTGCCTGTCGTCGGTCAATGCCGAGACCTTCCTCGAATGGCGCGAAGAGCCGCGCTTCGTCGAGGACCTGATGCGCTTCCTCGACAACGTCCTGCAGGACTTTATCGACCGCGCCCCGTCGTCGATGTCGCAAGCCGTCTATTCGGCCATGCGCGAGCGTTCGGTGGGTCTGGGCCTGATGGGCTTCCACTCCTTCCTGCAGTCGCAGGGCGTGGCGTTTGAATCCGCCATGGCAAAGTCGTGGAACATGCGACTGTTCAAACACCTGCGTCGCGAGGCCGACAAGGCCAGCCGCACCCTTGCCGAGGAAAAGGGCCCCTGCCCCGACGCGGCCGAGCGCGGTGTGATGGAGCGTTTCTCGCACAAGATGGCGATTGCCCCGACCGCGTCGATCTCGATCATCTGCGGCGGCACCTCGGCAGGTATCGAGCCGATCCCGGCCAACATCTATACCCACAAGACCCTGTCGGGCTCGTTCGCGGTCAAGAACCCCTATCTCGAGCGCCTGCTCGAGGAGAAGGGCAAGAACACCGACGCCGTCTGGAGCTCGATCCTCGAGCACGAAGGCTCGGTCCAGCACCTCGACTTCCTCTCGGACGACGAGAAGGGCATCTACAAGACCGCCTTCGAACTGGACCAGCGCTGGCTGATCGAACTGGCCGCCGACCGCGCGCCGGAAATCTGTCAGGCCCAGTCGCTGAACCTGTTCGTGCCGGGCGATGTGAACAAGTGGGACCTGCACATGCTGCACTGGTCGGCGTGGGAACGCGGCGTGAAGTCGCTCTACTACCTGCGCTCCAAGTCGGTTCAGCGCGCCGCCTTCGCCGGTGCCGACACCAAGGAAGAGCAAGAGATCGATCCGAACCAACCGGACCTCTTCTCTGCCGCCCGCACCGACTACGACGAGTGCCTGGCCTGCCAGTAAGGCCACACGGCATCTAGGGACATTATGACGCCGCCCGGGAACTTCCCCTCGGGCGGCGTCGTTCGTCTGACATGGGCGTTAATTGACCCAAGATCAGATGGGACGGGAACGATGGGAAGGGACAGAAGACGTCAGCAGTCACATACGCTGCAGCGCTCTGTCCTGTTGGCTGCCATGGTCTGCGCCTCGCCTGTTGTATCCTTCGCCCAGACCATGGACTGGACGGTCGCGAGCGACACCGCCGCCCAGCGTTTTGGCCAGCCCAACGCCGACATCACCACCCGCAGCGTCGTCCATGGCGACGAGACATGGACCGTCCGCACCGTCTCCGTGCTGGACAGCCCACTGGCCCTGTCGCGGCCCGACACCCGCAATCCCACCACCCATGTGGAATGGCATCAGGACTGGGAAGCCTTCAACGAGACGACGCCTTCGGGGATCGAAGTCTCGCTGACTCCGCGCGCCGGACTGGGCTTCGGACGCGGCGGCACCACCGCCATGGCTGGAGCGACCCTTAAACTGGGACGCGGGATCGAGGACATGGCCCCCGATGGCGACGAAGCCTTTGGCGACAAGCCGCGCTGGTACATCTTTGCTTCCGGTTCGCGCAGAGCCGTGGGCTACAACCTGACCCGTGGCACGGACGGTGCCCTTCACCGCGAGGGTCTCAGTCAGGATGTCGGCCATACCCTCGGTGATGCCGCCATCGGTGTGGCGTGGCGTCGCGGGCCGGTCCAAAGCTCGGTAGGGATCGCCTATCGCGAGGTCGAGAT
>NZ_CAMZFB010000052.1 GCF_947305955.1 uncultured Brevundimonas sp.
CCTTCCTGCCCCTCCCGCGGGCGCCCCCCGCCGGCCCCGCCCCGCCGCCCCCCCCCCCCGCCCAGTAAGTGACCAGGGCCGCCTCGTCTTAAAACTCTACAAAGTCTTCGGCGGGGGGACCGTTGACGGCAGCTTTAAGACGAGATCTCTGACTTGCGAGAGCGGGAGACATTCCGCCCCGTAAGCGATTATCGGCGGGATTTGGTTCCCGGGGTGCCATTTGTTGGCTGCGCGACTGCGCTGTGCGCCCGGTATTGAAGCGGGTCACAAGGCTGGCCAACTGGCGGGTTTCGTTTTGCAGGGCGGTGGCCGCAGCCGTGGTTTCCTCGACCATGGCGGCGTTTTGCTGGGTCACCTGATCCATCTGGTTCACAGCGGCATTGACCTGACCCAGACCGGTCGCCTGTTCTTGCGAGGACGCAGCGATTTCGGCAGCCAGCGCATCCATTTCGGCCACCTTGGCGGCGATATTCTCCAGTGCACGACCGGATTCACCGACCAGTTTCACACCCTCGGCCACTTCGTGCGCCGAGGCCGAGATCAGTGCCTTGATCTCCTTGGCCGCTTCGGCAGAGCGCTGGGCCAGGGTGCGCACCTCAGAGGCAACGACCGCGAACCCGCGACCGCTCTCGCCTGCCCGCGCCGCCTCGACACCGGCATTCAGAGCCAGAAGGTTGGTCTGGAAGGCGATCTCGTCGATCACCCCGATGATGTCGCCAATCTCGGCCGAGCGGCGGCTGATGCCGTCCATGGCGGTCTGTGCCTTCTGCATGACCTCGCCCGAACGTTCCGTCTCGGCGCGGGCTTCGACAGCAGCGGTCGAGGCCTGACGTGCCCCTTCCGCGCTGCGTTGCACCGTCGCGGTGATCTCGTCCAGCGCCGCAGCCGTTTCCTCAAGACTGGCGGCTTGCTGCTCGGTCCGGCGGGACAGATCATCCGCCGAGTTGGCGATTTCTTCGGAGCCGGTTTTCAGCACGGCCACCGCATCCAGCACCTGATCCAACGCCTGACGCAGGCTGGCGGTCGCGCCGTTGAAGTCATCCTTCACACGCTGGTGCGCGCCATCCAGCGGGGCGTCGATCTCCGCACGAAGGTCGCCTTCGGACAGTTTGGACAGGTTATCGGCCAGGATTTCGACCAGTCGCGTCTGGGCGGCCTCGGCGCTCTTGCGCTCGGCCTCGGCCCGACGGGCGGCCTGTTCGGCCTCGGTGATGTTGATGGCCAGCTTGACCACCTTGATGGCGCGGCCATTCTCGTCCAGCACCGGATTATAGCTGGCCTCCAGCCACACCTCGCGCTGGCCCTTGGCCATGCGGCGGAACTTCTTGGCGACAAACCGGCCTTCGTTCAGCTCGCGCCAGAAGGCGGCGTACTCAGGTGTCGCGGCCTCTGCCGGATCCATGAACATGCGGTGATGCTGGCCGCGGATCTCGTCCAGCGTATAGCCCATGGTCTTCAGCAGGTTTTCATTGGCATCGATGATGGTGCCGTCCAGCTGAAATTCGATCACCGCTTGCGAGCGACCGATCGCATCCATGCGGCGCTCCAGCTCTTGAAGACGGCTATTGTTCTGCGCCACGGGGGCCGACCGTTTGAACATTGTCGCTTTTTCCGAGCCTTGGTTGGGTTTCAGCCTTGTCCCGTAAAGGCTGGCCCAGAAAACCTGTGTTTTCGTGATGACAGCGTTACGTCAAAATCCTCAGGCCAGAATTTACGTCTGGTTAACCATAGTTGGGCACAGCAAAGGTTCACCTTTCTGCGAAAGCCCTTCGGGCACTGGATTTGCGCCTTGCGCCAACTGATCGCCGCCGCCCAGTCAATCGACCCGCTGGTGGTCACCGGAAAGGTGGCCGGCGTTAATGGCCTGCTGATCGAAAGCCGTGGCGGCCTGTCGCGTCTGGCCGTGGGTGCTCGCGCCGAGATCAGCCGCCGTGGCCAGCCGCCCCTGCCCGCCGAGGTCGTCGGCTTCCGCGACGCCAAGGCGCTCCTGATGCCCTATGGCCCCGTCGAGGGCGTGGCACCGGGGGCCGATATCAAAATCCTCGAAGCCGCCGCCTCGGTCAGCCCAACGACGCAATGGCTGGGCCGGATCATTGATGCTTTCGGCGAACCCATCGACAGCAAGGGCCCTCTGCCCCAAGGCCCGCAACCCTATACGCTGAAAGCCTCGCCGCCTCCCGCCCACTCGCGCGACCGCGTGGGCGAGCGGCTAGATCTGGGCGTGCGCTCGATGGACGTGTTCACCACCACCTGCCGTGGCCAGCGTCTGGGCATTTTCGCCGGCTCGGGTGTGGGCAAGTCAGTGCTGCTGTCCATGCTGGCGCGCCAAGCCACCTGTGATGTGGTCGTGGTGGGCCTGATCGGCGAGCGGGGCCGCGAGGTGCGCGAGTTCATCGAGGAGACGCTGGGCGAAGAGGGGCTGCGCCGCGCCGTCGTCGTGGTCGCCACCTCGGACGAGCCCGCCCTGAAACGCCGCCAAGCCGCCTATATGACCATGGCCGTGGCCGAGTATTTCCGGGATCAGGGCTTGGAAATCCTGTGCCTGATGGACTCGGTCACACGCTTCGCCATGGCCCAGCGCGAGATCGGTCTGGCTGCGGGCGAGCCACCGACGACCAAGGGCTATACCCCGACCGTCTTTACCGAACTGCCCAAGCTGCTGGAACGCGCCGGACCCGGCCCGCGTCTGCCGGATGGCCGTCAGGCGGGTCCCATCACCGCCCTGTTCACCGTGCTGGTGGATGGCGGCGACCATGACGAGCCCATCGCCGATGCGGTGCGCGGTATTCTGGACGGTCACATCGTCATGGACCGCAAGATCGCCGAGCGCGGCCGCTTCCCCGCCATCGACGTGCTGAAATCCGTCAGCCGGACCATGCCAGACTGCCAGACCCCGCGCGAGCGCGAGCTGAACCGCCGCGCCCGCCAGTGCCTGTCGGCCTATGCCAATATGGAAGAGCTGATCAAGATCGGCGCCTACCGCAGCGGGGCCGACCCCATCGTGGACCGCGCCATCGCCCTGAACCCGATGCTGGAAGACTTCCTGCGTCAGGATAAGGAAGACGTAACCCGTCTGGCCGACAGTTTCGACCGGCTTGAATCCATCCTCAACATGGGCATGCTAGAAGCTTGACCGGAGAAGCCGCATGACCGCATGGGCGCAATCCCTGATCCGCCTCACCAACTATGAGGTCGAGACCCTGCAAAAGCGCATGGCCGAGATCGCCGCTCGCCGCGCCGATGCGGAGATGAAGCTGGTCATGCTGGACGCCGAGGCCGAGGGTGAAAAGGCGCAGGCCAGCGCCGATCCCCAACATGCCGCCATGCTTCGCGCCTATCTGAATGGCTGGAAGCTGCGCCGCGCCAATGCCGAGGGCATGGTCGAAGCGCTGCTGCGCGAGGAAGAGGGTGCCCGAGACGCCCTGACCGCCGCCTTCGAGGAACTGAAAAAGTTCGAGCATGTCGCGGAGACGACCCGCGTGAACAAGCGTATCGAGGCCAACCGCCGCGAGGCCGCGACATTTGACGAAATGGGCCTGCGCCGCCGAAACGCGGGCTGATCCCCGTATGCCTTCGCGTCGTTCACTACTTCTCGGCGCGGCAGGATTGATGGCATCGGGCTGTAGGGCTTCGGCCCAGCCGGACACCGCCGTCCCTCCCCTCAAATCGATTGCGCCCTACCGCGTCGGCACCTGCGCCATGACGGGCCAGCTTGACGATCCCGCATGGACGCGGCTGGCGCTGGAGCATTACAACCAGATCACGCCCGAGTGGGAGATGAAGATGGAATACATCCTCACCCCCGACGGCTATCGCTTCGATGCACCTGACCGCATTGCCTCATGGTGCGACAGCCACGGCATGGCCCTGCATGGCACGACCCTGATCTGGTACTCACAGGGCGAGGAGGCCTTTCGCGGTCTGTCCCGCGCCGAATACGGCCAGCGGTTCGACCGCTATATCGCCGCCGTCGCGGGCCGCTATGCCGGACGGGTGCGCGGCTGGGATGTGGTCAACGAGGCAGTGGCCGAGGACGGCGACGGCCTGCGCCACCATCACTGGGCCGAGACCCTTGGCCCCATCGACCACATTGTCCGCGCCTTTGAGCAGGCCAAACAAGCCGATCCAAAGGCTGTTCTTTTCCTCAACGACTATAATCTCGAGAACAATCCCAAGAAGGGCGCGACCTTCCTCAAACTGGTCGAGCAACTATTGAAGGCGGGGGCTCCCATCGGAGGCATCGGCACCCAGAGCCACCTCGATATCGAAATCCCCGAGGGCCAGATTAGCGCCTTCATCCATGAAGCGGCCCAGTTCGGATTGCCGCTTCATATCTCCGAACTCGACGCCTCGCGCCGCCGCGAAGGTGGCCCTCCCGATGTCAGAAGTGTTTCATACCGGAACAGGCAACAGTTTGATCGCGTTAGAGAATTAACCGCTGCTTATTCAAGGTTACCTGAACAACAGCGGTATGGATTAACACTCTGGGGCGTTCGGGATACGGACTCATGGCTGCGTCGTCCGCCGCACGACGATGGCCGCGACAGCCCGCTGGCCTTTGACGCCTCTGGCCAGCCCACCACCGTTGCCCGTGCCCTGACCGAAAGCTGGCTCCAGTCCCAATGACGGAACAGGCGCGCGTGGCAAAGGTTTACTGAATATGGCCTCCCCGTCCCTGACCGAGCCGATCCAGCGCCGCCTCGACATAGCCGCTGCCGACTATATGCAGCCGGATGACATGCCGCGTTTCGACTTCACGGCCCCCAATGGCGAGGCGGCCCTGATCCCTCACGACAGCATCTCGTGGCAGGTTTTCAAAAACCCGATCAGCCTTTTCATCGGCGGGGTCACAGCCGTTATCCTCGAACTGGCCGAGGCGCGGGTCCGCTCGGGCGTGTGGGACCACACCAGCTTCCGTACCGATCCGGTGCCGCGTCTGAAGCGCACAGGTCTGGCTGCCATGGTCACCGTCTATGCCCCCGCCTCCAAGGCCGAGGCCATGATCGCGGGCATCCGCCGCCGCCATTCCCGCGTGACCGGCACCGCCGACGACGGACAGGCCTATAACGCCAATGATCCGGTCCTGCTGGACTGGGTACAGGCCACGGCGGGCTATGGCTTTACCGAGGCCTTCCATCGCTTTGTGCGCCCCCTGTCGCCACAGGAGCGCGACCGCGCATGGTCCGACGCCTATCCCACCGCCGTCCATTACGGTGCCGTGGGTGCCCCGAAATCCGAGGCCGAATGGCAGGAGCAACTGGCCGCCATGCTGCCGCACCTGACCCCCTCGCCCATCGTGTTCGAGTTCCTCGACATCATGCGGCGGGCCAATGCCTTTCCGGCCTATGCCCGTCCGGTCCAGCACCTGCTGATCCGCGCGGCCATCGACATGGTCCCTCAGGAAGTGGCGACGATCGTCGGCCTCAAACCCGCCGATGGCTTGGCCCCATGGCAGCGCCCGCTGGTGAAGGCGCTCGCCCAAGGTGCCGAGCGCTTCCCTCTGAGACAGTCGCCTGCCGGACAGTCCTGCGTGCGTATGGGCCTGCCCGCCGACTGGCTCTGGAAACAGCGCTGAAATGAAAAACGCCCGCTGTTTCCAGCGGGCGTCTTATCAAGGTTCCGGATCGGATCAGGCGGCGATGATCTGGCCGACTTCCGACGGGTCGCGCAGCACATAGCCACGGCCCCAGACGGTTTCGATGTAGTGCTTGCCACCGGCTGCGGTCGCCAGCTTCTTGCGCAGTTTGCAGATGAAGACGTCGATGATCTTCAGTTCCGGCTCGTCCATGCCACCGTACAGGTGGTTCAGGAACATCTCCTTGGTCAGGGTCGTGCCCTTACGCAGGGAGAGCAGCTCCAGCATCTGGTATTCTTTACCGGTCAGGTGGACACGGTGGCCGTTCACTTCGACGGTCTTGGCGTCGAGGTTCACAGCAATCTCGCCGGTGTGGATGATGGCCTGGGCATGGCCCTTGGAGCGGCGCACCACGGCGTGGGTGCGGGCAATCAGCTCATCCTTGTGGAACGGCTTGGTCAGATAGTCGTCGGCACCGCCGCCGAAGGTCTTGACCTTGGTTTCAATCTCGTGGCTGCCCGAGAGGATCATGACCGGAGTATTGACCTTGCCGTTGCGCAGCTGGCGCAGAACCTCAAGGCCGCTCATGTCTGGCAAGTTGAGGTCAAGCAGGATCAGGTCGTAGTCATAGATCTTACCCAGATCGATGCCTTCTTCACCCAGATCGGTGGTGTAAACGTTGAAGCCTTCCGACTTCAGCATCAGCTCAATGCTTTGAGCCGTGGCGTGATCATCTTCAATCAACAGGACGCGCATTAATGCCCCTCCAGGCAAAGCTTGGCTGAAACCGCGCCTACTGCGCGATCCGGGTAACCTTGTTCGTACGTTAACGATTAAAAGGCTTAGAAATGGTTAACGGGTCCCGATATGAAACGCCTAGGCTGATTTGCGAATCGCCGTCTAGAGGGCGAGTCAATGATTCTTTAATTTTTCGAAGAATTCGGTTCGCCCGGATGGCCCTGTTCGCCTGTCAGGCGAACTATCCCCAACCAATTCACCGATCACGAGTCCGCCAAAGCCAAGCTTTACAAGGGAGAACGTCCGAAGCTGACGCACAGTAGGAACATTTTCCTAGCCAGCCCGACCGCGCACCTCATGATGCGATCTACGTTCGGAGTTGGGAGATTACCGAGTGATGGAAGCTTACCGCGTTCCCGTACTTGAAGGAGACCGCATCAGGGCCGACGCCGCCCTCAGTTTGTCGGCGCTGGCCTTTCACATTCCCGTCGAGGAAATGAACAGACGCGAGCGGGTCCGGCTTAGGGCTTGTCGCGCGCGCTGGTCGGCCATGTATCTGGCGCACGTATCCTATGGCTGGCCGCTAGAGCGGGTGGCCCACGCCTTTGGCCTCAACCGCGCCACAGCCTCGACCGCCTGCCGCTGGGCCGAGGACGAGCGCGACCGCAATGACTATGACCTGCTGATGGACGGGCTTGAGGGGGCTCTTCGCGGTGTCATGGACATGCCTCTGGTCGATCTAGCGCCCGAACAGGGCCTGAAGGTGCGCCGATGAGCACCGCCCGCCTGACCGAACGCGCCCGCCGCCTGATGGAGCGCCCCGATGCATGGCTGGATGAAACCAGTTCCGGCTATCCCCTGCGACTGGGCGGCGACCGTCGGGGCCGCGTGGTCCTGACACTGGACGAGGCCGCCTTCCGCGCCATGGTCCAGACCCCCGGTCTGCGGCGTCGCCACGGCGGCGGCTGGCAGGCACGGCGAGGCAACAGCGAACCGCCCTCCCCGCCCGCAGGTCGGCTGGGCCAGATCATCGGCGAGCGCACCTTGATGCAGCCCGATGGCCGCGCCACCACCGTCACCGCCAATCTGGGGGAAAGCCCTATCGCATGGCTGGCCCGCCGCAAGGACCACAGCGGCCGCCCATGGCTGACCCCCGAAGAGGTCGCGGCGGGAGAAAGGCTGAGGCAGGACGCCGAGGTCGCCCTTGCGGGGCCGTCCCTGACCATGCGCTGGGATGGCCTGCCCCGCAGCCAGTCCGGCGCCGCCCCCGCCCGCATCGAGCCAACCGACCGTGCCATCAGCGCTTCAAGCCGCGTCGAGGCCGCATTAAACGCCGCCGGTCCCCGCCTTCGCGCCATGCTGGAACATGTGTGCGTGCGCGGATCGTCGCTCCAGCTTGCGGAACAGGAACTGTCCTTACGCCGCCGTCAGGGCAAGACCGTCCTGAAACAGGGACTACAGGCGCTGGCCCTACACTACGGCCTGACCCGATAGAGTAGCGTTCATGATGGTCCCGCCATGCGGGGCCATCCCCCTTACCCTTCGATGACCGCCAGTAGCTGTTCGGTCAGCGGCTTTTCGCCCGGCTTGACGATGTCCAGCACCTTCCAGCGGCCGCCTTCCTTTTCCAGTTTGACGACTTGCGACTTCTCGGTGCCGTCAACGGTGAACACCACATCGGCGTCGGCATAGTTGCGCTCGCCCTCGGTGATCTTCACCGATTTCAGCACCACCTCCCCACCCGTGCAGTCACAGACCGGATCGTTCTGCAGGTAGGGCTTTCTTCCAGCGTCGCGGGCGTTGCGCCAGTCATAGAAGATCATGGCGTTCAGGCTGCGCTGCATCAGCTCGTCACGCCCCGGCGCAACAGGCTCGGCGGGTGGGTTCTGATAGACCGCATACAGGGCACGCACGAATGCCTCGGGAGAAACCTCGCCCGCCGCCTTGGCCGCCTCGCGCCCAATCAGCTTGGGCGCAGGCGGCGCTTCCGGCTCGGCAGGCTGCGAGCAGGCCACCGCTCCCAGAGCCAAGGCCAACACTGCCCCCGACAGATAAAGCTTCATAGCGATCCTCCCTGTTCTCCCTCGCCGACAGACTACTCCGGCGCGGATTGGCGGCAAGTCGGGTCTGGCCTGATGCCGCCGCTCTTGCTACATCGCCCGCATGACCTTTTGCGTGACACGCACGATTTCGATTAGCCGCCCGGCGTAGCGCTCCAAGCCCTATCTTGGAGACTGGGGCGGAACCGCCCCGCGCGCGCCGGGATCGACATATCCGAACGCCTTGATGCACTGCGCCTTGGGCGCGAGCCTCACTTCACGCTAAACTGCCACACATTATTCGCATCCCCTGATCGGGATGCCGTGCGCTTAGACGAAAAAGACAATCCATGTCCGACGCCGACAACACCACGACCGAGACCGCTGGCCGCGATTACCGCGACACCGTCTTCCTGCCGGAAACCGACTTCCCGATGCGCGGCGGGCTGCCGAAGAAGGAGCCGGAAATCCTCGAAAAGTGGGGCGACCTGTACGGCACCCTGCGCGCCAAGCGTCAGGCCGAGGGCGCACCGCTGTTCGTGCTGCACGACGGCCCGCCCTATGCCAACGGCGACATCCACATCGGCCACGCCCTGAACAAGACGCTGAAAGACTTCGTCGTCCGCTCGCAGTTCCTGATGGGCAAGGACGTGGACTATGTTCCGGGCTGGGACTGCCACGGCCTGCCGATCGAATGGAAGATCGAAGAGGAATACCGCAAGAAGGGCCGCCGCAAGGACGAGGTCTCGAAGGAAGAGTTCCGCACCGCCTGCCGCGAATATGCGGGCAAGTTCATCGACCTGCAGCGCGACCAGTTCCTGCGCCTCGGCATCACGGGTGACTTCGCCAACCGCTATGCCACCATGGACTTCAAGTCCGAGGCGGCCATCGTGGGCGAGTTCCACCGCTTCAAGAACTCGGGCCAGCTCTATCGCGGCTCCAAGCCCGTGATGTGGTCGCCGGTCGAGCGCACCGCCCTGGCTGACGCCGAGGTCGAGTACCACGACCACGTCTCGCCGACGATCTGGGTGAAATTCCCCGTCACCGGCATGTCGGATAGCCATCCCGACGACCTGCTGGCCTTCCGCAACCAGACCCCGTCCATCGTGATCTGGACCACCACCCCGTGGACCATTCCGGCCAACCGCGCCATCTCCTACGGCCCCGAGATCAAGTACGGCCTGTACGAAGTCGCGGCCATGGAAGAGGGTCTGGAGTTCGAGCCGTGGGCCAAGGCCGGCGACCGCTTCATCATCGCCGACAAGCTGGCCGGTGACGTGTTCAAGGCCGCCAAGGTGGCCGAGTTCACCCGCATCTACGATATCGACCCGTCGGGTCTGGAATGCGCCCACCCGCTGTCGGAAATGCACAGCGGCTATGGCTTCACCGTGCCGCTGCTGTCGGGCGACCACGTGACCGACGATGCCGGTACGGGCTTTGTCCACACCGCCCCCGGCCACGGCGCGGACGACTATGCCGTCTGGCTGGCCCACGGCCACCGCGATGTGCCGGATACCGTCGATGCCGACGGTGCCTATTACCCGCACGTGCCGCTGTTCGCGGGCCTCAAGGTTCTGGAAACCGAAGGCAAGAAGACCGGCAAGTTCGGCCCCGCCAATGGCGCGGTGATGGAAAAGCTGATCGAGGCGGGCAACCTCCTGGCCCGTGGCCGCGTCGAGCACTCCTATCCGCACTCGTGGCGCTCCAAGGCTCCGGTCATCTTCCGCAACACGCCCCAATGGTTCATCCGCATGGATGAACCAGTTAACTTCAAGAAATTGGGGTTCATCCGCATGGATGAGGAACTGTCCAACGGCGAGACCCTGCGCGAGCGCGCCCTGACCGCTCTGGACAACACCGCCTTCCACCCTGCCGCGGGCAAGAACCGCATCCGCTCGATGGTCGAGGGCCGCCCGGACTGGCTGATCAGCCGGCAGCGCGCATGGGGCACCCCGCTGGCCATGTATGTGGACAAGACCACCGGCCAGCCGCTGATCGATCCCGAAGTCGATGCCCGCATCGTCGCCGCCGTCGCCGAAGGTGGCGCGGACGTGTGGTTCACCGCACCGGACGAACAGTTCCTCGGCAACCACAATCCGGCCCAGTACGAAAAGATCACCGACATCCTCGATGTCTGGTTCGATTCCGGCTCGACCCACGCCTTCACGCTGGAAGCCCGCGATCCGGCCCACGGCTATACCGGCGACCGCCCGTCGCACTGGCCCGCGAACCTCTATCTCGAAGGTTCGGACCAGCACCGCGGCTGGTTCCAGTCCTCGCTGCTGGAAGGCTGCGGCTCGCGTGGCCGCGCCCCGTACGATGCCGTCCTGACCCACGGTTTCACCCTCGACGAGAAGGGTGAGAAGATGTCGAAGTCCAAGGGCAACACCGTTGACCCTGCGACCGTCATCAAGGAGTCGGGTGCCGACATCCTGCGCCTGTGGGTGGCCATGGTCGACTATTCGGAAGACCAGCGCATCGGTAAGCAGATCCTGCAAACCACGGTCGATGCCTACCGCAAGCTGCGCAACACCGTGCGCTACCTGCTGGGGGCCGTCGCCGGCTTCACCGAAGACGAGCGCATCACCGATTACTCGCAGTTCCCGCCGCTGGAGCAGTACATCCTGCACCGCCTGTGGGAACTGGACGCCCACGTTAAGAAGGCGTTCGAGGAATACCGCTTCCAGGACGTGGTCCGTCCGGTGATCGAGTTCTGCACCGGCGACCTGTCGTCGCTGTATTTCGACGTCCGCAAGGACAGCCTGTATTGCGACCGTCCGGACAGCCTCAAGCGCCGCGCCGTTCGCACCGTCATGGACGAGGTGTTCGCCCGTCTGACCGCGTGGCTGTCGCCCATCACCCCGTTCACCATGGACGAGGCCTGGTCCTCGCGCTTCCCTGAAGCCGAAGCCGGTGCCAACTCGGCCCGCATCCTGCCGCAGGCTCCGGCCGAATGGCAGAACGAGGCCGAGGCCGCCCGCTGGGCCAAGGTCCAGAAGGTCATGGAAGTGGTCAACGAAGCCCTCGAAGCGGCCCGCCGCGACAAGGTCATCGGTGGCGCTCTGGATGCATGGCCGACGGTCACCGCCCCGGCCGACCTGCTGGTCGCCTATGAGGGTCTGGACGCCGCCGAGGTGTTCCGTACCTCGGGTGCCGAACTGGTCGAGGGTGCCGAGATCACCGCCGTCATCAAGACCGCCGACTATCCGAAATGCGCCCGCTCGTGGCGCAAGGTGCCGGATGTGGGTTCCGACCCCGAATATCCGGAACTGTCGGCCCGTGATGCCGATGCCGTCCGCTATCTGGACAGCCTGAAGGCCTAAAGCTTCACCGCAGAAAACGCCCCATCGAACACGGTGGGGCGTTTTTTATTCTCCCCCCTGCCCCAAGTTCCTGATAGCGAAGGCGCATGAAGATTTCTCGCCTAGGCTGGACCGCATACGGTCTGGCACTTTTCATCATTGTCGCTGACCAGATCAGCAAGGCCATGATCCTTTCGGCCATGCCCGGCCCCCCCACGCCCCTGCTGGACGGCTTCCGCATCGCCGAGGTCCTGCCCCCCGTCTTCAACTTGACCTTCGTGCTGAACACGGGCGTCAGCTTTGGCATGTTCGGCGGCGGCGAAGCCCGCTGGGTCCTCAGCGCCTTCTCGATCATCGTCGCGGTCGCGCTGGGCATCTGGGCCCTGCGCGCCAAGGGGCCGCTGCTGGCCTGCGCCATCGGTCTGGTCATCGGCGGGGCCATCGGCAATGTCATCGATCGTATCCGCTTTGGCGGTGTCGTCGACTTCATCGACTTCTCGGGAACGGGCGTGTTTCCGTGGATTTTCAACATCGCCGACAGCGGGATCACCATCGGCGTGATGCTGCTTATCCTCGACTCATCAATCGGCGAACGTCGCTCCAAGGTTGGCGACGCCCGCGAAAAGTCGTAATCACTCTTTCTTCCTATTCGACCCGATGAGCACCAACTTGGTGTGAACCGACCGGAGCCGAGCCTGAACATGCGAATTCGTACTGTCCTCACCCTGACCATCGCAACCTCTGCGATGCTGAGCCTCGGAGCCTGCAGCTCCATCAAGCAAGGCATCGGCCTGACCAAGGTGACGCCAGACGAGTTCCTGACCGTGTCGTCGGCTCCGCTGGTGGTGCCACCGGAATACGGCCTGACCCCGCCGTCGCCGGGTGCACCGCGTCCGCAGGAACTGGCACCCGAATCGGCTGCCCGCCAAATCCTGCTGGGCCAGCGTCAGGCTATCACCCGCAGCCAGGGTGAACAGGCTCTGGTGGCCAACGCCGGTGGCGACCGCGCCGACCCGCTGGCCAGCTATGTGGTCGACAACGAGTTCGGCGACCTGACCCGCAAGGAAGAAGGCTGGGCCAACCGCCTGATCTTCTGGCGCCGCGACCAGCCGTCGACCCAGGGCACTCTGGTCCTGCCGGGTCCGCAAGGTCAGCGCACCATCGACATCACCACCGAGCAGGGTCGCCGCGAGGCTCTGACCGGCGGTCGCGAGGGCATCACCATCGCACCGCGTCGCGACACCCGTCGCTTCAAGCTGCCGGGCCTCTAAGACCTTCTCCAGCTTTTTATAGTGTTTAGGGGCGTGGCTGCACTGGCGGTCGCGCCCCTCGCCTTTTGAACGCCCGCCACAGCCGACCGACACCGGAGTTTCCATGATCAGTGCCGATGTTCGCGCCACTCTGGCCGCCATCGTTCTGGCCCACAGCCAGAAGCGCCTCGTCACCGCCATCTATGACTATGACGTCGGGGCCTATCGCAATATCCGGGCGAACTTCAAAGACGACGCACTGGATGCGTATGACTCCGTGCGCGTGGCCAAGGTATCAGGCACCCTGCCCGACCTGTTCGACCATGTGATGGGCAGCTACTACCACCTGAAACAGCACGCCGACCGCTACATCGGCTTTGACCACTACAGCGGCACCCATTTTCAGGTGGTTCTGACGGACAAGATCGCGGCGCTGTACGACTACGACAGCGCCGAGTGGAGCCAGTACAGCGCTTAAGCCTTAACTGTCCTGCAGGGCGCGGGGCAGTTTGAAGGTGATGGTCTCACGGGCACCGTCATCTTCGGTCAGGGTCACGTCAAAGCGTTCGCGGATGGCGTCGATCAGGCCCTCGACCAGCGGTTCCGGCGCCGAAGCACCCGCCGTCACGCCCAGAGTGTTCACGCCCTCGAACCAGCTCCAGTCCACATCGCCCGCATCATCGACCAGACGGGCGGCCTTGGCCCCCGCCGTCAGGGCCACATCCACCAGGCGGGCCGAGTTGGACGAGTTCTTGGACCCGACCACCAGCACGAGATCACAGCCGTCGCCCAGCTTTTTCACCGCTTCCTGACGGTTGGTGGTGGCGTAGCAGATGTCTTCCTTGTGCGGGTCCGGCAGTTCGGGGAAGCGGCGCTTCAGCACCGCCAGAATCTGCGAGGTATCGTCCACCGACAGGGTCGTCTGGGTGGCATAGGCCAGCGCCACATCGCCCGGACGCTCGAACTTTTCGGCATCCTCGACCGTCTCGACCAGCGAGATCGCCCCTTCGGGCAGTTGGCCCATGGTGCCGACCACCTCGGGGTGTCCGGCGTGGCCGATCAGGATGATGTGGCGGTTCTGTTTGAAATTACGCTCGGCCTCCACGTGGACCTTGGACACCAGCGGACAGGTGGCATCGAGGTACAGCATCTGGCGCGACTTGGCCGCCTCGGGCACCGACTTGGGCACACCGTGGGCCGAGAACACCACCGGACGGTCATCGGGGCATTCGTCCAGTTCCTTGACGAAGATGGCCCCCAAACCCTTCAGCCGCTCGACCACGTGGCGGTTATGCACGATCTCGTGGCGCACATAGACGGGCGCGCCATATTTCTCGATGGCGCGCTCGACGATCTGGATGGCCCGATCCACACCGGCACAAAAGCCGCGCGGCGTCGCCATGCGGACCGTCAGCGGACGTTTTTCATCGAGGATGGAAGGCGTTTGGATCGGGGCGTTCATGGGGTGCAACCTAATCATTCGCCGGTGCCGACGCTACCGCAGACAAGGGGGTTATCACCATTGTCGGACATGTTTTGACGAACTGCGGACCGTAAACTGACGATTGCCTGTTTGCCGCGCCTCGCAATAGCCGCTATCACCGGACAGCGTGCTTCGTCCGGATCATCGATCCTGACCGTAGTGCCCCTATCTTCGACTGCTGGAAAGAACCCGATGCGTCGCGTCCTGACTGCCCTTGCTGCCTTTTCGATCGCTGCCTCGATGATCCCCGCCGCTGCTGTAGCCCAGCAACGCCAGCAGCAAGGCGAAGAGCGCGCCGCTCGCCCATTGCGCATCCAGCCTCTGTCGCGCCGCGCCAACTCCGGCCCGTGCCCCTTCGTACAGATCCTGTACGACGCCGCCCGCTATGTCGAAATGAACGACCCGAACAATCCGCGCTATGCCGACGTCGGCTTTACCGGTGAGATCGAGGGCGTAAATTCGGACTGTGAATACCGTGGCGACGACCCCATCCGCGTGGACATGAACCTGCTGTTCAGCCTCGGCAAAGGCCCCGCCGCCCAAGGCAACAGCAAGAACTACCGCTACTGGGTCGCCGTGACCGAGCGTAACTCGGCCATCCTCGACAAGCAGTATTTCGACCTGCCGGTGAACTTCGGTTCGGGTGACCGCACCACCGCCGAGCCGTCCCACACCGTGGTCATCCCGCGCGCCTCGCAGACCATTTCCGGTGGCAATTTCGAAATCGTCATCGGTTTCGAAGTGACCGCCGAACAGGCCGCTTTCAACCGTTCGGGCAGCCGCTTCCGTCCGACGGTCGGCCAAGACAACTAAGATTATGACTGACCTCAAAACTGTTCTCAGCGAAGCGGTCGCCACCGCCTTCGCCGCCGAAGGCGTGGACAAGGCCCTTGCCCGCGTTACCCCGTCCGACCGTCCGGACCTTGCCGACTTCCAGTCCAATGGCGCGCTGGCCGCTGCCAAGGCGCTGAAGATGAACCCGCGCGATCTGGCCACCAAGGTCGCCGCGCGTCTGGAAGGCCACCCCGCCCTCGCCTCCGTCGAGATCGCGGGACCGGGCTTCATCAATATGAAGCTGTCGGACGCCGCCCTGTCGGAGCGCGCGCGCGAAGTGGCCGCCGATGCCGACAAGGCCGGTGCCGCTGGCGTGGATGCTGCGCGCAAGGTCGTCATCGACTACGGTGGCCCGAACGTGGCCAAGCCGATGCACGTCGGCCACCTGCGCTCGTCGATCATCGGTGAAAGCCTGAAGCGCATCTTCCGCTTCCGGGGCGACGAAGTGATCGGCGATGCCCACTTCGGCGACTGGGGCTTCCAGATGGGCCTGCTCATCACCGCCTGCGGTGACGAGGGCATCGCCGACGCCTTCATGGCCGAGGGTGACGGCCCCTTCCCGTCGGAATCGCCTGTCTCGCTGGAAGACCTCGAGCGCCTGTATCCGCAGGCCGCCGCCAAGGCCAAGGAAGACCCCGCCTTCCGCGACCGCGCCCGCAAGGCAACCGCAGAGCTGCAAGCTGGCCGTGCTGGCTACCGCGCCCTGTGGCAGCATTTCGTGGCCGTCAGCCGCACCGCCCTGACCCGCGAGTTCGCGGCGCTGGACGTGACCTTCGACCTGTGGAACGGCGAATCCGACGCCGATCCGGTCATGGAAGAAATGATCGCCGACCTGAAGGCCAAGAACCTTCTGGTCGAGGACAACGGTGCACAGGTCGTGCACGTCGCCCGCGAAGGCGAGTTCCGCAAGAAGAAGCTGGATGACGGTTCGGTCGTTCAGGTGCCTTCGCCGCCGCCGCTGCTGGTGATCTCGTCGGAAGGTTCGGCCATGTATGGCACGACGGACCTCGCCACCATTCTGGACCGCAAGAAGTCGATCGGCCCCGACCTGATCCTCTATGTGGTCGATGAGCGTCAAGCCGAGCACTTTGAGCAGGTTTTCCGCGCCTCGTATCTGGCCGGTTACGCTCCCGAGAAGTCTCTGGAGCACCTCGGCTTCGGCACCATGAACGGCACGGACGGCAAGCCGTTCAAGACCCGCGCGGGCGGCGTGCTGAAACTGCACGACCTCATCACCATGACGACCGAGAAGGCCCGCGAGCGCCTGAAGGACGCCAAGCTGGGCGAGGACCTGACCGAGGCCGAGTTCGAGGAGATCGCGCACAAGGTGGCCATCGCCGCCCTGAAGTTCGCAGACCTGTCGAACGCGCGCACCACCTCCTACGTCTTTGACCTCGACCGCTTCACCAGCTTCGAGGGCAAGACCGGCCCGTACCTGCTGTATCAGGCCGTCCGCATCAAATCGCTCCTTCGCAAGGCCGCCGATCAAGGCGCAGAGGCCGGCGAAATCGTCATCGCCGAGCCCGCCGAGCGCGATCTGGCGCTGACGCTGGATGCGTTCAGCACCGCCGTGTCGGATGCCTATGACAAGCGCATGCCGCACCTGATCGCCGAGCACGCCTATCGCGTGGCGCAGAGCTTCTCGAAATTCTACGCCGCCTGCCCTGTGCTGGCACCGGGACATGAGGCCACCCGCGCCTCGCGCCTCGGCCTCTCGGCTGCCGCCCTGCTGCAACTGGAAACGGCTCTGCGCCTGCTGGGCATCCAGACGCCGGAACGGATGTAAGGCTACCGCTTACCACATAAAGAAAAGGCCGGATGATTGCTCATCCGGCCTTTTTTTCTTACCGACTGGGATTTAGTGGCAGATACCCGGCCACGACTTCAGCACTGACGGCGGAATACGGCGCAGACCGAACTCCTTGCGCGGGATACGCGGGGCAAAGGAAGCCTGCTCAGTGGCGACGCGAGTGTCGAGCGACGATTGGGGCTCATTCTCGTTGGCCACTTCATCGTTGAATTGGTAATCGGCAACCTCGGCACGCATCATCATACTACCCTTTAATCAACCGTTGTTCGTTATAGCTTGTGGCAGTAAACGCGCCGCAGACGGACTGGATCACTCCGCAAAAGTAAAATTTTGTGTCGCAGTGCAGAACGGCGTGTAGAACGAGACCGTATGACACGACATTCAGCCTCGCTCTAACCACGTCCTGTTAATCATAACTCATTTGATTATTCGTCTATTCGTTATTCTTCTTTCCGAATGCATCCTGAACCTCGTCTTTCTTGATACGAGCCTCCGGATGACCTTTTTGATTTAAATTCTGTTCTTCGGTGCCGTCGCCCAGAACGCCCGGTCGGGTGTTCTCAACCGGTTCGCGTTGACCGTGCGGGTCTTTTTCGGTGCTCGTCATGTGGCTCTCCATTTCGGCCAGCCACCCCCAGTCCCTCTAGAACGGATGGTTACCCCCGACGTTCCGTGGTCAGCATGGCGAGGAGTGCATTCAGGCCCATATTCCGCCCCCCGTACCGTTCACTGAAACCATGATGGCTTTGCGGACTGCACAGCTTCACAGCGCCTGACACCGACATTGCCAAAAGTCCTATGAGCAGTTGCAGCACCCCGATCAATCAACCGGAGGTCACGCTTAACCTCCTGTTTGCTTTAAAGTTTTTGGCGAGATGTTGGCATTCCGCATTGCCCCGCCCTACCCCCGAAGGCAAAGTCCCCATACGGCCAAGCTTGGCCCATGGTTCATTTGAGGGGATTGTCCAGTGTCCACCGCTCCGAAGCAGGGCTATGCCCGCACCCAGACCGCAGATGGCGGCTTCCAGTACACTTATCGCGGCCTGCGTCTGGCTCCGGGCCTTCCGGCAGTGATGGGCATCCTGCCGGCATTGATCATCTTCGTCATGGGTGCGGTCAGCACACCGTTCGGCTTCCCGCTGTTCATCCTCGTGCTGATCTACGCCTTCGTGTTCATCAAGTTCGTGAACAAGACGACCCGCACCATCACCATCTATCCGGACCGCATCGTCACCTATAAGGGCCAGACGATCGCCTTCCGCGATATCACCCACCTCGGCTGGGAAACCTCGGCGCAATCGACCCGCTTCATCGACGGTTCCTTCCTGAAGGCTCAGGCTCTGGGCGTGATCTACAACGTCTCGGGCCACACCACTCAGGCCACCGCCATGGGCCTGCACAACGAAGCCAAGCAGATCTCGGAAATCAGCTACACCTAAGCCCATAGCTTAGGCTGATGGATCGGACGGCGGGGTTGGGTTAAAGGTCAGGGATGACCGATACCCTCTCCGCCGTTTCTGTATCCGGCCTCGACGCCTTTATCGCCGGCCTGCCCAAGGCCGAGCTGCACCTTCACATCGAAGGCAGCCTTGAGCCGGAACTGATGTTCGAACTGGCCAAGCGCAACAATGTCGCCATCCCCTACGACAGCGTAGAGGCCGTGCGCGCCGCCTATGACTTCTCGAACCTGCAGGACTTCCTCGACATCTATTATGCGGGCGCGCAGGTGCTGCTGACCCGTCAGGATTTCGAGGACCTGACCTTTGCCTATTTCAAGCGCGTCGCCGCCGACAATGTGCGCCACGCCGAGATCTTCTTCGACCCGCAGACCCACACTGATCGCGGCGTCGCCTTTGAGGTCGTCGTCGAGGGCATCATCGCAGGCATGAACCGCGCAGAGAGCGAGCTGGGCATCACCTCCGGCCTCATCCTCAGCTTCCTGCGCCACCTGCCGGAAAGCGCCGCGTTTGAAACGCTGGAAATGGCCAAGCCCTATCTGGACCGTTTCATCGGCGTCGGCCTCGACTCTTCCGAAGTCGGCCATCCGCCGTCGAAGTTCGAGCGCGTCTTTGCCGCCTGCCGCGAGCTGGGCCTGAAAATCTGCGCCCACGCCGGCGAGGAAGGCCCGCCCGCCTATGTGCACGAGGCGCTGGACCTGCTGAAGATCGACCGCATGGACCACGGCAACCGCTCCATGGAAGACGAGGCGCTGGTCGCGCGTCTGGCCGCCGAGCAGATGACCCTGACCGTCTGCCCGCTGTCGAACCTGAAGCTGTGCGTGGTCAAGGACCTGAAGGATCACCCGATCCCGAACATGCTGGCCAAGGGTCTGCACGTCACCCTGAACTCGGACGACCCGTCCTATTTCGGCGGCTATGTGAACGACAACTACATCCAGCTGGCCAAGGCCGTTGGCCTGACCCGCGAACAGGTCATCCAGATCGCCAAGAACTCGTTCGAAGGCAGCTTCCTGCCGGACGACAAAAAGGCCCAATATCTGGCCGAAATCGACGCCTACGTCGCGGCGAACTAAGACTTCGAAGGCCCCGCCCGAAATGGCGGGGCTTTTTCTTAGGGATCTAAAAATGGAAAAACGAAATCTTATAGATAACCCAGAACGTTTTCACGCCATGTCTACAGGTTATCTTAATATAGTTACCGCAACAATTCTTGCTATAAAAAATCATCCTATAGATAGATTAGACTCGACTTGGATAGCTTTAAATAATAATTTAGCACTTTCAATAGAAAGTGGCATTAAAGAATTTTATTTATGCCAACA
>NZ_CAMZFB010000053.1 GCF_947305955.1 uncultured Brevundimonas sp.
TATGACTCCAGAACGGGGCGGCTCGGTTAATCAGCCAGTCGCGAGCCTCCTGTTTGACGTCAGCGATTCGGTTGCCCATCAGCGGTAGCCTCTTGCGTCGATCATGCAGTTCGCGAGTTCATTGACGCTTAGCACTGGCAATCCGCGAGCAGCAAGATACAGGCCCAGGTTGTCCTCAGATGATCCCACAACCAGCACCCTGCTCGCGTCTAGCTTAAAGCCAAGGGATGCATCGCCCACGGAGTTGTTGTGCCCCATGACGCCGTCAATGTGCGCAGCTTGCTGACGCAGACCAGCATTAGCCGCCTTAACCTCAGAAGCCGAAAGCCCCAAAGCCAGGACGACGTGTCCGGCTTCGTTCGCAGCCGCGACGGCAGTCGCCGTATCAGCGGCAGCCTCAATCACCAAACGCCCCGAAATCAGAACAACAGGGCGAGTGCGACGGGCCGGAATTTCTACTTGGCTTCGAGCGTAGGTATCTGGAATGCCGATATCCAGAAAATAGCCTTCAGATATGTGGGCCTTCATCAGCCCCTCGGCCGCCAATGAGGGGAGCAAATCAGCCTCGAGCGAGAATTTGCGAGGACGATTGACGAAATGCTCACGGGTAAAGCAGTAAACGCCGCCATTGACATAGAAGGGCGGATCAAACGCTTCACCGCGATTAATCACGCCTGTCACCGTACCGTCCGCATCTAGCCGGATAGTCTCGTAGCGGTCTGCCAGACTGACTTCCCGAACGCCTATGGCCGCACTGTTGCCGGATTGACCAGCAATGAGACGGTTCCAGTTGAAATCGAACCAGGTGTCACCGTTGATCAGGAGAAACCTCTCGTCCAACAGAGACAAAGCATTGACCACGGCTCCGCCCGTGCCGAGCGGCTCGCTCTCGACCGAAATATCTATTGAACAGCCATCGGGGAGTGAGCCGCGCAATTCCTCAATCATGGCTTCCACGCGCTCGGACTTATAGCCCGCAAGCAGCAGAACCTTGCGGAACCCCATGCGCCATGCCTCACGGATAAGAAGCTCTACAAAGGGCTTTCCATCAACAGGCAGCAGGGGTTTGGGCGTCTGACGCGTGAGTTCCCCCAAGCGTGTTCCAAGGCCTCCCAGGAGGATTGCGCACTGCTCGACCATTACTTCACTCATTAGCCAGGAACGACCCAGGATTCCGGCCCTTCAAATGTGAGCCGCACTGCGCTGGCACTGCCGCCATTGGCGTTCAACGCTTCGATAAGATTATGACGACGAGCCGGATCGGCCAGAAGCATGATAAAGCCGCCACCGCCCGCACCTGACACCTTGCCTCCCCATGCGCCATTCTGCAGGGCAATCTCCAGCAGGTTATCGATAGCGTTGTTTGTGATCGACGACGCGGTGGCTTTCTTCGCTAACCAAGAGCGCTGAAGAATGTCAGCCGTCGCTTTGATCTGCCCGGAAATGAGGAGATTCTTCATCTCGGCCGCATGCCGCTTGATCTCGTGGAGGGACTGCAGTGTTTTCTCATCCATCGACTTCAAGCCTGAAACCTGATGCTCAATGATGCGCGCAGACTCGCGTGACTGACCGCTAAAGCAGATCACGAGCGAGGATTCGAACTCGTTGAGACAATCGCGATGCATACGGAGTGGATTAACCACCACACCACGCCCGCCGGCTTGAAAATCAATGAAGTTAAAGCCACCGAAAGCTGCGGCATATTGATCTTGCTTGCCGCCCATCATCCCCAAACGCTCGCGTTCGAGATGAAAGGCGAGTTCCGCCATCTCATACGGCCCTAAAGGCAACTGCATCGCCAGCGCAAAGGCTTCAATCAGCGCTACAGTCAAGGCTGAGGACGCCCCCAGACCTGACCCGGCCGGCACGTCGATAGTCGTGGAAATCGACAACGGCATCGGCACGCCGCCGTTATAGGTCTCCATCATATAGGCGTAGACAGCACGATGGAGCGGCAGCCCATCTCGAATATCGAAATCCATACTGACAGGCAGCACGTCGGTCTTGCCCAAATCGTCAGCGGTAAAGCAGATCTGGCTGTCGGCATTGGTAGTTAGATGGGCATAAGCATAACGATCAATCGTCGCGTTCAGCACCACTCCGCCGTACTCGTCTGAATAAGATGCGAGATCGGTGCCGCCACCACCCAGGCCAAGCCTTAAAGGCACACGAACGCGAACATTGGTATGCTTAAGTTCGCCAGACATCTTCATTTATTTGCACTCTTACTCTTGCCGCGAAGAATGCGAATGAACTTTTTCATTCCGAATTTCTGTTTCTTCTTGGCCGGCTTATAGGCCTGCAGGAATTCCAGGAGGCCGGGAACGTTCAACCCTTTGGATTTCCCTTCTGGGCTTGTCGCAAGGCTATGGATAACCTTCTCTTTACCTCGCGGAGCGTCCAACAGTTTCAGATACGTCGCCATACCTCCGGTGTCGGCCTCGCGCAGTAATATCTTGCGATAGGCGGTGGAAACGAAATCCTTCCCATCAAGGCTGAGAAGATCGCTCACCGTTACGATCTCACCAAACATAGCTTGGCTGCCTTCAGGCTCCGCCGGCTCGCTACCCGCATGGCTCACGGCAGGGATTGCACGCTCCTTGAGAACCGCGCCCTCGAGCGGCGGACACACAAGCATCAGGTCGGTGCAAAGGCTCTCAATTTCTTCAACCTGTTGGATAATCGCATCTCGATTATCCAAAACCCAGGTGACCGCCGCCAAAGGATCGCTGGAGATCGACAGCCGCGTGGATGCGGCGACAATGGCTGCCGCCGCAACAGCGTTCGAAGAAGCCGACGCAATTATCGATGCTTCGGAGACATTCGGTTCACGTCCGTAATGATGCTGGAAGGCAATCACAGGGTTCTTTGCACGGCTGGTAATTGGGCGAGCTGACGCTGCCCCCTTTTTACCGATCTGTTCAGCAGCCCATTGCAGAATGCTTTGGGTCCATTCCGCGTACCCGGCAATCATGGCCCACGTTGCCGCAAACGAGATACGTTCGTCGACAGACTGGCCGCTCACCACTTCCAGAAGATCGCCGTCGAACACACCGTTGGTTCGGCCGGAGATGACCCGCAGCAGCTCACGCGGCGACAACACCTTCTCCTGGGACAGAGCGACCCGCCCAACGAGGTCGAGGCTCGTAGTCTTTACCAAGGGATAATAAGCCGACCGCCGCGCCGCGTCAGTGATCAGGTCATAGTACTCGCCGGTATCAGTTGCATGGATTACGGCCTCAGGCCGCAACAGTATGTCCATTGCAACCTTGTAACGACCGGACAACGTCGAAGCATGTCTAGACCAAATGGCTAGATTCCGATCTGATACCCGAGAATAAGCTAGATCTTGGTACAACTTCCGAACAAAATTCTCATTGTCCGCGATGTATCTTGACCTTTCGACGGAATACCGTGCGCTCAGGCCTTTCAGGTAGCGCTTCCGAAGATCAAAAATAAAGTTCGTATTCTTTTCAAAATACCCCTCTCCGGCGTCGTCATTTATCTCCAGAAGAACACGATTGCGATATTCGTCGCTATTAATCGCATCAACTAAATGTTTGAGACGAGAAACCTCGCCTACACGATAGGGAATCTGCCCATCGAGTTCATCGTCTGACGCGCCACGCTTATGAAAAACAGAATATACACGCTTTATAAAGCTTCGATAGTCATTCGTAGACAACAAGTCGAGTACATCTGAACGCCACTCGCCCTCTTGTGCAGCCGGCAAGCTTTCCACAGGAATGGTTCCTGCCAAAGCGGCGGCGATCACTGCATTCTTAAGACGCCCGTCAGGAAGCAGCCCGCATGCAGCGATAAGCGTATCAAAGCTGTTCCAACTTTCGTTGGTCGAACGCTGAAGAACTTCTTGAACGCTCTTTGCATCGAGCTTCAGGACATCCCCAGCTAACCGAATGAAGCCTTCGCGCGGCAGTTCCCTAAACCGCCCCGCGATGCCCAAGAATTCTAGCATGCTACTATAGGGAAGCGCTGCTACTTCAGGACCTTTTGAAGGGTAAAGCTCCTCCGCCATGGCCGCTATGCCCTCAACAAAGGCACGCCATGTGGGAAGCTCCAGATTGGCAATATCGTCCTGAAGCGCCTTGAGGATATCATCGTCCAAAAGGTCCTCGACAGCCCGCGTCAACTCTTGCGGATGATCAGGCGCAATACGGCGCTGGCCATTGTCCGCCATATCAACGACGCTCGGAATGACCTCGGACACAATACAAGGCACGCCCAGAGCTAAGCTTTCCACGGGAGGCGACCCAAAACCCTCCGCCAAGGACAGATAGATTGTTGCCCTAGCTTCCATGATTAGGCGACGCAGTTCTGCATCATCAGGCCCATCGATCCAGCGCAACCACGCGTACGACTTGAACGCCTTCTCTAGCCTCTCTCTGTCTGCGGGAGCGAGCCACCCCATGCGCCCCGCGAAACAAAGTCGAGCCCTGATTTTGCTTTTGTTAATTCTCTCAAAAGCTTCAAGAATTTGAATGGGCTGCTTACGCGGCTCAAGTGTGCCAACCACCACAAATTCATCACTCGCCGGAACCTCGGTCCGATAAGTGCGACCAAAGGCATCCGCCCCGGGCGCTATAACCCTATAGTGACGCTCATCACCGGGGTTAATCCGGCTTGTGTAAACTTCGCGCGTAGTAGTAGATGTAAAGAAATTATTTCCGTAGCGACGCCTATTAACCAATGACTGGACAATATTATCGGCCGCATTCCAGTTGACATTGAAATGCTCAGAGTGCGTCCAGATCAAGAAGTCATGGCACAGATGCATAACCTTCTCAGGACGATACGAAGCCGCTATATCAAAAAAGTTTTGATTTAGAGATTCTTCAAGAGCGATCACAGCCCGACACGTATCCAGGGCAGGCTTTACTTTAACATAGGCCACTACACGATTACGTGCCGAAGCAAGCCCGAGCCAACCCACGTTAGGCTCCATCCTGATTTCAGGATATTCGGCTTTAAAAGCTTCTAATATGGGATCCGAATCCTCAAACAGCGCACGAATATCGTCTAGAACTGAAGGATCCAGGAGCCCAATCGTATCGGAATCAATTTCAAGAAACGGAATAGATACGTCTCGGTAAGGCCAACGCTGCCAAAACTCGTAGCAAACCCTCTGGACTCCCGTACGTATCGGAGCGCTGCAAAGATTATTAACATTTACAAGAAATCGCCCTTCGCACAGAGCCGATGCGAGCTTATCATCAATAATATTGAGCATTTAACTACCCCGTCACCCGACCGAAAATTCGCTCAAGCAAATTTTTTGCATACAAAAAAAAGGCGTGATCTTTACTAAACTTCTCCCAACTGGGAGCCGGACGAACTTTGTACTTCTCAGACGCGATTAGTTTATACAAAGCCTCTGCATAAACGATGTTAGAGGCCTTATCATTGACGCGGATAATGGTTTCAGGAGCTTCGATTGCCCTGGCAAGCCCCTCCGACGACACCCCATACATGCCGGCAGACACGGCATCCAAAAGTGCTCCCGAAAGCTGTCCGAACGGTATCTGGCGAATTTGCAGCACTATGTCCGACGCCTGCAAGAAGCGAATATACTCTTCCTCAGACACGCCATCGGTAAAGGTGACCATCTCGCCCAAACCTAGGGCGTCACGCATACGCTCCAAATCTGCTCTCAACTCCGGCAAAACCGGCCCCACAAAATAGAACCGGAACGGCGCCCCCATCGCCTTCAGTTCGGCAAGAGTCAGCAGGCATTGCTTCGCACCCTTAAGAAGGTGAACTTCGCCAAAGGACACGATACAGGGCCGATCAACGTCCACCCCCAGCGTCAACTTCGCATTACGCCGCGCCACATCCTCTAACTGCTCGTGCGCAAACGGATATGGCATTCCGACCGGCAGATAGGTGACTTCAACGTCGTAATTCCTAGCGATGACGTCGCGCGAGCCAGGGCTGTGGACGATTACCGAACTGGCCGGTTCAAGAACGCTCGACAAAAGAGGAACGCCGATATTCTCCAAATCAGAGATCAGCTTTACGATTGACGTGACTTTGTAATCGACACCCGCCTCATGCTTGATCAGTTCAGACAGCCCCTCCCCTCCAACTAGGCCGTTGAGGAAGTCAAGCATGTGGGCGTCATGTTGGATTACAACACCGGGATACTGTCTCATCATGGAATAGATGGGATGGTACATTCGATGGTTGCCCAGCACATATACGATCTCATCATAATCTGAAGGCGATAGTTCGTTATCCAAGCGGAAGACGCGCCGGAACTGCCGCTCATGTTCAGGCAGCACAGGACTGTCGGTCCAGACGTCCAAATCACAAATCTTGGTCAGCTCTAGCGCCAGATCCAAGGACGAGTGCGGCGGGCCACCCTTGTCCGGGAACATCGGCGTGACCAAGGCAATCCGGAGCTTCTCGGGGAGCTTCACTGCATGCTGAGGCGGGAGTCTATCTAGAAAGCCTCTTACAGCCGAGCAGCCTTCTGCGCGTATAGGAACGCATACTTCTAGATCGTCGATTGAACGAGCTTTAGAAAGCCGTGATATCTTTAATGCACGACCATTAAGCTTCGAAACATGCGCCGCACTGAATTGGGTAGCGGCAACATCATCGTTGAAAACGAATGCATGTACCTTGTCTGCAAGATAACTGATCAAGGATCGATGGTAGGCGATCTTTGTGAGATCACCATCAACAGCGGTGTCACATCCCCATGGCGCTAAGAGCTTCTTTCCTGCCTGTCGCCCCAGCACAACGAGCCTACGCAAAACATCCTTATCGGAAGCTACAGCTCCATCGAGCAGCAAATATTTAGATAGATCTCCGTCTAGCTCTTCAACAATCAGGCGATCAAAATCTGAAAGACGAGTTTCTTCAAAGAATTCAGGCTCAATATTTATTGAGGAGCCATCACACTCGAGCACAGCTACGCCGAATTCTTGCGACTGCTTAATGGCAGCCATTCGAACGCACCCCACCTGCTGAGGCCGCAACGATGATTCAAAATCCTCAATTCGATCCTGCAGCGCTATTAGCGTTTGCGGCTGACGAATATTTGGAAGAGCAAAGATAAACTGCCCATCCATTTCCGACATAAATTCGGGAACGGCCGCATACCTTGTCAGCAAAAATCTGACATCGTCCGCCCCGGCCAACGCCCTAACGATACCTTCCAGAACCCCATAGGTGTCAGACAAACCTTTACGGCCCTGAAGAGGGACAGCATCGATGATGAACATATTTCGCAAGTATCTCTCGCTAAATCTGATCGCTACTCAAAAACTTAAAGCGCCACACATAGAACTGCGCCACACGCCGACCACGCAGTCGACCCTACCATTGGATGAGGACTCACGCGACCTTTGCGGCGCATCAAATCTCTAAAGGCTACCCACGAAACAACGGCACAATTCCGGAAACGCCGATACTCAAAAAGATCGGGTTGTTAACGCGATACATTGCTCTTGGAATATCAGCCGCGACCGCCCAACACAGTCACTCGCTAGCTAATATTTACACTTAGGACAGCAGCGCCGATGTTAATAATCTATATCTAGAACGATATTTTGTAGCTGAGCAAGAGCAAGCCGCATCTGCAGACTCCGCTATCCTGGCAAATAATATTGAGAACTAATTTTTGAAGGGCCTTAACGGCTCAGTCGAGACACGCCAGCGCCACGCAATCCCACAATATGAAAATACCAGCAGATCAATAAGATACATTGCAATCGCGGCCTAAACAAACGTTGCTCTAACCACCCCGCCTCGCTACAACGGAACAGAAAAGAACGGATAAATAGAAATGCGCCGAATATTTAAAAAAGTTCGCAGACACTTGGAAATCCAGGCTGAACCAAAGTGGTTGGAACAACTTAAAATATTCACTTCGCGCAAAAAAATCCAAAATTGGCGCGCACGCTACACGGCTGGCCATCGGAATTTATTTATAGATATTACCGTAATAGCTGCGAACGACGCGGGAACCGGTATCCAGCGGGTCGTGCGCGGCATTGCTGCGCAGGCCGATATATTTGAGCAGCACGGTTGGAATGTTCAGTTTGTTGCCGCCTCTCGCGCACACCCATACCACCGTATTAGCTGGCCCGTTAAACGCGCGGTTGCAGACAAAACACCTATCCAAGGCGGAGCGGGCGATGTGTTCCTTGGCCTCGATTATTCTTTAGATGCTGTGCGTTTCCACGAAGGCCAAATTCGCTCACTGGCGTCTAGCGGCGTACGAATTGCTTTCCTGATCCATGACCTTCTTCCGATTGACCGACCGGAGTGGTTTCCGCCGCAGACAGGCAATCGATTTAGGAAATGGCTACGCATTCTTGCGTCGCTATCTGATCTTGTGCTGTGCAATTCCAGCCAAACCGAGAAAGATTTCAAGGCCGCGCTAGCGACGCATTTCAAAATCACTACACCTTGCGAAACAAACGTCATTCCCATGGGAACCGACGTTTCAGGGAGCATGCATTCCCTGGGTACCAGCGAGGACTTTATGTCCTGGCTGGGCAACCTGCCCCACCAAACCTTCCTGACCGTAAGCACATTGGAACCCCGCAAGGGTCATAGCGATCTGCTTGAGGCCTTCAGCAGGCTCTGGGAACTCGGTCACGACTACAATCTGGTTCTGGTCGGTCGAAGCGGTTGGAAAGTGGATGACCTCGTCCTCAAACTTACCCAGCATCCCGAGTACAATAAGCGCCTGCACTGGAAGAGCGATCTGAGCGATGAAGAACTCATCCATATCTACGAACGGTGTAAAGGGCTCATATTCCCATCGCTTGCCGAGGGATATGGCCTGCCGCTTGTCGAAGCCCTAAACCATCAAAAGCCGGTCCTCGCTCGTGATATTGAAGTCTTCAGAGATCACGAAGCCTGTGGAGTCAGATACTTTCCGGAGAACGCGACACCCGAGGTGTTTGCAGATCATATCAACGAGTGGGCAGACATGATCGATCGCGGCGAGATCACGATAGTTCGTCCGAGCAGCCGCACATGGAGGCACTCCGCTGAATATGTGGCTCAGTTGCTTGATGAATTAGCGCCCGACTCTCCCACACCCTTATAAGTGATCACCGCACCACGGAAACGCGCCCTGCCTTGGAAGTGGGGGCGTGCCGTCTGGATATGGGCGGCGATGAAGCTGGACTCAGTCAGCACAGCGTCCTGAGTGACGGTGTAGACGCCTGGCCGATTACAGGAGAAAGTGTGGTTTTCTGGGCCCCACACGAACTGGATATCGACCAGGCCGTTCTCGGGATCGAGTTCAAATAGCCACTCAATCTGCCAATGCCCTGCCGGCAACGCCATATGAGGATTGCCCGCAATAGCGGCACTCCCACCGGTTAGGTCTCGCCAAGCGCGGCAGTCGTAACTACCTTCTTCCGCAGAGTTGACGATAAACAGCTCGGGAGCCCAAAACGCGGTCTGCCCAATCTCTTTGGCCGACTGATAAATGTTGAGAGCAGGATCTGCGGGCCTCAACTTCCCCTGATACGACAGGTCGACATCGCCGAGGACAGGAAAGGAAATCCGACTCGGTCGATTCCACAAAATATTGGCGCGCGAACCATTCGCCAATATATTGGCCATAAACCGAGTGGTGGCAGGATCCGGAAGACGTCCTGACGAATAGTGATCCGCTACTTCGAGAATGTTTTCCTGACCAAACTGGTCCGCACAAAAATCGGTAGCAAAAAGATAACTATCCTTAGCCCGCTTAATGGTCTTTGCTGACAACAGAACGTCCGGAACCGGCCCAGGACCATCAACGTCTAACTCGCTTCGCGGATAGACATTATATCCATTCTCTCGAGCCAAAGTGACAACTTGGCTGAGGCACCGCCAAGAAAACTCGGACGGAGCACCATGCAATCCTATCGGGGGAAGGGACATTAGACTGCTCTTAGCCAACTATAGACATCAATCGCTTCGTGGATGTCTTCAAAGATTTTAGCACGGCCGTTCTCAATGATCAGCGCTCGGCTGCAGTGTTGCGATATAATATTCATATCGTGCGAAGCCATCAGGAAGGCCCGGTCTTTCCGGTGCTGGAAGAGTTCTTCTTCGCACTTCCGTTGGAACCTCGCATCACCAACCGACACGAGTTCGTCGATCAGATAACAATCGAACTCGATCGCAAGAGACAGCCCAAACGCCAATCGAGCGCGCATGCCCGATGAATAATGCTTCACCGGACGCTTGAGCGCCACGCCAAGCTCCGCAAAATCATCAACCCGAGCGAGAATATCCTGAAAATCTCGGTCGTAGAGTCGTGACAGGAAGTTGATATTGTCTAAGCCCGTGAGGCTGCCCTGAAAGCCACCGGCAAAGCCAATCGGCCACGATGACGTCATCCGCCAGTCGATGACGCCCCCGCTCGGCTTCAGGATACCACCCAGCATTTTAATCAAGCTGGATTTACCTTGGCCGTTTCGGCCAAGGATCGCCAATCGCCCGTCACGTGGAAGCTCGAAACTGAGATCCTCGAAAATCGGACGTTTAGCCGTAATATACTTCTTGCTGAGGCCCCGTACGCTGAGACCAATAGGTTCAGCCATCAAGCTTGCCTGTGCTCTCGCACGCCAGCGTACACCAACCAGCCCAAACCATAGACAAGCAGCGAAGACAGCAACACGGTCAATATCCCCATCAAGCGTCGGGGCTGGGTCGGTTTATCCGATAGCGTCGGGTTAACGATACGATCCAGATATAGGTTCTGACGGCGAGCGTCTTCACGGGCAGAGATCAACGAAGCAATCGCCTGGGCGAGGCGCTTGTCAGCGATTTCCTGTTCAACAAGCAAACGCTGATATTGCCCTGCAGACGAAGCGAGTGACGATGCATTCCCGACAACCTTGGCCCGCTCTTGATCCAACTGACGCTGGGTTGCAGCGATGCGGCGATCAAGACTCGGCAGTTGAGGGCTCTGCGGCGCTTCAGCAGCGATCTGTTCTCGCTCCACACGGAGCTGAGCCAGCGCGACCTGCAACTCCGAAGTAATAGCGGAACTTTCACGAACCATCACTTCGGGGTCAACATAGCCCGCGCTATTCCGGAACGCCGTGATACGTTGTTCGACTTCTGCGACGGCAGCCCGTGCCTCGGCCTCGCTGGCCTCGGCCTCCTTGATCGCATCCGTCATCGAACGCTCATTCAAGCGGTTCACCAGGTTCTCACTGCTCGTGAGCAACGCGTCTGCGAGCTTGTGCGCATCTTCAGCCGTATACGCCTTGACACGCAAGGTGCTGATACCCGTCCCTGTTTCGTAGCCTACCAGAACGAAGCGCTTATAGGCCTTGTATAGACCTTCGTTCGTCAAGTCCTCTCCGAGTCGAGGATATCGTGTCAGGAAATCCCCCTTGGAATTACCAACGATATTTCGAACGTTCACGAGAGCTTGTGCGTCCTTCAAACCATCGCGGGAACTGACGTATTCATGAACCGCGAAAGTGTCACTCAAGCCACTACCCACCCCGACGCCTTGCAGAGCGATACCCAGCCCCGTGGGCTGTGTCTTGCCAGGACTGCGCACCATAAACTGGGCTTCCGAAACATACATCGGTGCCGCGATGAGCAGATAATAGGCGGCCGCAACAGCCGTGGGCAAACAGACCACCAGCCCGAAGCCTAGAGGCAGCCGCTTCCACAGAGGTTTGACAGCCGATTTCGACTGGCTGTCGTCAGAAAGAGGCGCCACATATTTTAGCTGTGCTTCAGTCATTTGCACCACAGGGGGGGGTTAAGACGGCGAGACCGGTAAATAATCAATCTACTTCAATACGGTTCAACGACGCGTAAATCAGAAGTAGGCCGACGACATTCATAATCGCACCGATGAAGATGGCGAAACCCAAATTGTAATGGGTCTCGACAAACTCGCCAAAGATGGCGCTGCGAATAGCTTCCGTACCGTGAACGAAGGGTATGTAAAAAACTATCTTTTGCGCCGTGCCAGGCAGCCAGGACACCATAAAGAAGGCGCCAGAGATCGGGATCATTAGATAGGTAATGAGGCCCACAACCCGCTCCATGACCTCAAATCTCATGACAAGGCCCGTCATGATCAATCCAAGGCCAGCAGCGGCAAACGCCACAACAAGCCAACCACCATACAGCAGCAGAAAATTCTCTGGTAGGGCAACCTGCCCTAACAGATAAAGCACGAGATAAAGGACCGCGAAGGCGAGCGTACCGCCCGCGGTTTCAAGAATTATCCGCGTGAAAAGGATATGAAGCGGCGTGACAGTCCGATGGTAGAGCAGGCCAACGTTGGACTGGATGGCAGGTGTCAGAAGACCGATCAGGTGCCGGATCAGAATGAGGCACATGTAGCCCGTCATCACAAACGGCGCGAGACGCACTCCGTGGTCGGTCGAAAAGGTCGGCTTAACAAAAGACCAGAGACCGATAACGCCTACACAGAAAACAATCGGCTCACCGATCAACCAAACAAAGCCGATGCCTTCGCGCCCGAAACGCGTGGTCATCTCACGCATCATCAGCGAGGCAATCACCCTCCATTGGCGCCGAACCTCAGCGATGATCATGCGCGCTCCCGTTAAGAGACAGTGTGTCGCCCAGCGCCGACAGCCCAACCGATAGTTAGGACAAATATAACCATAGAGGGGTGAGAGGAAAGCCCTGGCTTTCCTCTCACAGGTTTGGATTACAGATTCAGCAACGCCGGATCACCGCCTTGGGCGGCGATGTTGATGCTGATGGCCTTTTCCGAGGCGTAGCGGATCAGGCTGTTGGGACCGCCCGCCTTGGGACCGGTGCCGGACAGGCCCTCGCCGCCGAAGGGCTGGACGCCGACGACAGCGCCGATGATCGAGCGGTTCACATAGACATTGCCCGCCGGAACCAGCGCCATCACTTCCTCTGCGAAGGCGTCGATGCGGCTGTGGACGCCCAGCGTCAGGCCAAAGCCGCGCGCCGCCAGTTTGGAGGCCACGTCCTTCAGGTCCTTGGGGTGGTAGCGATAGATGTGAAGGATCGGACCGAACACCTCGCGCTCGAGGAAGTCCGGCGTCGGGATTTCGGCGATGACCGGCGCGAACAGGTCGCCCTTGCCGGTGTCGGCGGGCAGGTTGCCACGGGCGATGACCTTGGCTTCCTTTTCCAGACGCTCGACGTGCTTTTCCAGATTTTCGCGGCTCTCGGCGTCGATCACCGGACCGATGTCGGTCTTGGGATCGGTCGGGTCACCGATGACCTGAACATCCAGCGCGCCCTTCAGGCCCGCGATCAGGCCATCGGCGGCATCGTGCGGCACATAGAGAACGCGAAGCGCCGAGCAACGCTGGCCCGCTGAACCGAAGGCCGACAGGATTACATCGTCGATCACCTGTTCCTTCAGCGCCGTGGTGTCCACGAACATACCGTTCAGACCGCCGGTTTCAGCGATGAAGGGGATGATCGGGCCTTGGCGATTGGCCAGGCCACGGTTGATGGCATTGGCCGTGTCTGTGCCGCCAGTAAAGGCCACACCGTCGATCATCGGGTGCGAGGTCAGAGCCGCGCCCACCGTCTCGCCACGGCCCGGAACAAGGGCCAGCAGGTCAGGGTTCAGGCCCGCCTTGTAATAGAGGCGTACGGCCTCGGCGGCGATCAGCGGGGTCTGTTCGGCAGGCTTGGCCACCACGGCATTGCCCGCGGCCAGCGCCGCCACGATCTGGCCAGTGAAGATGGCCAGCGGGAAGTTCCACGGGCTGATGGCGGCGAACACGCCACGGCCATGCAGGACCAGCTGGTTCACTTCGCCCGTCGGCCCCTTCAGGGTTTCGCGGCCACCGAAGTCCTTCTCGGCCAGCATGGCGTAGTAGCGGCAGAAGTCGGCGGCTTCGCGCACCTCGGCCACACCATCGTTCAGAGTCTTGCCCGCCTCACGCGACAGCAGGGCGACCAGACGGTCCATGTCCGCTTCCAGCGCGTCGGCCATGGCACGCAGGATCGGCGCACGGCCCGCGCCCAGCATCTTGTCCCAGGCGACTTGGGCTTCGGCCGCCTTCTTGACGGCCTGATCGACGTGTTCCGGCGTCGCGTCCGAGGTCTTGCCGACGACCTGTGCACGATCATACGGATTGGTCACGTCGCGCGCTTCCACACCCGTCAGCAGCTTGCCGCCGATGATCGGACCCGCCACCAGCGTCTCGGCATCAATGGCTTTCACGGCCTTTGCGTGGGCTTCACGGGCCTCTGCCGTCGAATAGTCGCGGCCGAGGGAGTTCTTGCGGTCACCGTAGATGTTCATGGGCACAGGGATCTTCGGATGGCGGTCGGGCTGGGCCTCGACGGCGGTGATGGGGTCAGCGGCCACATCGGCGGCCGGAACGCGCTCGTCCAGCAGGGCGTGAACAAAGGAGGAGTTGGCACCGTTTTCCAGCAGACGGCGCACCAGATAGGGCAGCAGTTCTTCGTGGCCACCGACCGGCGCATAGGCGCGGACGATGATCTTCTCGTCCGACCACATGTCGCGGGCGGCGTCATAGAGAGCCTCGCCCATGCCATGCAGGCGCTGGTGCTCGATGGTCACGCCACGGTCGCGGGCCATGCGGCGCACGGCGGCCAGGGTGTGTGCATTGTGGGTGGCGAACTGGCAGTAGATATGGGGCGCGGCCTCGATCATCCGGCGCGCGCAGACCAGATAGTTGAGGTCGGTCGCGGGCTTGGTCGTGAACACGGGATAGTCGGTGCGGCCATTGACCTGCGCCAGCTTGATCTCGGTATCCCAATAGGCCCCCTTCACCAGACGCACCATCAGGCGGCGGCGGGTGCGCTTGGACAGGGAAATCAGGCGCTCGACCGTTTCGGTCGTGCGCTTCTGATAGGCTTGAACGGCAAGGCCGAGGCCCTTCCAATCACCCAGCGACGGCTCGGTGCACAAACGTTCCAGAAGCTTCAGCGACAGCGCCAGACGGTCGGCCTCTTCGGCATCGATCGTATAGTTGATGTCGTATTTGGCGGCGATCTCGGCCAGTCGCAGGATGCGCGGGTACAGCTCTTCCCACACGCGGTCTTCCTGCACCGCCTGATAGCGCGGCGACAGGGCCGACAGCTTGACCGAGACGCCATGTCCGGCCTCCGGTCCCTGCCCCTTGGCGGTCTTGCCGACGGCCTCGATGGCGTCGGCATAGATTTTTTCATAGCGCTCGGCGTCGGCGACCGTGCGGGCACCCTCGCCCAGCATGTCGAAGCTGCAGAGCCAGCCTTCCTTGTCCGACCGCTTCAGCGCCGCCTCTATGGTGCGCCCGACCACGAACTGTTCGCCCATGATCTTGACCGCCGTGCCGACGGCCTTGCGGATGACCGGCTCGCCCAGACGACCCGCAATGCCCTTGAGCACGGCGGGCAGGTCGCGCTTCATCTCTTCGTCCGGCTCGACCAGCTTGCCCGCGATCATCAAGCCGAAGCTTGAGAAGTTAACCAGAGAACTTTCCGACTTGCCGAGGTGGCTGGCCCAGTCGGCGGAGCCGATCTTTTCCGAGATTAGGCGGTCGCGGGTTTCCGAATCCGGCGTACGCAGCAGCGCCTCGGCCAGCGTCATAAGGGCCAGACCCTCACGCGTGCCCAGCGAGAACTCCTGCAGGAAACTTTCGACGACGCCCTGTTTCTTCTGGCTCTTGCGGGCGTGCTCGACCAGTTCGGTCGCCTCGGTCAGGACCTTGGCGCGTTCCCCGCCATCCAGCGGCAGACGCGACAGAAGATCGGCAACCGTCTCCCGCTCGTCGCGATATTTATTGGCGTCCAGCCCGTCCCAGTGATGAAGGTCCGTCGTCATTCGAATTCACTCCAGTGAATTATCGCCTATATCCGCGGATTGATCGAATGTGCTTCGAATATCGCGCCACACGACCGAACAGAATTTGGGATTAACGCGCCATACTGGGGACAGGATATCGCGCTCGCGTGATCGACCAAGTTGGGATCTAGTCTCGCTATCGTCGCACGAAGTCGCTAAAACCTGATGACTTTGCGAACAGGCTCAAAGGCCCTATCGAATTCATGCGTATCGTTCTGGTCACTGACGCTTGGGAACCCCAGGTTAACGGCGTCGTACGAACCCTGACCCGCACCGTGGCGGAATGCCGTGCCATGGGCCACGAAGTCGAGGTTATCGAGCCCAGCCAATTCAAGACCATCCCCTGCCCCACCTATCCGGAGATCCGGCTGGCGCTGGGGGCGGAAGAGGAAATCCGCGAGCGCCTGCGCGCGTTTGAGCCAGAGGCCGTCCATATCTCGACCGAAGGCCCGCTCGGCATCGCCACGCGCCGCATCTGCATCGAGTGGAAGCTGCCGTTCACGACCAGCTACCACACCAAATTCCCCGAATATGTCTCGGCGCGTTTCCCGATCCCCGTTCAGGTCGGCTACGCCTATATGAAGTGGTTCCACAAACCCTCGGGCCGACTGATGGTCGCCACGCCGACCCTGCGTGACGAACTGACCGAGCATGGCTTCCGCAACGTCTCGCCGTGGACGCGCGGTGTGGACACCGAACTGTTCCATCCGGACCTGAAGCCCATCTTTGACGAGTTGGGCGGCAAGGACTGGCCGCGCCCCTTCTTCCTGAATGTCGGCCGTGTGGCCGTGGAGAAGAACATCGAGGCCTTCCTCGAGCAGGACCTGCCCGGCACCAAGATCATCGTCGGTGACGGCCCCGCGCGTGCCGAGCTTCAGGAAAAATATCCCGAAGCCAAATTCCTCGGCGCGAAATTCGGCGAGGAACTGGCCCGCTGCTTTGCCGATGCGGATGTCTTTGTCTTCCCCAGCTGGACCGACACCTTCGGTCTGGTGATCCTGGAAGCCATGG
Organism: uncultured Brevundimonas sp.; assembly: GCF_947305955.1. GTDB lineage: Bacteria > Pseudomonadota > Alphaproteobacteria > Caulobacterales > Caulobacteraceae > Brevundimonas. Next base: position 16,832 of record NZ_CAMZFB010000053.1, read on the forward strand.
CCACGGGTACGCCGGTCGCTGCCTATCCGGCGCACGGGCCGATCGACATCATCCCCGGCTCTGGCGCAGGGGTGATCGATAACGACCTGCGAACCGCCTGCCTCGAGTGTCTGAAGATCGACCGCAAGGCCGTCCGCGCCTATGCCGAGAAGTTCAGCTGGCGCGCCTCGGCCGAGCAGTTCATCGAGAACCTGCAACCCTATCCCGAGCCGCAGCGTGGCCGCTTCTGGCGACGCCTGCGTCGCATCGCGCGCCTGCGACGCAATCAGGCGGACTGGTATGTAAACGCCCCGGAGACATCCTCTCCGGGGCGTTCTGTTTATTGCGGACGGGACATACCCGTCAGATTGGTCGCCTTGGTGCGTTCAGCGGCCAGTTCGTCCGGCATCAGCGGGATCAGGCCGCGATCCTGCAGATAGCCGCCGCGTCCGGCCGCACCGTCCGACATGAACTCCATGATGAACTCATGCAGGCCCGGCGTGACGCCGATGTGCTGCTTCTTCACATAGATGTAGAGCGAGCGCGCCAGCGGATAGGAGCCATTGGCGATGGCCTCGACCGAGGGGGCCACACCGTCGATGGTCTCGGCCTTCACCGTGTCCATGTTCTGCTCGAGGAAGGAGAAGCCGAACACGCCCAGCGAACCCGGCGTACGGGTCAGGGTCTGGACAATGGCGTTGTCATTCTCGCCCGTATCGATCCACAGCTGATCCTCGCGGATCGTGTGGGTCAGGGCCTCGAAACGCTCTTTGTCACCTTTCAGCGCAGCCACGGCAGCGATGCGTTCGCCACCGGGGGCCATGCCCAGCTCAAGGAAGGCGTCTCGCGTGCCCGAGGTGGGCGGCGGCCCATAAACCTGAATACGTTGATTGGGCAGTGCGGGGTTCACCTCGTTCCAGCGGGTGGCCGGATTGGCGATGAATTTACCGCTGGCGTCCGGCACCTGTTTGCCAAGGCCCAGATAGAAGTCCTGAAGCCGCAGGTTCAGCGTGGCCCCCGTGCGCGCGGTCGCGACCACAATGCCGTCATAGCCAACCTTCAGCTCGACGATATCGGTCACGCCATTGGCGACGCAGCGGTCAAACTCGCTGGCCTTCATCTGGCGCGAGGCGTTGGCGATGTCGGGGGTGGACGGGCCAATGCCCGAGCAGAAGGCCTGGATGCCGCCGCCCGTGCCCAGCGCCTCGACGCGCGGCTGGCCGCCGATGTCGTTCAGCCGACCATAGGTCTCGGCGACGCGGGTAACAAACGGAAAAACGGTAGAAGAGCCGGCGGCCCAGACGCCTTCGCGGGCCTTCTGGCTACCGGAGCCATCGCCGCAGCCGACCATGGCGAGCAAGGCCGCCGCACAGGCCGAAATCTTCAAAAGGCGATTGGGTAGTTCGGTCATGGGCCGGACCTCTCAAATCATCAGTACGATGCGCATAAAGATGATTTGTGACGGTCCGGCCAGACCTTTTATGACAGTCAGTGCAAACCTTGAGGGTTTACAGCAGGCGCTTGCGCATAGCCTGCGACAGCATGTCGATCAGGGTCACCGCGACAACGACCACGATCACAACGGCCGACACGGCGCTGAAGTCGAAGGCGTTCATACGGTCGAACAGAACCTGACCGATACCGCCTGCGCCGATCAGACCCAGAACGGTTGCCGAACGGCTGTTGGATTCAAAGCGGTACAGGGCGAACGAGGTCCACAGCGGAGCCACCTGCGGCAGCACGCCCCAGATGATTTCGTGCAGCTTGGAGGCACCGGTTGCGCGGACGCCTTCCACCGGACCCTTGTCGATCGACTCAACAGCTTCCGAGAACAGCTTGGCCAGAACACCGGCGGTGTTCAGGGCGATAGCCAGAACACCGGCGAGCGGGCCAAGGCCCACGGCGACGACGAACAGCAGACCCATGACCAGATCGGGGATCGAACGCAGGGCGTTCATGATCCAGCGCACCGGTTGAACCACCCACACCGGCGCAATGTTGCGCGCGGCGGCCAGACCCATGGGCACGCCCAGGAAGATGGCCAGGAAGGTACCCCACAGGGCGATCTGGATCGTTTCCCACATCTTGGCCACGAACACCTTCCAGTCCGCAAAGTCCGGACGCAGCAGGTCAGCAGCAAAGTTCTGGATGTTCGCCGAGTTGGTGAACAGGCGCGAGACGTTCTTCAGGTCAACAGCGTCGATGCTGATCAGCAGCAGGACGGCCACGCCGCCCCAGATCAGGACATCCAGCGCCCATGCGCCGGCCGATTTGACCGGCGGCTTGGGCACAGCCGTCGTGTTTACAGGTGCAGTACTCAAGGTTGGACCTCACGAAGCGCACGCAGGCGCTGCAGTTCGGCCTCGGCCTTGGCAGCAGCCGCAGTGTCGCCCTTGGCCTTGGCATCAGCCAGAGCCTGGTCGGCGATCATTTCGCGAACCGGATTCAGATAGCTGTCGTCAGCTGGGTTGAAGCCCGAATAGTTCAGGGCCTTCAGGATTTCGCGCTGGCGCTCGGCTTCGGCACCCTCGCCACGGCCATAGCCGAGGAAGAAGGCGCGGATCTTTTCCTTCACGGCCGGATCAATGTCCTGACGCACCACGATGCCCGCTTCCGGGATCGGCGGCGAACGCCAGATTTCTTCCAGCTGCGAAGCGATGGTCGGGTTCTGACGGGCGATGAACACGGTGTTGATCGTGTTCGAGGTCGCAACCTGCACCAGACCGTTGGCCACGGCGAACGAGTTCGCTTGGTGGTTG
>NZ_CAMZFB010000054.1 GCF_947305955.1 uncultured Brevundimonas sp.
CCTTCGTTAGGGCGGACTCTAGCTATTCCTGGAGGAGTTTCAGGGGGTCACGTCAAGAGCCAATCCTTCATGTCGAATGGGGTCGTGCTTAGTGCGAGAGCCCACTCGGGAGCGTGTTCTAACTCCTTCACTTTGCGTCGCCATGCCTCTGGCTGTCGAAAGCGTTTGTGAAGTGAGAGGTGGCATCCTGAGCATATGGTGAGAGCGCGCTCAATATCAGCGTAGTTTTCCGAGTGTCGACCTAACCGGGAAGATCCGAGGCAGAGGTCGCAGCGAGGTGCGAGGCTGAGTAGGCTATGCTTTCGTAGCCACGTCCCTATTTGCCAAGTCCGTATTCTCTGCTCGCCGGTGAAGCCGTTATACGGGATTAGTTGCGGGTGTCGCCAGGCGGGTGGAATGTAGCCTGCGAGCAAGTTTCCATGCGCAACTACGGGGCGGAATGGCAGTGAGGCCAAGAAGTGCTCGACATCGAACGCATGCCTCATCGGGCTGTCCTCCCGCCTGGGAAGTAGCGATAGAGCGTGGCAGGCGAGATGCCTACCTGCTTCGCGGCTTCAGCTACGCTGATTTGCTTATCGGCTAGAAGGGCCCTGATCATCACCATATCTCGGTCGTTTAGTGACCGAGGGCGTCCACCGGTGCGGCCAAGTGCACGCGCAGAGGCGAGGCCTGCAAGTGTTCTTTCACGGATCAAGCCACGTTCGAATTCGGCTAATGCTGCAAAGAGGTGAAAGACCAGCTTTCCGCCAGGCGATGTTGTGTCGATGTTTTCCGTTATACTCCGGAAGCCGACACCCCGTGCTTCTAGGCCTTCTACAGTTTCAATCAGCTGGCGAACTGAGCGGGCTAAGCGATCAAGTTTCCATACAACCAGGGTGTCGCCCTTTCGCATGTAGGCGAGGGCAGCAGACAACTCGGGACGATCACGCTGTGCGCCGGAAGCGGTTTCCTCAAATACCTGTTCGCAACCGACCTCATGAAGTGCAACCCGTTGCAAAGTTGGGTCTTGGTCGTGTGTAGAAACTCGCGCGTAACCAACAAGCATTTGATATTTCTCTCAAAAACGTCAGGAACCGTACCAAGTGAGACGGTGGTTACAAGAGTGAGTTTTGAGAGATTATTTGGGGATTTTTAGTTGGCTGACGTGCGCTTATCAGCGCTCTCAGAAACGACCGTTTATGAGATAATCGAATATGACTACACAAGTTAACGGAAGCTATTTTTCGTTACGAGCGTCACTTTCGGCAGCGGCATTTTGTTCAGGGGGTGTGATGGTGCGAGTGTTTGAAAGTGCTGGCCCTGGATCTGCATGAGGTTGCAAAATCTCCATTTGCGGTCCCTTCGAAGTAGCGGCTGTCGGGTCCTGGGAGGGCGTATTAGCTTGATTAGCATTGCCACTGCCTAGTGGAGCTTCAATTTTAGATACGGTAGACCGTTGTTCGATATTCTGCATATTTTTAAAGTTTGTGTATGAGTATGTGAACAATGACAGCACTATAATTAAGTATGCTATAGCTATAGTGTTCCTTACCTTTTTATATGTAGAAACTCCTTTATTAATAGGAGTTTCGCTTAGTTCATCAATCTCACCTGGTGTAAGGGCAACGAGAGACTTTTTCCAATTTTTTCTAGCTTCATCTTGAGAAATAAAATAGTTTCTATTTATATAAATTTGAATTCCGAAAGATAGGCATAAGAAAATTCCAGCGCATGCCGATAATATTCCGGATAATAGGTAGCTTTCTATTTTTGATGTATCGGAAAGTACTTTAATTACAAATGGTGCACTAGCTATAGCTACGTCTTTCCACATCGCACCGGCTAAATCGTGAGCCCTTTGAACTGCTTTTTGACCTTCGTCAGCGACCGCTTTACGCAGGTCGGTGAGGGCTTTTAGTGTCTCTTTGCTACCGGATTTAGCGTGAGCAGCCCAGGCGGCTGTCGCGGAAGCGATGCTGCCCTTGCCAAAATCACTCACGTTTCCAGAGCGGTATGTTCGAGCCCACTCGGCAGCCATGAACATATGGCGAGTGTCTACGTCACGGTTCTCGTTATAAACCCACGATGCAGCTTCGTGTAGGTCGCTGTGGAGGGACGTAATTTCAGCGTCGCTTAAGGACAGTGAGCATGCTGGTGGGCCGTTGAAGTGGTAAAGGGGATCATGATCGCCGTTCGAAACTCGATCAGCAATTGCCGCTATTAACTTGCGCGACGAAGCAAGCTGCCACGTCGACCAGGTTTCACCCTTACGAGTGGGCATACTTCTCAAGAGCCACGGCCTTATATCCGACGGCGTGTGATGCAAGCCGGTAAAGTCTGAACAGTAAGTTCGTGGATCGTGAGATGGCTCGGAAGGCGCAAACGGCTCTGGTTCTTCATTGGTCCAGGGCTGAAACCGAGCCCTGCGTGTCGCGAATACCTCGTCGGGCTGCATATCAGCGATCAGGACGATATTTACGTCGGCAAGCAGCGCTATTTCCTTCGTCAGCGATGACGAAAGAAACAGCCTCAGCTGGTTAGCAACTAAACTGGTGCGAACTGTAATGCGATAATGAGCGTCAGGTTCGGGGGGATCATCTGCGGATAGCTCTGTGTCGCCGTCGGCTTCAGTGATAGCTATCCCATCGATGAAGGCGGGCGGCTCGCTACGAAGGGACAGCCAGCACTCACGTATTTCGTTGTCATGCAGTTGGGTGTGGAGGACCAGGTGACCGGGGCGCTCGTTAATATTTTGAGGCGCGGAGGCGCGGATAAGATCAACTATCCTTTGCGGTGTCGTCATAGCTGCGGTCGACTTCATCGTTAATAATGATCCGATCATCTTCGACCACCACACGTTCTAGCATATCGGTGGGCGCGCGGATCTGAATGTTGTTTTTTGTCACGTATCGCATGACTGACGGCCTGCGCAGGCTTGTAGCGTCGAGCTTTACAGGTACAGCTTCGATCCTTGCGGTCCGTAATGCGTTTGCAAATTTGACCAGCAGGGGACTGTCATCTGGGAGCGGTTTGCCAATTACAGCTTCAAGGAAGCGCCTTTGTTCGTCCCCTTTAAGCTCGCCGCCAGCAGCAGCTGCGTTGTAGGAACGTAATCCAGCTTCTCGGTAAACGTTGTCTTCGACGAGGGTTTTGTTTCGACGGATTACGTCGCGAGTTACATTGGCAAGTATTTCTGTTAGGCGAGCGTCGTCGTGTACTCTCTTCGCAGCAAGAAAGTTCTCAAAATACCTTGCGACTTTTTGTTGATTTCGTCTATCCAGGACAGTTAGGCTTCCTAGGCCGTCATCTGTTAAACGTATCAGTGCTGATTTCTGTAGAGCGTTAGGATTTTGAACAAATGTTCTCTCGATCTCATCAAGTTTAACATAACGCCTTCCATCCTCATGTTCTTTCACATCGTAGGTCAGAACTGTCTCATCATCATACTTTAGTAGGGCGAAGACATCATTTTGGTCTGCTTTAAGGTGAAACACTAAAAAAGCACCTGGTGCGGTGCCTCCTCCATGCAACCGCTGAAAATCTTCGGCTAGCTTTTCACTTTCCGTTTGAAATAAATCGGGATTTTCAGAAATACGAGAAAGGCGCTCTCGTGTTGATGAGGCGTCGGTGAATGTATAGGGGACGCCAGAATTAACTGAGCGAATGCGATCAATAAAAAAATTGTTAAATTTGCCAGGATCAACTGCATCGAGCGTGACGAAGTCAGCTTCGCTGGGGCCAACCAGATGAAATACCATCTTATGGATTTTGAGGTCGTCCAGTTCCGCTTGTTCAAAAAATGCCATGATGTGTCCTAAAACCTTAAATTTGCGAGCTGTGCCCTAGGCTCAAATCGCGAATAGGAAATTCTACATACAGCTAAGCTTTTTTGCATAACGGAGCAATCTTATGACCGAGGAGTTTCGCGCTGGCGCGAAGGCATCGTCGGTAGCAAACGTGTACGTCAATCGCGGACGAGCAATAAGTAGACCCGTCGAGAACATACGTTGCAAGACGGGTCTGGAGGCGTCAGGGAACAGGCGGGACTGGCGTAAAGTTTGAGCCGGTCCAATATCCAATTTCACCGTCTGCAGGCGTTTCTAGGGTGTAATAGGTGTATTCACTGCCGCGATACCACTCATATTGCGTGCGCTTGTAACGCAGCTGGGATAGCATCGGGCGAACGGTTCGCTCGAACTCGGCAATGTTCCTATTGGCGGCGAAAATTCCGGCTATGAAGCGGATAGTTCGGTTGCCGCCCCCTTGCACCGTAATATCCATGTCGTTTTCCCACACGGCAGCATCTTTGATCGTTCCATAACCTGATCTCATGTGCGGGAATGCAGCTATCTGCTTCTGAGATAGAGTTTGGCGCAGCTTGTTCATAAGAGGGCGAACTTCTGCATCATCTGCAAATTTTTCGCCGTCTCCCAGCAGTCGGGCAGTCGCATCCATCGTTTCAAGATTGGCTGCAATCGCGAGTTCGGTTTCTGGTCTGCCTGTGAAGATTGCTTCTACCTTGGGGAGCGCTTCATTGAGGCGCGCCATGTATCCATTGGCCTCTCCTCTGACTTTGGCAACTTCTGCCGCCGTATTGGCCCGCTCTAATAGATCCCGAAGTCCGCCTCCTTCAGCGACATCGTCCTTAAAGCGACCTGCTCCTAGTTTGCTCAAAGCCTGTCGAGTGCTTTCGACGGTACCCACGGCAATGAGTGCCTCAATCTCGGCGATCTCCGTGACGCGTTTTTCTGCATCAGCGACTTTCTGAGCTTCAATCCGGGCTTGGCCTTCTGGGCTCGCTGCGTCAGCAGCGGCAAGAAGTGGAGCGCTCACCAGCATTGTTGCGAAAAGTACGATGAATGATAGGAGCGGGGGCACCCAGAATGGCTTCATGAACGGTAGTCGTTCGCGCGCTCGTCTGACGAAGGGAGGTAGGATTGCTAACCCACCTAGAAGCAGTCCTAATCCCAGAATAATCGAACCTGCTTGTGGATCGGCTATGGCTCCAAGTAGTCCTAATAGTAGGAAAATGACCCCTATTGCCCATGAGGCAACAGCCATGACCTTGCGACCGTTGCTCTGGTTAACAGATTGAGTTTGTGACATGAATTCCCCGCAATATATCAGCGGTAGGAAAGCATATGGATTGGCTTTTGCAACTTTAAAGTTGCGCCCTTTAGGTTACTGCAAAGCTCTGTTTAAGGTCTGACTTCAGCAAGAAAATGAAATTCCTCGCGCGAGTAGGGGGTCAATTGGGGTGTATGCATCATGTTTTGATGCAGGCCGATGGTGCCGTTACAGCATGATCGGGCGTGATTACGTATGCTGGCAACATATTGATAGCGCGCATAAGGGCCAGGGCAGGGTGGTCCCCGTAACTTTCCCCTTCAGTGCGATGAGTGTGTCCTTGGATGGCATCCCGCGTCTCAGGTGACATACCCACCAATCGAGCTTGGGTTTTGAAACGATGCCGCCAGCCGTGGTTTGGTTGTACTTCTGGATCATCCACCCCTAGCTGGCGAACCCATTTTGCAAGACGCTCCGCGACTTTCTTAGATTGAGGGTTACCTTCTGAGCCGCCTCTGTAGTTCGCGGGGTCATAGAATAGTGGCCCAGTGCGCCCTGCGAGTGCCGCTAAGAACCCTTGTTCAAGCAAGTGGGGGTGCAGCGGTACTATCCGTGCTTTGTCGCTCTTTTGTGTACCTGCTTCAGGGGTAATGCGTATGCAGGCAAGTCCTTGGCTAACTACGATGTCTTCCCCGCGCAGTTGGGTGATTTCCCCAACGCGAGCACCGGTGTAGGCACATAACCACGGGACCCATCGACGTGCGAAGGCTTGCAGGTTGAATCTAGCTTCTTCATTAAACTTCAAGCTGGCCGACAGAATTGCGCACGCCTCGGCGTCATTGAGCCCTTTTTCCTCACGTAGCCGCGCTTTATGGCGGACCCGCTGGTTGATGTTTGCAGCAGGATTGGCCTGAATGCGGTGGTTTTCCGCCGCCCATTTAAACAGGGATTTGGTGCAGGCGAGGTACTTATCCCTAATGGTTCGTGGGGAGCGCCTCGTACCGTCGGCTTTTGGGGCGGATAGATGCTCCTTCCAGTTTACCAGGTCGAGCGGTGTTACTAGCGCAGCGTTATCATGTTTGAGGAATGCAATAAGATTGGCGAGGCATGTTCTCCAAGCCTTAACAGTGGCGGGCTTGCATGCTGCCTCAGATATGTAGCCCTCAAACAGATCCATAATGTACACAAGGGGCGGCTGAGGGGCGCTAGGAGCCTTAGGAGCGGGTCTGGCGGGTTCGGCTAGGAAAAGCGCATCTCTCGGCTCTAGCGGCTCGAAATTGAGTTCGGCGTTGATGCGTCGACCGAGTTCCAGCTCTCCGCGTGCGATGCAGGTGAGAAGATAGCTGTAGATGCCGTCGGTAGTCTCAACCTTCCATCCATTGAGATCGATAATGTGATCTGCAATCCACTCAGTCTGTAGTTGGCGTCCTAGACGCGCTGGACCAGGGCGTAAACCAGCAAGTAGGAGGGTTTCATACTGCTCATTTTCAATGAGCTTGGAGTAGGCCTGTGGGCTTTCGCGACCAAAATCTTTAGCGGCTTGAATGTCCAGTTGTTCAAAGAACCATTGCTGGACGCCTGCTTCTACCTCTTGGCGAGATAGGGTTGTCGTCGCTTTAGCAGTTATAGGCGCGACAGCTGTTGGGTCCGGGCGTTGGGTGACCTGAGATAGTTTTTGATCAAAGTCGCGCAGCTGGAGTGCCAGCTTATGTCGCGCTTCAGCTAGGCTTGTGGTGCCTAGGGATATCACGACTTCTCGCTTGCCCTCAAAGGCGTGTCGAGCGGCTTCTGGGATACCGCGACGAAAATAGAGCGCGGAGCCGCGACGATAAAGAAACTGCTGATTTGCAACCCGTTGCACGCTTACTTCACTCGCCCGCTTTGTAGCACCATTTGTAACAGGTTAGGGCGCGAGAGCCCCGTGGGGCAAGCTCTTCAAGCTGTGTGGGGGTTACAAAGGATCGTGGCGGAGAGGGGGGGATTCGAACCCCCGGTACGCTTTCACGTACGCCGCATTTCGAGTGCGGTACATTCAACCACTCTGCCACCTCTCCGCGAGATCGTCAGGTCCCCGTGGGGGCCGGTTGAGGAGGGCTATGTAGCCAAGGAGACTTTGCCTTGCAAGCTGATTCTGCAGAAAAATTCTGATTTAATTCAACGCTGCCACGGCAGGGTTAAACCCGACGCAGATGCACCGATGTTATCCGGTCCCACATAGCCGAAAAGCTCGGCCGGACGGCCACCCGTATCGGTGGCAAATCGGCCTGTCGGCGTGACCAGTCCGGTGCGCTCGACGCCACGGCGGAAGTTCTGTTTGTGAAGCGACAGGCCGGAAACGGCTTCGGCGGCGGCCTGAAGGTTCGACAGGGTGAACTCTTCACCCATCAGGTCGAACAGAACGGGCCGATACTTCAGCTTGGAGCGAAGGCGGCCCAGACCCGTTGCGGCAATCCGCCGGTGGTCCGACGCCATGGGCAGATCATTCAGGACCAGAGACGGGGCGTCGTCGCGCCCGTGGTCACGACGTGATTCCTCGACCAGTCCGGCCTCGTACAAAAGCTCGTACCGTTCCAGTACGCGCTCTTCGTTCCAGCGGGTGTTTTCACTCGTCGCAAACAGGGACTGAACGCGGGCCAGCTTGCGGGCGTCGGACCCGGCCCAGTTATTCAGGGCGGACACCAGCGGGGCCAGTATGGCGGGCGGGCCGTTGCGCCAGTCTTCCCATGGGAAGATATCGAACAAGGGCGTCCAGCGGGCGTCCTGACCCGATTGGCCCAACTGGGGCGAGGCGCTGTCGCGGGTGAGGGTCAGATAGCCGACCGAGACTTCGCGCGCCCGCACAGGGCCGGGGGTCGCGCGGGGCGAGGCACGGCCAATATCACCAAAGGTGTAGAGCTGTTCGACAAAGCCCAGCGGAAATCCGGTCTGGGCCGTCACGAAGGCTCGTAGAGCCAGTTCGAACGTGCGGTCCCGGACCGGATCGAACGGACCAAACGGAAGGGCGTGCGATCCGTCGGGCGCATGGGTGGTCAGGACAGCAGCCTGACGGTCATGAAGGGCGATGATGACGGCGGACAGGCCGATACGCACCCCGATGGGGGCTTCGGTTGCCGAATGTGCAGTCATGTCGCCGTCGGTCATGCGTGTCCTTGTGGCGGCAGGGAATCAGCGTCCGCGTCAGGCCTTGGAGATCAGACCCGTAGCTTCGGCCAGTTCCTTGTATCGGTCCACATAAGCTTTTTGGGCCTCGGCGGCGGGCATGGGATCGAGCGTGATCGTATAGCCAGCGGGCGGGGCACCGAAAATCTGGACAGATTCGCGCTTGTTGAAGCCAGCCAACTGGGTGGCTTCGAAGAAGGCGCAGGCGCGGTCGGCCTTTTTGATCAGGGTCTTGATGTTGACCGGCGTCTTGGGCGGCAGTTGGAAGCGGACGTGGATCGCGGCTTCCAGACGGGCCTCGAAATCCTTGTAGGAAGAGCCGAGCGCCGATTTGAACGGCGAGATCATGTCGCCGATCACATATTCCGATGCATCGTGCAGCAGGGCGGCCAGACGCCATTTCGGCTCGAGGCCCGGACGGATGTGGGCGCAGATTTCCTCGACGATCAGCGAGTGCTGCGCGACGGAAAAGGCATGCTCGCCAATGGTTTGGCCGTTCCAGCGTGCGACGCGGGCCAGACCGTGGGCGATGTCCTCGATCTCGATGTCAAACGGCGACGGATCCAGCAGGTCCAGACGGCGCCCCGACAGCATGCGCTGCCATGCCCGCGGGGGCTTGGGCGTGCGCGGCTTTTTCGGAAGCGGTGCCAGTTCTTCGTCGTCGAGAATTGCCAAGGGGATCGTCCTACTCATGGCAGGTCAGGTGAACCACCACGACGGCGCTTTCAAGGGCGACGGAGGTAAAACCCTCGATTAATCCCCGACGTTGATGTCCAACAGGTCATGAACCGACGACAGGATGTCATCTGCGTCACGGTCACGCGTGCGGAAGGTAGCCACGACGATAGGACCGCCGCCCGGACCGCGCGCCTCATAACCGACCACGCGCCATTCGCCGGGGGCAGGGCGCGCGACGGTACGCAGCATGGAGGCGCGGACGGCCTTGCGCGATTGGGACGACGAGGAAGCGTCGGCTGAGCTTTCATCGTTGATGATGATCGTGTTTTCGCTGTCGGTGGTCTTGGACTTGCCGTCCGTGCGAATAACCATGCCGCCTATGCGGATATTGGCCTTGTCACCATCGGACTCGATGACCATGCCGGGCATGCGCACATCGGCCTTGTCGCCATCGGTATCGACGCTCATGCCGGGCAGGCGGATGCTGGTACGGTCGGAACGCGACGTGGTCTCGCTCTCGTCATTGGCGATTGTGACGGTGCCACCCTTGCGGCTGGATGTGGCCTCCAACTCGGTCTGGAAGCGTTCCAGAGCGACGGAGGCTTCCTGACCGTTCAGGTTGACCAGATGCAATTGGACTTCGGCCCCGCGCGGGCCGGCATAGGTGCAGGTACTGCCATCGGCGCTGGCCGAGCCCTGACGGGTCAGGGTGCCCATGTCCGCAGGGCATTGAAGATTGCTGATAACCTTCAGGCCGCGGGCCGTGCTGTTACCGGCGTCGATCTCGACCTTCGGGCCCAGGCGCACGGCATCGTCGGAATCGCAGGCAGCGAGCGCGAGGACGGCGATCAGTGGCAGGGTAATCTTGTACATTTCCAACTCCTGAGAATGCCATAGTGGGCATTCCCACGCGTTCGAACCAGTGAATTCGCGGTAACTCAGGTGTCCGCTCTGGGGTGCTGAAAAGGCGCGGTTTTACGGTGGTGTCAGCCCGGACGCACACCTTCGCGGCGTGCGAGGAAGGCTAGCCGTTCGAACAGATGGATATCCTGCTCGTTCTTCAGCAGGGCACCGTGCAGCGGCGGGATCAGCTTGTTCGGAGACTTCTCGCGCAGGGTTTCCGGATCGATCTCGTCCACCAGCAGCAGTTTCAGCCAGTCCAGCAGTTCGCTGGTGGAGGGCTTCTTTTTCAGGCCCGGCGTCTCGCGGATCTCGTAGAAGGTGCGTAGGGCCTCCGACACCAGACGCGGCTTGATGCCGGGGAAGTGGACCTCGACGATCTCCTTCATCGTCTCGGCGTCGGGGAAGCGGATGTAGTGGAAGAAGCAGCGGCGCAGGAAGGCGTCTGGCAGTTCCTTCTCGTTATTCGAGGTGATGACCACGACGGGGCGGACTTCGGCCTTGATCGTCTCGTTCGTTTCCTGAACGTAGAACTCCATCCGGTCCAGTTCCTGGAGCAGGTCGTTCGGGAACTCGATGTCGGCCTTGTCGATCTCGTCGATCAGCAGGACAGGGCGCACGTCGGAGGTAAAGGCCTCCCACAGCTTGCCCTTCTTCAGGTAGTTGCGGACATCCTTGACGCGTTCGTCGCCCAGCTGGCTGTCGCGCAGGCGGCTGACGGCGTCATATTCGTAAAGGCCGTTGTGGGCCTTGGTGGTGGACTTGATGTGCCAGGTGATGAGCGGCGCATTCAGCGCCTTGGCCAACTCATAGGCCAGAACCGTCTTGCCGGTGCCGGGCTCGCCCTTGATCAGCAGCGGGCGTTCCAGCGCCACAGCCGCATTGACCGCGATCTTTAGATCGTCGGTGGCGATATAGTCCTGCGTGCCTTCAAAACGGGTGCTCATACGAAACCTGCTCCTGATAGGGGTACCAGAAGCAGGTAGCTTAAAGAAACGGAACTGAACAGGGTTCAGGTGATGTGTTTGGGCGAAGGCGGATCGCTGGCATCCATGGTTTCCTCAACGGCTTCGTCGATCAGGGCCTCCTGACGGTCCTCGGCGTCCTTCAGCTTATCCTTCAACTGGTCATGCTTTTCCGTCTTGGGCTTGGTGAGCCGGATGGCGGGACCGTTGACGTCCTGTTCTTCGCGAGGGGTAGGTTTCGTCATGCTTGGCCTCCTTGGCTTCGGCTGTCGTAACCGAGATTTTGGACATCTTCGTCCGAAAGGCGTTTGGCCTCCCAGTGGGCGGCGCTGGCTTGGGCACCGCGCTCGTTGCGCATCAGGCCGGTATAAACCAGCTCGATCTCCTGGCTGGACTGGCCTTCGGCTCCCAGAAGCGCATCGGCTTCAAGCTCCAGCGGGGAGGGTGGAATGGAGAAGTCCTCGTCATCCTCAATGAAGGAGGCGGGTTCTTCCGGACGTTGCCACTCGGACAGCAGGCCGCCAGCGTGGTTGCGGGTCGCGTCATAGACGTCGTCCAGCTCGTCCAGCAACATCCCGCCTTGGCCTTCGTCGTCGAGATGGGTCTCGTCATAGACTTCGGCGGTGTCCTGCGGATCAAAGTCCGACTGGGGAAAGGAATCAGTGCCTGCCATGGCAGCCTCCTGCATGGTGTTCAGGAGCTTAACGGGCCAAGCGGCTACGCTGTTCCGTCAAAAATGGGGGCTTGGCGGCGCGGAACTAAGCAATATCACGGTAAAACGGTGCTTTAGTCGGGATGAAACTTGGCCGTGTGGGGCAAATCGGAATAGATGGTTAACCACGTCGGGTTACTTTTAATCAGCCGATCGCCGTCACGGTGTGTTCTTACACGGAGACTTTCCACTTGCCTCTGAAACTGTCGCTCAAACCCGGCGAGAAGTTCGTCCTGAACGGTGCAGTCGTTCAGAATGGCGACCGCCGTGGCGTCTTGGTCCTTCAGAACAAGGCCAGTGTCCTGCGTGAGAAAGACATCATGCAGCCGGACGAGGTGAATACGCCGGCACGCCGGATCTATTTCCCCGTCATGATGATGTACCTCGACGAAGGCGAGGCGGCGAAATTCTATGACGAGTTCGCTCTGCGCCTGTCGGAGTTCATGGGTGTCATTCAGAACCCGGCCATCCTCAACGAGTGCGTCAACTGTTCGCGCCACGTGATGAACCGCCAGTATTACAAGGCGCTGATGTGCGCTCGTAAGATTGTAGATTACGAAGAGCAGAGGCTCGGCAATGTCGCTTCAGGCGTACAAAACAGCATCGACGCGGGCTGAGACCCCGCGCGAGGCAGAGTATCGGCTGTTCGGGCAGGTGACCCGTGCGCTGATGCATGCCTCGACGCTCGACAAATCCAAGTTTGCGGAACGGATGGATGCGCTGGATTGGAACCGGCGTCTGTGGTCCACGCTGGGCACGGCCTGTTCGGACCCGAACAACGCCCTCCCGCAGGCTGTGCGCGCGCACATCATTTCGCTGAGCCTGTTCGTGGGCCGTCACACCTCGGTAGTGGCGCGCGGCGAGGATGACTTTGACACCCTGATCGACATCAACCGTTCGATCATGCAGGGCCTGTCCGGTCAGGCTGGCTAAGGCCGGCCTGAAAACGCTTCGGCTGGGGGTTAGAACAGGCTTCCGAACCAGCCGAATATGCCCGTCGCAATGGCTGCGACCGCTTTCCAGACAAACACCATGTAGATGCCGCTGGCTGCCGTCAGAATGGCACCCAGCAGGATGAACAGGCCGTCGCGCTGCACGACGCCCAATGCCAGAAACAGGATGGCCACGCCCGGCAGCATGTCGCCCAGCGGCACCGGCAGCGCCATCATGATAGCCAGCAGGATACAGGCGATCCCGATCAGGGAATCGGCAATCTCGCCCGTCATGAACGGCCAGCGCGGGCGCGTCAGGCGCTCGGCGCTGCGCAGGATGCTGAGCGGGGTGGCGGTCCTGGGGCGTACGGCGATGCGCTTGTTGCACCAACGTCCGGCCCGCGTGTGACCGCGCGTCATCAGGCGGCGACGCAGCCAGCGCGGCAGAGCCACGGGGCTGTGTAGCAGGCGGCGATAGGTCTCGCGGGGGACTTCGCTGCGCATGATCTTGGCCGGCAGCCACAGACGCGACTTCTGGATCGCCATCTCGAGCGAGATCAGGATGATCGGCACAGAGAACACCGCCTTGCCGCCCGGTGGCCACGGGAACAGGGCCATCAGCGTCAGCAACATCAGCATGGCACCGAAGCCGCGCTCGCCAAAGGCCTCGACCATTTCTCGGATGCTGAGCTTGGGGTTGGCTCCATACGCCAATCCTTCCAGCACATCGGAAAATTTCCGGTGCTCGTCGGAGCTGGCAGGCGCGACAGGAAGCGTCATGTGATCCTGTGGAGGAGGGAGCCGAGGGAGGCGATTATCCGAGCCATAACGCGTCCCGCTCGAGACGCGAAGCCAAGATAATGTTGCGGTCCGACTAAAACATGGCGGGTCGGAGATGTGTTCCCGCCATAACCCTCAATTTTAAGATCGGTCAGGCTTTGCGCGGTGCGCGTGTCAGCAGCCAGATGGCGCTGGAAATAATGATTACGGCCAGGCCGACCATTGCGCCCCCGATCATCAGGCCATGGCTGCGCAACATCGGCAGGGACTGGCCGTGGGTATAGGCCATATAACCCGCCAGTCCGACCACCACGGCCACAGCGGCGAGCAGGGCAACGCTGCTGGCTTCCTGACTGCGGGCCAGACGGCGGTTGGCCTTTTTCTGGGCGGTGGTCAGGGGCGCGAGGGGTTCATGCCGGACCACGCCGGTCACACCCAAGGGGGCGTCCAGCGGCGGGGGAATGGTGAAGCCGGGGCGGGCCACGGGGGCCGTCAGAATTTTCTCGAGAGAGGCGGGGCCTTCCATCTCGAATAGGGCCTTTTCGGCGCTGCGGCGGCGATAGGGCAGGTCGATCGGCGGCTGCTGGCGGTCGGGAATGCTGGCAAGGATTTCGGCGACCTCGGCAAAGTCTCCCTTGCGGATCAAGGCAAGGATGCCCGAACGCTCGAAGCGGTCCGTGCCGATGCTGAAGATAAAGCTGATCAGGGCGTCGTACTGGTTCTGCGTCAGCGGCCTGCGGACGTGGGCGTGCAGCAGATTGGCCGCCGGAATAAGGTCGTGCAGCAAAAGAAGCTCGGCTTCTTCCTCGGTGATCTCGATGCCCTCGCGGGCGGTAAGGGTGTGGCCATAGCCAATGGTCAGCGTGCCGTCACGGCGTGCCACAGCACGAGGGCGAAAGCCCTCGAAGCTTTTGATCAGCAACAGCCCCTGACGGGACAGTTTGCGACGTGGACGTGGCGTGGCTTTCGGCACGGAATGATCCAAAACGGCACTGGGTTTCAGGCTTTGCTGTTTGACCAGCAAAGCTTGTTCCAAACGGCTTGTTCGAAATGGAAACTGCCCCTTAGAGCAGGACGATCGTCGCCAGACCGAGGAAGATCAGGAAGCCGAAGAAGTCGGTTGTGGCCGTCACGAACACCGCCGAGGAAACAGCAGGGTCGAACTTGAGTTTCGACAGCGTCAGCGGGGTCACAACACCCACGGTTGCGGCCACCAGAAGGTTCAGGATCATGGCCACGCTGATGACCGCGCCCAGACGCCAATCATGGAACCAGAAGCCCGCGGCCACGCCGACCAGAGGCGACAGAACGAGACCGTTGGTCAGGCCCACGGCCAGTTCGCGCCAGAAGGTGCGAAGGGCGTTGGACGAGTTCAGCTCACGGGTGGCCAGTGCGCGGACCGTAACGGTCAGGGCTTGGGTGCCTGCGTTGCCGCCGATGGCCGACACGATGGGCATCAGGACGGCGAGGGCGACGATTTGCTGGATGGTGCCTTCGAACACGGCGATGACCGCCGCGCCGAGGATCGCCGTAAACAGGTTGATGCCCAGCCACGGCACGCGACCGCGCACGATTTCGAACACGGACGACGAACGGTCTTCGTCCGACACACCGGCGAGGCGCAGGATGTCCTCGCGGTTTTCTTCCTGAATGATGTTCACGACATCGTCGACCGTGAGCTGGCCGACAAGGCGCCCTGCGGTATCGACGACGGGTGCCGAGATCAGGTGATATTTTTCAAAGATATAGGCGACTTCTTCCTGGTCGACGTCGACGGCGATCTCGTTCACCGGCTCCATTAGATCGGACAGAAGCACCTCGCGCTTCGAGCGCAGAAGGCGCGAGATCGCCACGCCGCCCACCGGACGGTTCAGCGGGTCCACGACATAGATGTCAAAGAAGAGTTCGGGCAGTTCCTCGCCATCGCCACGCACGTGGTCGATGGTGTCGCCAACGGTCCAGAATTGCGGCGCGGCCATAACCTCGCGCTGCATCAGACGGCCGGCGGTGTCCTCATCGTAGCCCAGCGAGGATTCGATGGCCGCGCGGTCGGTTTCCGGCATGGCAGCCAGAACCTTTTCGCGCTGGTCGTCCTCGAGGTCCTCGACAACGGCGGCGGCGTCGTCCGAATCCAGTTCCTGCAGGGCTTCGGCCAGCACGCCCGAGGGGACACGTTCCAGCACCTCCTCGCGGATACCGTCGTCCATTTCCGGCAGGGTTTCCGCCAGCAGTTCCGGCGGCAGCCATTGCACCACGACGCCGCGGTGTTCAGCCGTCAGGAAGCCCATCAGGTCGGCCACGTCGGCGGGGTGAAGGTCTTCCAGCAGGCCGCGCAGGCGCATGCCGTCGCCGTCATCGGCGGCGTCCACGACCTTTTCGACGAAGTTGGCTGTCAGGGCATAGTCGTCGCCCAGCGCAACGTGCTCTTCTTCCTCGGCGATCACTTCATCAGGGATTGCAGGGGTGTCGGAGACTTGCGGCTCTTGGGCCGAAGACAGAGGGTGGTTCAGGTCGGCTGGGTCCGTGTTTTTCACGTGTAAGCCTCCCTGAAGCTGGATCCCGCTTTGGTAGTAGGCGGGATTCGCCCTGTCTGTTCAATGGTGCGGTCGAGAAGACTCGAACTTCCACGGGTTGCCCCACAGCGACCTCAACGCTGCGCGTCTACCAATTCCGCCACGACCGCTCGCATCGGAGGCCGCTGAATAGGCTAGGCTTTTGAAAAAGGAAAGCCCGAAAACGGCGAAAAGTTCGATTAGTTGGACCCAAGCCGCTCAAAACCCAGCAAAAAGCCCGCCGGAGCGGGCTTTGGGGGTTTAAATAAACCGCTGCTATCAGGCTTGGCCGGCCATGTAGTCATAGACATCGGCGGTACGCGTGACGGTGATGGCGATGCGATCATCGCGAATCTCGATCTCGCCACGGGCTACCGGATGATTATTGGCCAGAATCCAGACTTCGTCCTTTTCAGACGCATCGAGCGGAATCACGGCACCGCGACCCATGCGCAGCAGTTGCTGCATGGGCAGGACCGAACGGCCGAGAACGACCGAAATTTCCACATCAACGGCTTCGATTTGGCTCACGACGAAACACCCACCACTAAAAGACGGCCTTGCGCTGCCGTTCTTGGAAGCACATTGAACGCTCTATGCTTGATGAGCCGTTAAACATGTCCGAATCTCTCCTGAAGCGCGCAGATGGTCGTCCGGTCGAATGGGCCGTCTCGACCGGCTATGTCGATTACGAACAGGCCGAAGCGGCGATGGAGGCGCGGGTCGCGGCCATCGCCGCGGGCGAGGCGAACGAGCTGGTCTGGCTGCTGGAGCATCCGCCGCTCTATACGGCGGGCGTGTCGGCCAAGGCCGAGGACCTGCTGATGCCCGACCGCTTCCCTGTCTATAAGACGGGGCGGGGCGGCCAGTTTACCTATCACGGCCCCGGCCAGCGTGTGGCCTATGTAATGCTGGACCTGACCCAGCGCGGGCGCGACGTGCGCGGCTTTGTGCACACGATGGAAAGCTGGATCATCGGCGCGCTGGCCCGTTTCGGCGTCGAGGCTGGCATGCGCGAGGGGCGCGTCGGCGTCTGGGTCGAGCGCAAGGGCGCGGGCTGGGCGCGTGAGGACAAGATTGCCGCCATCGGTGTGAAGGTGCGCAAATGGGTCAGCTTCCACGGCATCAGCCTGAATGTGGAGCCCAACCTCGACCATTTCGGCGGTATCGTGCCGTGCGGCATTACCGAGCATGGCGTCACCAGCCTGCTGGACCTCGGCATTCCGGCGTCGATGGATGACGCGGACGATGCGCTGAAATCGTCGTTTGAAGCCCATTTCGGGCCTGTCTTCACCGGAACGGCACCTGTCGAGGGCCAGCCGCTGTCCTAAGCGGTGGCCTTGGCAGGCGGCGGGCCGTGACGGTTGAAGGCTTTCTGGCCCGGCCAGATGGCGAGAGCGCCAACAGTTAGGGCCAAAGCGATGGTGCTGATCTGGGCGAGGG
This sequence comes from uncultured Brevundimonas sp., assembly GCF_947305955.1. Lineage (GTDB taxonomy): Bacteria > Pseudomonadota > Alphaproteobacteria > Caulobacterales > Caulobacteraceae > Brevundimonas. The sequence goes on from NZ_CAMZFB010000054.1 coordinate 17,168, forward strand.
GCGGGGCAAGTGTGCCCGCGCCGATGGCCGCCACAAGGATCATCCATGACCACCAGCCTGACCGGCCACAGTCATGCAGCCGGAGCGACAGGACGCACAGGGCGCTGTAACCCACGACCACACGCGCAGGACTCTCGACAACGTCCGGCAGGTACCCGCTGGCCCACGTACAGACGCCCAGCACTATCATCCCCGCCACAAACGGCATTCGGCCAATGCGGTGGGTGGAGTGAAAGAAGAGCTCGGTGGCAGGGATCATCGGGCTGGAGTGGGACGGGGGATTACGGCAGACTCACGGCATTTGGCACCGCTTCCTACCTAATCCGCAGGCGGGGCGGAGGTTGCCGACCTATCGCGGCGAAGGCCCAGCCCCTATATCTGGAGCATGAGCCATTCTGACCAGACCCACCGTTCCCAAGCGGGCTATGATCTGACGCCGCCGACCGAGGCCGAGCGCGTCATGCTGGAAGCCGCGCTTGATCCCGAGGAAAAGCGTGTCCTGCTGGCCCACGGCACAGAGGCCCCGTTCTGCGGCACCCTGTTGGGCGAGAAGCGGCAGGGTACCTTCTGTTGCCGGCAATGCGGCCTGCCGTTGTTCCGCTCGGCGACCAAGTTCGAGAGCGGCACGGGCTGGCCCAGCTTCTGGGAGCCGGTCGATCCGGACCATATCGTCGGCGTACGGGACACCTCTTACGGGATGGTGCGGGTGGAATCGCGCTGTGGGCGGTGTGACAGCCATCAGGGCCACGTCTTCCCCGACGGACCGCCGCCGACCGGACTGCGTTACTGCATCAATTCTGTGGCTTTGAGCTTTACGCCAGAGGGTGAGGCCCTGCCTGATCCCTTGGGGCGCGGTGACAACGACGCCTGATTTAGGCCGCTATTGGGCGACTAGAGTATCGGTGATTTGGTAGGTGAGGGTGTGTCGATGATTGTTCCGGTTCTGATGATCGCCAGTTTGTCCGCAGGATTTGCAGACGAGCAGCAACCGGTTGTCGCCACATCCCGCGATGACCTCTCCTCGGCCATGTCCGGCGAAATGCCCGAACCTGTTCTGACGCCCTCCGCGACGGTCCAGTCGTCGTCGATGGGTTTGACCACGGCCCAGCAGATCGACCGCTGGATTGCCCGCGAGACGGCAGGCGAGGAAGCGCCGGTCTGGCGCGAGACCGAGCCGCGCAAGGTGTCGGGCGAGATCAGCCTTGGCATCGGTACCAATGACTATCGCGCCGTGGCGGCGCGGGTGGATGTGCCGATCGGCGAGAACGGAAATCTGAGCCTGTCCTATAGCGAGAGCCGCAACGGCTTCTATCCCTATGGCAATGGCTATTGGGGCGGATATGACCCCTTGCTGGGTGATGCGTGGGGCGGTCCGTGGACCACACCCTCGGGCCAAAGCTGGGTCCCGTACGAGACCCGAACCCGTATCAACCGCCCGCGCCCTCTGCCGGGCGACTGAGGTTCAAAATAAAAGAAGCCCCGATCCGTAGTGGATCGGGGCTTTTTCATGGGCCGGTGTCAGGCCTTAGTTATGACCGTGGCCGTGACCGGAGCTGCCGGTATAGGTCTCCAGCGCCGCCTCGGTCACAGTGGCCGAGAAGGCCGGATTGGTGGCGGCATCACCCTCGAACCAGAAGGGCTTGCGGGCAGGGCCGCCGACCTCGTTCATGCGGTTGTCGTACAGGCGGCCGTTGACCATGGTGGCCTCGATCGCGTGGGTGTTGCGGAGGGTCTCCAGCGGGTTGGCAGGCAGCACCACCAGATCGGCCAGCTTGCCAGCCTCCAGCGAGCCGACATCACGGTCCAGACGAACAAAAAAGTTACCGTAACCGCGACGTTCAG
>NZ_CAMZFB010000055.1 GCF_947305955.1 uncultured Brevundimonas sp.
CTCAAATCAACCTCGGACTCTCGTTATGGCTGGATGAGAAACGGGGGTCACGTCACTGTGGACCCGTATTTGCGCGGGATAAGGAACAAATACCTTTTTGAACGCCGTGATCTTACGCGCGATTTCATCGTTCAGTTCGGAAGGTTTCCTGGTCATTTGAAGTCCTCCCATTGAGGGTCGACACTTGCCGTCTCGGTCCACTCAAGATTGGCGGGTCTTTGAGATTGCTTTGGTGGTTTGGGTGCCTTTTGAGGTTTGCGACCTCCACGAGCTGGCCTGACGGGCTTCGCGTGATTGTCGGTCCGTTCAGCTGCAAATGCCGTAGTGGGGATGATCGGGGCCATCCCGTCATGGCGGGGATGTGCGTACTCTACCCTGAGGGTTGAGGATGCTAGGGCCTCGATTCTGGGCGAAGATAAGAGACGAGCGTGCGCACGTTTGCTTCGGGAAAGCACTTTATCAGGCGTGATGTTCTCAATCTCGCGCCGTAGTTCGATACGTCTGGCGAGACGTGCATCAGCGTCGGCGATTTGCTCTTCTCGCAGCCAAGCCTGCATGCAGTCATGCTGCCACTTGCTCAGGCCATTAGCGTATTCTGGCTCGGTGCAGGGCATTTCCACAAACTGACCTAGTTTGGCATGCCACAGGGAAATCTGCCCAAGATCGGCGGGATTGTATTTGACCTTTACGGCGGCTTTGGCTGAGTCTTTCTTTCGCGCCCGCAATGGCTCCGACCGGGCTAAGTCCTCCAATATGGGGCCAGTTATGGCAGGGTCGTGGAACTGCAGATTGAATAGTCTGATGCCGGAAGTGGTCAGCGTAGCGTCTTTGCTGGCCCCCAGCATTCGGTCGAGCTGTCGATCATCACCGATAACTTGTACGCCCCCTTGCGCGCGTATCGCGCGGGTCCAGAGTTTCAATGGGGGTTCGGCGAGCGAGCTATGAACCTCCTGGTGGTAGACTCCGATTGCGGAAATCAGCAGGTGCTCGGCTTGGTCGAGGGTCAGGACCGCATCTTCTTGAGGGTTGATGCCCCAAGCGCGTAACTTCTCGATTGGAAGAGTTCCACCAGGAAGCTTCTGATGAAACTTCGTGTTTAATGTGCCGAAGAACCGTTCAACCACAGCCTTGTAAGTGGGGGATCTGACCGGCGCCCATCGGACGCTTACACCAGCGTCGATCAGCGCTGATTCAAATGATGTGCCCGTGAACTCCCACCCATTATCGACGATAATCTCGTCGAACTTTCCGTAGATGTCTTTGAGCTCCGGGCTGTCAGGAAACCGATCAAGCATTCTTAGCTTGGGGCGGTTTGCGCGCTTGATGCACTCGGTGGCCGAATACAACGAGGGCGGTTCAAATGTGAGTACCCAGCCCACGATGCATCTGGTGTGGACGTCCATGAGGATCGTCAGCCATGGGCGGCCCAGATATTTCCACCCGTTGAAGTCCGCCACGACATGGAAATCTGCCGGGGTGTGATCCATAGCGCCTAAGGCCAGCGGGCGATGGGCTTGAAGACCTTGTCCCTTAGCTTTTAGCCGTTTATCGGCTTCTTTTTTACCGTAGCGCGCCGTGAGCGTTTCGTAGCATTCCAAAGACCGCAAGTAAGTCCGGAAGCGTTCCCTCGAAGGGATTGGAACGGCTCGCCATCTGGAAGATCTTGTCGATATCCACGAGTTTAGAGACTTCAGGTAAAAACTCAGGTCATCGTAGGCATCGCCAACGGTCTTTCGATGGTCGGCCCAGAAGGCGAGAGCTTCGTCATGCATTCGCCGATAGACCGAAACGGGAAGGCGTTTCTTGCGGGCTGTACGACCGGAGCGGCTCACCATGAGCTTGAGCTGCCGGGAACCAGTGTCCCCGCGCTCGCGCAGCCAAGTTCGAACACTGGATGGCGACGGCGGCTTGTGGCCTGCAAAAGTCTGGGGCTTTTTCTCCCAGATGACGGCTAATGCCTTTCGGATGCCTTTGTCGCTTAGTGAGAACGAACCAACTCGATCCAAGGCAGTTAAAACGGACTGACGGAAAGCCGCTTTGGGGTCCTTAGCTGCAATGGCCTCGTAATCTCCGGAGGCTACTAGGGGTGAAACGAGAGCACGCCGAGACACCATTGCAAGATCAATTCGATGCGCTCGGCCAGAGGCGAACTGACTAATCAGCCAATCAACGTTGGGAGTGGAGTGGCTGTGCCCATCATGGGAGATCTGAAGGGGAGCCCCTGTTCGCTCACTCCTCAGGTGAAGCAGGTCATTGCCCATGAGCTGGTCGAGCACATAGCGCTCGTGCTCAATCTCCCATGTCTCGCCAATGGTTAGGTTTAGGGAGTTCATACCAGTTCCCCCATGCCATCGGTGATAAGCGAAACACGCGTCTGATCGCCTAGGGGTTCGGAGATATCCAAATCCACAATACGGGCAACCATCATGGCCTTGAGTTTGGCTACCCCTAACGGCCTTCTGCCAAGGCGGTCAGCCACGTCTGCGAGTGGGCCTGATCCGATGGCGTGAAGGTAAGCAGCGACCCGGTACACATCCGAGATTGCGTAATCGGTGAATGCCCAAGACTGGATATCTTCAATAGCCTGCCAACGGATCGTTGGCGTGTAGAGGGCTTGCTTTAAGACGATGCGGAAGCGCCAGTCTACTTGCCTACAAATTTCTTCGACGGCGCTGAGCTTCGTTTGATAGTCAACATCCTTGAGGAAACGACGATCATTCTTGATTTCGATGACTTCGACTGTGCCGTCAGCCAGAAGCACTACGGCGTCTGGAATGTAGGTTCGTTTGGTACCATCAATCACGAACTCGAACCGGAATGGCTGAACCCGATAGTCGACAACATTCGTGTCGACTTCGCAGTGCATGAAGAACGCCCGTTCATTCATGCTTTCATACGGATGGGCACGGCCCGATTTGCGGCTTGCGTAGACGCCGGTAGTGATGATGCGGCGGCCCGTGATAATGCTGCGAATGGAGCAGCCATTGGAAGGCAGGACGAGTGTAGCTTGCGATGCCAGATGCTCCCATGAGAGCCGATCTGCACGGCTCGCGGGAGCGAGGATTGCGTCATCTAGGTCTGATGTGAGCCCGTAGATAGGCGCGCGGAAGTCGTCATGAACTCGGTTCATGGAAAACTCCTTATATTTGATCAGTTTGAATAGAGGCGAGCGCCCTCGATACGCGTTTCATAGAAAACGCGTTTGACATCTGGCTCGTGGAGGGGGAGTATCTGTCTATCGTCGCCACAACGATTTGGGACTGGTTCCCGCTTCACGAGTCTCAGACGCAAGTCTGGGGCTCTTGTCGTATGTGCAGCAAGCTGCAGATATCGCTTCAGTTTTAGGGCGGTTTCATACTTTTCGGGCCTCCTTGTTTCGTTCAGATTCTGAACGAAGTGCTGCTACGAGTTCGGGATGAGACTCGATTTTGCGCGGAGCCATTGTTTCAAATTAAAATATGTGAGTCACAGTAATTATTTTGTGAGATCGCTTTCGGTAATGTATTGACTATAATCAATATAGGATTCTTTTCCTGTAAAATGCAGTCTGTCTGAACAGACTAAGTATAAAAGTATAAAAGTATACTTGTATAATTTGAGGGTCTGCAATTTGGAAAAATGAATGTCTGATTAGCGCCATGAGCGGACTTTGGCTTGGGCGCAGTAAGCCGACACTGCGTGTTTCGTCGTCCCTCACGCGCGCTCCGACTGGTCGAGTTATGCGGAGGAAGGTCAGGAAATCGTCCGGCGCTGGTATAATCTCTTGGGAGGAAGACACCTCAGGAGTGGTTGCCAAAATCCGCGCCGCGTTCGTCGAGGCGGTTGAGGGCTACATCTCCACCGTCACGGACAAGCTCGAAGCATCAAACTAACTTGGTCTGATCAACAAGCGAAAGCTTCGAGGGTTAGGTCTAGGCATTAGGTTCCTAAGAGCCAGTACGCTGAACAGCCATAGTGATTCCATAACCGCAGCAAGTTGTCGGCTTTTGCTACTCCGGAGGCGAGCACTTACAGAATCATCAAAAGAAGACCTTGTGCTGGTGCCTAACTCTGCAAACCTCGTTGGAGGCCTCTCAAGCGGGTGGAAGCAGGACACACGGGTCGGTGACCGGTGTCATAATCGTCGTACGCAACTTCGCGCGCGTTACACTGACCCGGAAGTTCTGGCGCGCCTGAATCATGGGCCCGTCAAGGATATTGCTTCTGACGATCCGGTTGGGATTGGCCTCAATCTTCCCCCGTACGACCACGGGCCAGCCTTCAAAGATGATGACCTCGTCGAACTGCTTGCCTTTGGCCTTGTGCATATTCATCACCACCACCCCACTCTCTGGCTTCTGAGCCGACGCGAAATGTTCTTGGATGAAGGCCTGCCGAATGATCTCCAGAGCGTTCGCATACCGGCCATTGTCGCGCCAGTCTTGGGACATAGCCTGGCGAAGCTGGGAGCCACGTTCTAGCAGACGGATGTTTCGCACCTCCTCTCCGATCACCCGCATGCGAGGACAAGGGCTCTCCTCGGCAATCTGGCGAACTGCTACCCAGTCACGGTCCGGATCTCCGGTCAGAGCGAGCGCACGGCAGGCGAGCGCGACCTGATAAGCAGGGATGAGGATGTTGTTCTTGGCAACAGGTTTTCCAGCCGCCTCGCGTTCACGCCATTTCGCGCTAGCGGTTAGGACTTGCGTCGCCGCAGTCATATTGCGCTGTGTCGGCTTGTCTCCGCCTCTTCCGTTGAAGAAATTGGCTAGGAGGGCGACGAAGGAGTCGAAATGATCAGCGCCGTCCTGCTGCTGCAGGAGGAATGCTATCATTTCCGCTGCTAGTACAGTTCCTTCCATGTCAACCGCAGCCGAGTGTGGGATCGCCGTCATTCCGCCGACCGGACTTCGGAATACGTCCGACACAATGCGCGTCATCTGTTTGGTCGGCACCAGCACCGCCAGAGACCAATCCTTGCGGTCGGCGTCAATCAAGCGGCGGCGCGCCTGGAGCGTCCGCCCGACTAATGAGCCGAAGGCCTGATTTTGGTTAGCTGGGAAGGTGACGATCGACACCCCCTTGTAATCGGCCTTTCGGAAGCGGCCAGTCAGCACGTCATTGCCGAACAAGGCAATTTCGGTGCCATTGCTGCGATGGTTATCCGTGCTGAGGTCGAACTCCTTTGGAGAGAAGGCTTTCCTGAAATGATCCAGACGTTCCGGATCTGCCCCAATGAAGTCGAAGATGCGCTGTTCGGGATCCGCTAGGGCGATGAGAAGACTTTCCCGCCCTAGCGCTTGCACCACTCGCCACTGCTCTCCACTTGTGTCCTGGAACTCATCGAGGATGATGGCGGGATAGCGCAAGGCCACCAAGTCTCTGACCCGCTGTGATCCATCCAATATTCGCCAGACTAAATCGGCGAAAAGGGAAAAGGCGACACGCCCCTCCTCGTAGGCCAGCCTGCGACGCTCAGCCTCGACTTCGGCAGCACGCGCCGCGGCCTGTGCTTCGGTGATCTGAGAACCACGTGGATAGCGGCTACGTATCGGTGCCAAGGCGATTGCCTCGGCCGCAGGGGCAAGGATGGAAAGACGTCGTGGTAGCCCGACGAGGTATCCATGGGTTTTGAGAAGACGCCAGAAGAAGGCGTGATAGGTGTCGACCTCAATCCGCTTTCGATCAACCGCAGAGACTTCTTCTTCCTCGTCGATTGCTTCCATCACACGCGAGACCGTCGCGCGCGCGAAACTGAGGAAGAGCACCCTTTGCTCGACGCCAAGGTCCCTACCTGCGATTTGAGCCGCTTTGAGGATGGAGACCGTAGTCTTGCCCGACCCAGGTCCGCCTATCACAAGCATAGGGCCGTCGGCTTCTAGTACATTCTTCTGACCCGTGGTGAGATCGACCATTATCGTCAATCCTCGTCCTAGACGATCTCCGCATTCGGCACTGCGGCGTCTTCGGCCGGCGCAGGGGCATCAGGATCGCACTCCGCCTTCAGATCAAGACAGGCAGTGCGGATCCATGTGGGAATCTCATCCTCCGAGCACTGTGCCAAGAAGTCGGCGATCGCCCAGGCACCTTTGGCGTGACCAAAGTATTCGCCGAGCGCCGCGATCGCTTGGGCTTTTGGGTCGCCGTATTTCGCCAGCAGATGCTGTGGCCATTCGATGAGGTCGGCGAACCGTTCTAGGGCCTCCTGGGTGGTGTTCTTCAGCACCAGATCCTCGAACCCCTTCTCCTCGTGCATGAAGAGTCGGTCGACCTGGGCCTCGATCAGCGCTTTGGCCGCGTCCGTCTGCTTGTCGCACACCGCAAAGACCTGCTTATTGAGGCTGCGGTAGAGGCCCGCTAGGTCGGCGATCTGGTTCTCCGATCCGGCATCTATGGTGCAGACGCCCAGCGCCTCGAGTGAGGCGTATGTCGCAGGATTAAGTTCGGCCAGACGCCGCGCCGCCGCCGGAAACGCCGACGCCTCGGTGGCTCCTTCCGCAATCAGAACACGGCGTGCCAAGAGGCCCTCGCAGAAGCGCGTCCTGAACTCCTGTCGGAAACGCTTGTGTTTGACGCTCGCCGGCAGGGTCACCGACGCCTGAACGAGATCGCCCTGGCCATTACGGGATAGGATGACCGTCTCGCCGAGCGTGAACTCCTCCAGGACATATGGGGAGTGAGACGTGAACAACGACTGGGCCGACAGTTTGCGCAGTTCGTGGACGATGCGCTTCTGGGCGTAGGGCGGTATGGCGGTCTCGGCCTCCTCCATCGCAAAGATGACGTTCTGCTTGTCCTCGGCGATCTGGGACAGCATCGCCAATACGAGCATGTTGATGGTGCCGGTCCCCTGACGGAAGAAGGGGGCCGCATGGTCGCCGTCCCCCGTTGCGATAAAGGCTGTGACGACCTTCCTTAGATGCTCCCGCGTCAGATTGGAGACCTTCAGGTGAGGCTTCACGCCCCACTCGCGTGGCACATACTTCTTGAGTGCGGTATTGATGCTTTCGAGCACGCCGCTGATGCCGAGGTTCGGGTCGCTGGCGACATCAAAGCCGCCCAAAGTTTCGATGGTGTCCTCCCACATTTGCGGGCGGATTTCCTTGAGCCGCAGAATGATGTCTAGCAGGCTGCCGTGTTCTAGGCTTAGGGCCCGCGCCCCCGTCCTCAACGACCGCAGATAGAGGAAGCCGCAATTCTGCTTGTCCTTCTTGGAAAAGAAGGTTGGTGCCTCCCCTTCCTCCAAGGTCCGAGCGAAGTACGTCGCGCCGGTGAAGTCGTCCTCCACGGCGTCATAGGCGCCGATGAACTTCACCCGAATGGCGGCCGAGATCGCGGCAGCGTCGACGCCCTGAGGCTCCGGCTCAGCGTAGAGCTCGCCGGCGGCGGTGTCGAACCACTCGATATGATCCGCGAACCGGGCCTTCTGGTCGTCGGAAAGCTCCGTGACCACGGCCTCGATCTCGATGGTGGGCGCTTCGCCACCCTCCTCTCCGGCGGGCGCGCGATACCGGCCAAGATGGAAGTCATGCTCATCAACGCAGGGGCGGCGATTAAGGCGGTCAGGTCCCAGAACGAGGTCGAGGGCTTCAAAGACCGTCGACTTGCCGGTGTTGTTGTCGCCGATAAGGACGGCGTGGTCGGGAAAGCTTAGCTCGGCCGAACGAATACCCCGAAAGTTGCTGATTATCAGCTTGCAGACTTTCATTTCGTTCCCCGCCTTGTCGCTTCTGGTCAAACGCCCGATTACAAACATCGTCAGCGATTGTGAAAACATCGTTAGCGCGAAACGGAAGGTCATGTACCAGTACAGCAAGATCTTACGGGCCGATCGAGCAAGCAATCCGCTCATCGAAATTGACACCAATGCGCTCCGGTTAAGTGAGGCCCCGAGCTACGCCGAGCCATAAAGCGGACCTTCCCAAATGCCGCGATGAGTCATTAGCGGACAGAGAGGCTCTGAGAACCTGTCAAAGACACACTAGGAACTGCATGCCGCAGAAGTTGCGAATGATTCGCAACTTGAGCAGGTCTTAACTGGTATTGAGCAGGTTCTAACTGGTAACGACAGGGATTGGCGACCCTGGGAGGACTCCAACCTCCGACCTCGGCTTTAGGAAAGCCTTGCTCTATGCAGCTGAGCTACAGGGCCACGGGGATGGTGAAGTAGTGGACCTCGGCGAAGGATGGAAGCCCTTCGGGATGGGAAGGGCGGATTTTCTGTGAAATGTGGGGGCTGTGCGGTGCGCGCGATCCACAGCGAAGTGTGGTTAACCTTTGTGGTTAAGGTGCATTAACCTACAATATCTGGTATAGAACAAATACCGAATCGGACGGTGTCGCTGATTCGGTCATGATTCGTTCATGCCGTGTTTTGCGGTTCGGTAACGCCTCGTTCACCAACTCCTCCAAAAGCCGATTTCGTGCCGATCGGGACAGACTTCGTTCTGGCCTTGGGGCGCGCATGTGCTAGGGCAGGCGGGTCATGAGTGATCGTTCCACTGGCCTTGCGCCCTCGCGCATCACGGCCATCCTCGGCCCGACCAATACCGGCAAGACCCACCTGACGGTCGAGCGGATGCTGGGCCATGCGTCGGGTATGATCGGCCTGCCGCTACGCCTGCTGGCGCGCGAGGTCTATGAGCGGATCGTCCGGATCAAGGGAGCCGCTGCGGTCGCCTTGATCACGGGCGAGGAAAAGATCGTCCCGCCACGCCCCAGCTATTTCGTCTGTACGGTCGAGGCCATGCCGCTGGAGCGGCAGGTGGACTTCCTCGCCGTCGATGAGATCCAGCTGGTGGCCGATCCGGAGCGGGGGCACGTCTTTACCCAGCGCCTGCTGCATGCGCGCGGGCGGTTCGAGACGATGTTTTTGGGCGCGGGCACGATGGAGCCGCTGATGCGGCGGCTGGTGCCGGATGCCGAGATCGTCAGCCGCGAGCGCCTGTCGGTGCTGTCCTATGCGGGCTCCAAGAAGATCACCCGCCTGCCGCGACGCTCTGCGGTCGTCGCCTTTTCGACCGAGCGTGTTTACGCCATCGCCGAGCTGCTGCGCCGCCAAAGAGGCGGGGCGGCGGTGGTGATGGGCAGCCTTAGCCCGCGCACCCGCAACGCGCAGGTGGAGCTGTTCCAGTCGGGCGAGGTGGACTTCCTTGTCGCGACCGACGCCATCGGCATGGGCCTGAACATGGATGTGGACCATGTGGCCTTTGCGGGCATGCGCAAGTTTGATGGTCGCCGCACCCGATACCTCTATGCCCACGAGATCGCCCAGATCGCAGGCCGTGCCGGACGGCACATGCGAAACGGCACATTCGGCGTCACCGCCGAGGCCGAGGAACTGGACGAGGACCTGATCGAACAGATCGCCGAGCATCGCTTTGATCCGGTCGAGGCGGCGGAGTGGCGCAATGCGCGGCTTGATTTCGATACCCTGCCGGACCTGTTGCGGTCGCTGGAAAAGACGCCAGACCGTTCGGGCCTGCGGCTGACCCTGCCGTCACTGGACGAGGTGATGCTGCGCCGCCTGTCACAGGATGACGAGATCAAGAAGGTGGCCCGTTCGCGCGGGGCCTTGATGCGTCTGTGGGAGGCCTGCCAGCTGCCGGATTTCCAGAAGACCACGACGGACGAGCACGCCCGTCTGGCCAAGGAAATCTTCAGCGCCCTGACCACGGGGCATGGTCGGTTGCAGAACGACTGGATCGCGCCGCGCTTTGCCGATCTGGACCGCGAGGATGGCCAGATCGACCAGGTCTCGGCGCGTTTGGCGGGCGTGCGTACGCTGGCCTACATCGCCAACCGTCCCGACTGGCTGCATAATGCCAGGGAATGGGCGGAAAAGACCAAGGCGCTGGAAGAGCGTCTGAGTGACGTCCTGCACGAGAAGCTGACGGCGCGGTTCGTGGACCGCCGAACGTCCGCCCTCATGCGGGCATTGAACGATAGCACCGAAGTCGTGGCCGGCGTGGCCGACGATGGCGAGGTGACTGTAGAGGGCGAGGTCGTCGGTCGGCTGGAGGGGGTGAAGTTCACGCCCGATGCCGGTGGTTCGGCCCTTGCGGACCGGGCGCTGCGTCAGGCAGCGACCCGCGCCGTCGCCCCCGAAATAGGACGGAGACTGAAGGTTTTGGCCAACGAACAAGACGCGGGTTTCTCGCTGGATGCGGACGGATCGGTCCGCTGGCAGGGCGCGGTGGCGGCCAAGGTCGCCAACGACGACATGTTCCACCCGCGCGTTCACCTGATCGGCGATCTGGGCGATGCCGCCGCGCGCGACGCGGCGCAGAAGCGGATCGAGACGTGGCTGGCCGAAGAGGCGGGCCGCGCCATGCGCGACCTGAAGCGTCTGAAACGGGCGGTCGATGACGGTGTGCTGACCGGAATGGTGCGCGGGATCGCGTGGCAGATCGTGGAGGCGGGCGGCGTGATCACCCGCGCCGATGTGCGCGACGATCTGGCGGCCCTGTCGCCCGAAGACCGCAAGTCGCTGGGCAAGTTCGCCATCCGCATCGGGACATACGGTGTGTGGTTGCCGTCGGTGCTGAAACCGCGCGCCATGACCTTTGCCCGTGCCTTTGCCGCGCGCGAGGGGGGCGAGGCGCTGGAGGGTGAGGGCCTGCGCGAGCTGCGCGGGGACAAGCCGTCGGCCAAGGCGCTGGCCGCCTTCGGGCGTCAGGCCGTGGGCCGCTTTACGGTTCCGGTCGAGATGCTGGAAACCTATGCCGATCTGAGCCGCAAGGCCGGTCGTAACGAGTTGCCGCAGGAATCGCTGGATGTCCTCGGCTGGAATATCGGGCAGGTTCGGGCCATCCGTTCGGCCCTGCGCGGTCCGCGCCGTGACGAGGCGGCGACCGCTGCCGCCCCGGCGGTGGTGGACGAGAACAACCCGTTTGCCGCACTGATGGCGCTGAAAGCCGCCGAGCCGGAGGCCAAGCCTGCGCCCAAGCCGCGCCGCGAGAAGAAGCCGAAGAAGGCCGCTGCGCCCGCCGCCGAGGGCGAAACGCCGGAAATAAAGGCCGAGGGTGAAGAGGCTCCGAAGAAGAAGCGCCGTCGCCGTCGCGGTAAGGGCAAGGGCGAGGCGGTGGCCGCTGAGGGCACTGAAGCCGAAGTGACCGAAGGCGCTGAAGGTGAAGCATCGGTGGCCGCCGATGGTGAAGCCGCTCCAAAGAAGAAGCGCCGCCGTCGCCGCAAGAGCAAGGGTGAAGCGAAGCCGGTTGGCGAAGGTGAGGCCGTGGCCGAGGACGCGGACGCGGACGCATCCGATGGGGCGGAGGCTCCCGCGAATGCCGAAGGTGAAACCGCATCCGATCCAGCCAAGAAAAAGCGCCGTCGCCGTCGTGGCCGTAAACCTGCGGGCGCAGTGACGACCGAGAGCGGGGAATCCGCTGAAGTGGGGGATGCCGCTCCTGTCGCTGAGGCAGCGGACGGCGCTGCCGAAGGCGAGGCGAAGAAGAAGCGCCGTCGTCGCTCGCGCAAGCCGAAGACCGCAGGCGAGGCTGTAGTGGACGCTCCGCAGGGTGAGCCGGTGGAAGGTCCGGCCAAGCCGCCTGCGCCGACCTTGGCTGTGGCGTCATCAGAAGGCGAAGCCTGAGCGGAGGCGCGATGAGCGAGGATTCAGGCGAAACGTCCGGCCGTATCGACCTGTGGCTGTTCCATGCCCGTTTCTTCAAGACGCGGGCCTTGGCGGCTGAAATGGTGTCCAAGAAGAAGATCCACCTGACACATCAGGGCAAGCAGGTGCGTGTGGACAAGCCCAGCCGCACTGTCCACGTCGGCGACGAGATCATGTTCAGTCTGGGCGGACGGATCACCCAGGTGAAGGTGCTTGCCATCGGCGAGCGTCGCGGTCCGGCGACCGAGGCGCGGATGCTGTACGAGGATCACTCGCCCGTTGACCAGCCCCAGCGCGTGGCCAAATGGGACGGAGACCGCAGCGGTCGCGGGCATATTTAAGGGCGCAGACCCGAAAGCCCGCGCCCTTGAAATACTGGCTGCCATCGGTGGATGGCGGCCATGGGTTTACTTCACGAACTCGCCTTCGATGTGCAGTTCGACCTCGTCACCCAGCATCGGCAGGCCATAGGTGATGCCGAAGTCCGAACGCTTGATCGTGGCCTCGGCGTCGAAGCCGGCGCGATAGGTACCGCGCATGCTGCCCGCCTGATTGAACTCGACCTCCAGCTTCACCGGCTTGGTGATGCCCTTGATGGTCAGGTCGCCATAGACGTCGGCCTCATCGGGATCGTCAGCATCCACGACGATGCGGGTCGAGCGGAAGGTGGCTGTCGGGTGGTTCTCGACGTCGAAGAAGTCCGCGTTCAGCAGATGGCGCTTCAGGGCATCGTCGTTCGGCGCGATGTCGGCAATCGGGATTTCGGCGGTCAGGCTGCTGTTGGCGGGATTGGCTGGATCGAGCTTCAGCTCGGCCTTCACATTCACGAACTGGCCGACATAGTCGGAGAAGCCGAGGTGGTTGATCTTCCACGTGATGCGACCGTGCGAGGAATCGAGCCTGTAATCACCTGCCTCGACCTCGGCTGGATTCTTGGTGAAGGCGTTTTGGGCCACAACGCCGCCTGCCGTCATGGCGGCCAGGGCGGTTAGGGAAATCACGGCGGAACGTACGGTCAATCGCATGGGGCGTTCTCCTCTATCTGAAATCGATTCAGCTACGGATTGAACAGGAGCGCAAGGGCGACGGTGTCGCGCCGTGTGCGATTTTTGATACCTTTGACCAAGGTTGATGGTGTCATTGGTTGACAGGCACGGACGGGAGGGGCATTTGCCCGCCCTCGACCTTATCCAGTGCAAACGAGCCTGATTGCCGCAATGACCTACATCGTCACCGACGCCTGCGTGAAATGTAAGTTCATGGACTGCGTGGAAGTATGTCCGGTGGACTGCTTCTATGAGGGCGAGAACTTCCTCGTTATCGCGCCGGACGAATGCATCGATTGCGGCGTGTGCGAGCCGGAATGCCCGGTGGACGCCATTGTGCCGGACACCGAGGATGAGCCGGACGGCAAGTGGCTGCAGATCAACGCCGAATACGCCAAGGTCTGGCCGAACATCACCGTCAAGGGAACCCCGCCGGCGGATCGCGAGCAGTATGAGCGCGAAACGGGCAAGTACGAGAAGTACTTCAGCCCGAAGCCCGGTAAAGGCTCCTGAGTATAGCGCCTTTTTCTAAACACAATTCATAACGGCACAGCTTTGGCGCTGTGGATGTTTTGAGATTTAGCAATTTTGTGGTAGGTTCCTCCCATTCGAAAAGGGTGGTGCCGCATTTATGCACGTCATCCGAGTTTGCGACAGAACCCCGCATTTAACGGGGTCGGCCAGAGGTTCGGTGATCCGGTACTGCGTTCGATAGGCTCTATAGCGTTCTCCCGACGGGTAGATGATCCGGCGGTGGGGGCGCTTTTCGCTTTGAAGACAGCTGATCGTTTCATCCGCTTTTGAGCCGGGAAAGGAATGTCATGACGAGCAAGTCCGGTCTGGAATTCAAGGTTGGCGACGCAGTGGTCTATCCGGCCCACGGTGTCGGCAAGGTCGCCGCGATCGAAACCCAGGAAGTCGCTGGCATGTCTCTGGAGGTCTATGTCGTGACCTTCGACCACGAGAAAATGACCCTGCGCGTACCGACCAAGAAGGCCGCATCGGCTGGTCTGCGTACGCTTGCTGCCGATGACACTGTGACCAAGGCCCTGACCACGCTGAAGGGCCGCGCCCGCATTAAGCGCACCATGTGGTCGCGCCGCGCGCAGGAATATGAAGCCAAGATCAATTCGGGCGATCTGATCTCGATCGCCGAGGTCGTCCGTGATCTGTACCGCGCCGACACCCAGCCCGAGCAATCCTATTCGGAACGCCAGCTGTATGAATCGGCTCTGGATCGCATGGCCCGCGAAGTCGCTGCCGCCAACGGCATCGACAAGGACGCAGCCATTGCCCTGCTGTCCAAGTCGCTGGCTGCCAAGAAGCCGGTGGCCGCTGCCGCTCCGGTGGAAGCCGACGACGAGGCCGAAGCCGCCTAATCCACGGCTTTCGCAGGAAACAAAAAAAGGCCCGGACTTCGCAGTCCGGGCCTTTTTCTTTGGGTATCAGCCCTGTCGGTTAGGACAGGACGACAATAGCCACGCGGCGGTTTTGGGCACGGCCGGCGCGGGTGTTGTTCGGGGCGATCGGGTTGGCTTCACCGTAGGAGATGGTCGACATACGGTTCAGCGGGATGCCTTGGGTGCTCAGGAAGCGACGGACGGCTTCGGCACGTTCCTGGCCCAGACGCTCGTTCGCGGCGGCGCTGCCCGAGGAATCGGTGTGGCCCTGGATTTCCAGATAGACGTTGCGGTTTTCTGCCTTCAGGCGCTGGGCCAGCTCGCTCAGGCGCTGCTGGGCTTCCGGCGACAGGCTGTTGTTGGCGTTGTTGAACTTCACCGAGTCATCCGACAGGACGACTTCGTACAGGAAGCGGCCTTCGGCCAGTTTTTGCGCGGCGTTGGCGCGGGCGAGGGCTTCATTGGCGGTGCCTTCGACACGGGTCACGCGGCCTTCGATGGCGGAGGCGCGGTTGTCGACTTCGGTCACGCGGGCGTCGACGACGGCGATGTTCTCGCGGACGAACTTGTGGCTTGCGCAGCCGCTGGCAGCGACGCCGAGGGCCAGGACAGTGCCGATGGCCAGCACTTTGCGGGACGTGAAGGTCATATATCTGCTCTCTGTTAGCGACGGAAAGGGGGTCCGCCAGTCAGATAAGGTGAAATAATCGTGACACTCTAGGCCGCGTTATGGCTCAAACCTGTCAGAAACTTGTCAGCTTTGCTTTTATGGATATCGTCTTTGGACAACCTATTCATGGATGTCTTTAAGTTGACGTAAGTTCATGTCTCACTGAAATCCGAGGTATGGACGATACGGTGTTTGACTATTGAAAAATCGGCGGTTCTTCACTGATCGCGATAGTCGGCGGTGGGCATTATTCATGTGCGCGAGCTGCCTTTTACACATCGGTGTGGCGGCTCTTTTTCTGCGGGCTGTACCGATGGAAACGGTGCAAGAAATTTCGCCTGCCGTCGTCCATATCGTGATGGTGCAGCCCGATAACGGCGCTGATGACGACACGCCCGCCCCTGCAGGGGATACCAATGCCGCCACCGATGCGGGCGGCGCGGCATCGCAAGAAAACCCCGAAGACACGCCCGTCGAGGCCGCGACGGAAAAGGCCAACACGTCTCCGGTGCCGGACAAGCCTGTCGCGCGCGAGGTGCCGCCAAAGCCTGCTCCCACACCCACCCCTACCGCTCCGGTTAGAACTGCCCAACCGTCGCCCCGTGTGGCAGTTGCGGCGCCAGAGGCGGCTGAACCATCCGGCGGCTTTCCTCTATTGGGGCCTGCCCAACTCGCCGGGGCCCAAAGGGTGGGTATGGGTCATGGGGCTGGCAGCGGCGCAGGAAGCGGCAATGGTGCAGCGGATGGAAGTGCCGGAGGTGGTGCGGGCGGCACGGGGCGCGGTACGCGCTGTGACATGGCCGAACGGCTGCAGGCTCTGGTCCGCCGTGATGCCGCCGTTCAGACCCTGGTGCGCGATGTCCATCGGCGATTGTCGGCTGAGGGTAAGGCCATCCACATCTGGGACGGGGAATGGATCCAGAGCCGGGGCGAGGAAGGGCGAGGCTTGGCGGGCCTTCGTCAAGCGCTGGCCGTCGAGGTCGCCTTTGCTCCGCGCGAGTGCCGCATGCAGCCGGTGAGGGGGCTGGTTGTCCTGACGCTGGGCGACGGACCCAATGATCCCAAGCTGGCTTTGGGCACCGCCAGTTGGCGCTGGGGCGAGCTCGCCGTCCGCTAGTGGACGGCAAGCTCCGGTCGCAAGGGCGACAGTTGCCTGGTTAACGTTACCCCACTCTTCTTGAAGCTTCACAGAAATGCGAAGTTTTCTGCTGGCACGATCTCTAATAACCGTGATTACTGTGATCGGAAAAGGTGAAGCTATTCAACGAGAGTTCGCATTTCGGCCACAATCTGACTGGCGTCTTGGCGGTCTTCCTTTTTAAGTCACAGCGTTATTCACGAAAATGTGGATCGAAATATGGCCCTCGTCCGTTAGCGTCTCATCAGAAGGACGCACCTTTTGGGGTAGGAACAGGGAGGGTCTGCACATGGCGCAGTCTTGGGGACTGGAGATCGCTCGATCCATTCTGCACGAATGGGCACGTCAGCGCGTCGACCAAGCCACAGCCGAGCAAGGTCTTGGCGTTCAGTTCGAGGGTGTCGAGGCGTGGTTGCTGGCGCAAAGCCCGCAATGCCTTGAGGAGGCCGAGCGCATTCTGGCGGTATTGGACGCCCATCTAGCAGGGCGAACCGAGGGGATCGAGCCGCTGATGCGGGCGGCGGGCGAACATCGCCGTGATGGCGCGGCCACGTCGCGCGTCAGCCGCAGCTTTGCCCCGCGCGCCTATGGGCCGGTTGGCGGCACTGCCTGATCCATAAAAAAGCAGGGCGTGATCTGCGCCCTGCCTTCAAGATATTGAATCTTTCCGAGGCGTCAGAAGCGCGCTTCGGTCGCCTTGTGCTTGTATTGGGCACAGGCCATCCACCCTTTGAAGGGTCGCAACAGGCCAAGGCAGGCCACGACGATCAGCGGGAAGGTGAACACCATATGCACCCAGATCGGCGGGTGTGCGGTGAACTCGAAGATCATGAAGCCGATCATGCCCAACGTGCCCATGATGGACATGACGAAGAAGGCCGGACCATCGGCGGTGTCGGCGAAGCTGTAATCCAGCCCGCATTTCGAGCATTTGTCCGTAATGGTCAGAAAGCCCTTGAACAGCGGACCTTCACCACAGCGCGGGCAACGGCAGCGGATACCCGTCAGGACGGGATTGAGCGGCGGGTACTGTTCTTCGGACAAGGCGGTGATCCACATTGAATGGCGCACACAGGTCTGTGCGCCAGATATCCTTGATGTCGGGGATCGCGCCGTGAAGTTCAAGCGGTCGTTTTGTCCAACCAAGCTTAACCGTCGTTAACGACGAGGAAAGCCCCTTGGGGCGACAATGGCGCGATATGTCCGGGGCCCGTGTGACCAAGCGTGTTTTGAAGACCTCTGCAGCGGCCGCCGCTGCGGGGATGATGGCCCTTGCCCCGGTCGAGATTCCCTATGTCTGGGCACAGGCCGGCGCGCCGATCGAGATCAAGGTCGGGGCCAATGAGGCCTTTACGCGGGTCGAGTTCTCCGGCGTGGTGGGCCGCCGCGCGCGTGTGCGTCAGGAAGGCTCGAGCGTCATCATCCGTCTGGGATCAACCGCGGCCCCGGATATTGGCCGCTTGAAGGTTGATCCCCCCAAGGGGGTCGACAAGGTCGAGACCCGCGCGGTCAGTGGCGGCACCGAACTGGTGCTGACGCTGAGCGAAGGGGCGGCAGTCGGCACCGGATCGGCCGATGGTGCGGTCTGGATCAATATCCGGCCCCAAGGCCCCTTGGCAGCAGCCCCCGACGGCAAGCCCGTCGCGGCGAGCGTTCCGGTCTCGATCGCGAAGGACAGTTCAACCACCACCATGGCCTTTGCGTGGAAGTCGCCGGTGGCGGCGGCTGTCTTCCGGCGCGGCAATGCGGTGTGGATCGTATTCGACGCCGCCGCGAAGATGGAGATACGTTCTGGCGAAGGGCAGGGCGTACGCTGGGCGGCAGGGCCCGACTATACGGCGATCCGCGTCGAAAGCCCGTCGGACCAGGGCGTGGCGGTCAAGGCCGACGGGGCCCAGTGGATCGTCACCCTCGGCACCACCGAGAGCGCCGCCAGCATCGAAATCGAGCGCGACGACGAGGTCAAGGCCAGTCTGGCGGCGACCCTGTCCGGTGCCGCGCGCACCATCTGGCTGACGGACCCCATGAGCGGGGATCGCATCGCGGTTGTGCCTGCGCTGGGGCCGGTCAAGGCGCTGCAACGCGGGCGCCGTTCGATTGAGGCCAACCTTCTGCCGACGGCTCAGG
>NZ_CAMZFB010000056.1 GCF_947305955.1 uncultured Brevundimonas sp.
CGGGATTTCAGCTACCCTCTACGCCCTGCCGGCTGGCAAGGCCGCCGCCCCCGTTGCGGATGCGACCCAAGAGATCGACGAACAAAGCGCCGGAGTTAGGGAGACCGCGTCCACCGAAACGCCCGAGGTCGCCGCGACGGAGCAAGCCACAACCGAAGAAGAAGCCGAACCTGAAGCCGAGGCGAAAATGCCTTTGTCTCAGTGGTCCGTGAACAAGTCGTCCGCCGCCCTTACCTTTACCACCAGCTGGTCCGGCGAAGCTATCAACGGGCGCTTCGGGGATTGGGATGCCGACGTCAAATTCTCGCCGGATGATCTGCCCAACTCGCGCATCCGCGTGACCATCAGCACCCATTCTGTTTCGACCGGTGACGCCCAGCGCGACAGCACCCTGCCCGGCACCGACTTCTTCGATACCAGCGCTCATCCGAACGCAGTCTTTACGGCCAACCGCATCCGCAAGACCGGCGACAACCGGTATGTGGCCAGCGGAACCATGTCCCTTCGTGGCGTGTCGGCCCCGATGTCAGTCAATTTCCGCCTGAATATCGACGGCGATAATGCGACTGTGTCCGGCAATGCCAATCTTGACCGCACTACCTTCGGCGTCGGTCAGGGCATGTATGCCGATACCGGTTCAATCCCGGCAATGGTGCGGGTGAACTTCAACTTCACCGCGAAACGCAACCCGTAGGATATAATTCCCAAACGAATAATCTCGTAAAAATATCATTTCTATAGTAACAGTTCTGGAGGATCACTTACCTTCCCTAACGTCAATGTTAGCAAATTGAGCGTCGAATGAGCCAAGCCGTTGCAACCGTAAATCCCCCTAACCAAGACAGCGAGCTCAATCTGGGCGGACTGGATCAGGCACTCGGGTTCCACTTGCGGACGGCCCAGCAATACGTGGCTCGCGAGTTTGCGGCTCGCTTCGAACATCTGGATCTCAGTCCGGTACAGTATTCGGCGCTCGTGCTGATCGAGAACAACCCGGGCCGCCGTCAGGCCGATTTGGCGGCGGTTTTGGGGGTGCGCCAACCCAATCTGGTGGTCCGCATCGACGACCTTGTGAATCGCGGACTGATCAGCCGCTCGGCGGATCCGTTCGACCGCCGCGCAAACTCCCTGCGCCTTACCGCCGCCGGCAAGAAGTTCATGACGCAAGTCCGCAAGGCCCACCAGCAGCACACGGATAACCTGAAATCTGTGATTGGCCTCGAGGACTACGAGCGCGTGGTCGAAATCCTCAGCAAGCTGTCGGGCCTGTAAGCCCATTTCGCGCATAACAGCGAAATAAATTACTTTTCATAACTATTATACAATGCAATCTATGGCTCTCTCATTTCGGGAAGCCATAGATGTCTTACGTTGCACCTGTCCGCCGTCTGAAGTTCGCCGCCCAGACCCTCGGCGCTCCAGTCTCTACGAACGCCGAGGTTCTGGGGGATGACGATCTGGAGGACATCCTGCGTCAGGCGTCGCGCTTTGCCGAAGAACGCATTGCCCCGCTGGACCAGATCGGCGACCGACACGGTGCCGCGTTTTCCGATGGTCAGGTGACCACCCCGCCCGGCTTTGTGGATGTGTTCACCGACTGGACAGCGTCCGGCTGGAACGGCGTGACCCTGCCTGCCGAATGGAGCGGCATGGGCCTTTCGACCGCCACCGGCATTGCCACCATGGAAATGTGGACCTCGGCCTGCATGGCCTATGGCGTGGGTGTTCTGCTGATCCATGGCGCGGTCGAACTGCTGATGGATCACGCCACAGACGAACTGAAACAGCAGTACCTGCCCTCCATCGTCGGCGGCCAGTGGTACGCCACCATGGCCCTGACAGAGCCACAGGCGGGCTCCGATCTCGGTGCGCTCCGGACCAAGGCCGTGCCACAGGACGACGGCAGCTATCGCCTGTTCGGCAACAAGATCTTCATCACCTTCGGCGAGCACGACCTGACCGAGAACATCGTGCACCTGGTGCTGGCCCGTATCGAGGGCGCGCCCGAAGGCACGGCGGGCATCTCGCTGTTTCTGGTTCCCAAAATCCTGCCCAATGAGGACGGCTCGCTGGGCCAGCGCAATGATGTCATTTGCACGGGCATCGAGCACAAGATGGGCCTGCATGCCTCCCCCACCTGCTCGCTGACCTTTGGCGACAAGGACGGTGCCAAGGGATGGCTGGTGGGCAAGCCCAATCAGGGCCTTGCTGCCATGTTCGTCATGATGAACCGCGCCCGACTGGGCACGGGCATGCAGGGCGTGGCCATCGCCGAGCGCGCCACCCAACGCGCCGAAGCCTTTGCCGACACCCGCATTCAGGGCCGCGTCCCAACGGGCGAGCGTAACCTGCCCATCCGCCACCACCCTGATGTCCAGCGCATGCTCAAGACCATGCGTGCCCTGACCTCGGCGGGGCGCAGCCTCGGCTATGGCGCCGCAAGCGCCATCGAAACCGCCGCCACCGGTGCCTCGGAATCCGATAAGGCCACGGCTCAGGCCCGCACCGCCCTTCTGACCCCACTGGTGAAGGCCTACTGCTCGGAGATCGGCGTAGAGGTTGCCTCCCTCGGCATGCAGATCCACGGCGGCATGGGCTATGTCGAGGAGACGGGCGCAGCCCAGCATTTCCGCGACGCCCGCATCACCCCCATCTACGAAGGCACCAACGGCATTCAGGCCATCGACCTGACCCTGCGAAAGGTCCGCAAGGATCAGGGCAAAACCGCACAGGGCGAGATCGACCGCTATAGCGCCATCGCCGACAAGGCAGCAGGCACAGCAGGGCTGGAGACGGCCGCACGTGTGCTGAAACAGTCGCTTCAGGCCTTGGGGTCAGCGACTGCCTTCGTCGTCTCGCCGGACGCCAGCGATGTGGCCCTGCTGAGCGCGGCAACGTCGTACTTGCGGCTGTTTGCCCAAACCGCCGCGGGTGCCCTGCTGATCCAGCAAGCCATCATGGCCAGCGAACAACTGGCCAATGATGACCCGCTGAAGCTCGCCCTAATCGAAGAGGCCGACTTCTTCGCTCGTAACGTCATGGCGCACGCCCCTGTGCTGGCCGCCATCGTTAGGGACGAGGTCGGGGTCGCCTAAGCCCCCTCCATCCGTCCAGCTCCATCCATGCGAACGCCCGGGAGGGGAACGCCATGTCAGGATTGGCCCATTCAGTCGCACCAAGGCCGCTCGATGATCGCCTGCATACGCCGCAAAATCTGGCGCACATGCTGTCGGACTGTGTGGAACAGGTGCCCGACCGCGAAGCCGTCATCTGCAATGAAACGCGCTGGAGCTACGCGGACCTTGGCCTGCGGGTCACCGCCTTAGCAGAGCGCATCGCCGCAAGGGTAAAGCCCAACGACATCGTCGTCGTTATTGCCCCCAACAGCGCCGGTTGCGTGGCGGCCCTGTTGGCCGTGATGGCGTCGGGTGCGCGGGTCCTGCCTGTGAACCCCTTCTATCCGCGGCACGAACTGGCCAAGCTGTTCATCGAGCGGCCTGCCTTGATCCTCAGCGTTCCATCGACCGAGGAGACAGCGCGTCATCTGGCGTCCGATCTGGGATGCGATGAGCCTTGGTGCATCACCGATGCCCCCGCCGCCGAGGCGCAGGATGTGGTTGCTCGCCTGAGGACGCTGGCAGACCGTATCGACAGCAACGATGCGGCGCTGCTGATCTTTACCGGTGGCACCACCGGACGGTCGAAAGCGGTCGAGCATTGCCACCGCGCGCTGATCCAGTCGGTCAAACAGCACGCGACCGTCTGGGCGCTGCGGTACGACGTCGAGCGCATCCTGAACGTCGCGCCTGTATTCCACATCTGGGCGTTCGGCTTTGCCATGCTAGCCCCGATCTATCTGCGCGGCACATTGGTCCTGATCGAACGCTATGCGCCGGAACAGGTACTGGACGCCATCGACCGGCATAAGGTCACCGTTTTTGCTGGCGGCCCCGCCCCTATCTACTACGGCCTGCTCCACTCACCGTCACTGCCGCAGACGCGGTTTGATACTCTGGAACTGGCGCTGACGGGCGGCGCTGCCTGCCCTCAGACGCTCAAGGAAGCGTGGCGCAAGGCAGCGAACTGCGACCTGCTGGAAGGTTGGGGCATGTCCGAAGGTGCGCCCCTGTGCCTGAACTGGCGCGGCGATAACACGCCTGATCTTTCGGTCGGACGGCCTGTGCCTGACGCGGAGGCCCAGATCGTCGACGTCGATGATGACCAGCGCATACTGGAATTTGATGAAATCGGCGAAGTGCGCGTGCGCGGCCCCCAACTGATGACGGCCTATCGTCTGGAATCCGGCGAGCCGGACCAGTCCCTGCGCCATGGCTGGCTGTACACAGGCGACATCGGCCGCATCAACTCCGACGGCTATGTGTCACTGGTGGACCGCAAGAAGGAGATCATCATCGTCGGCGGCTATAACGTCTATCCGCGCGATGTTGAAGACACCCTGCGCCGCCACCCCGATGTGATGGATGTGGCCGTGGTCGCCCGAAAGGACGACTATCTGGGCGAAACGCCCGTCGCCTTCATCGTATCCAAGACCGATCTCAACGAGGACAGCCTGCACAGCTTCTGTCAGGAACATCTGGTCAAATACAAACGGCCCACCCGCTTCATCCGGATCGATGAACTGCCACGGACCGGACCCAGCAAGATCAACAAGATCGCGCTTCGCGAAATGATAAAGGGGCTGGGCGAATAATCGCCCAGCCCCCTTTCTTTGCCCCCCATATTCCCGATCAGATCGGGAAATGGCCCGGCAGGGTTTCAATGGTGATCCAGCGCAGATCGGTAAACTCTTCGATCACCGCATTGCCCCCAAAGCGGCCATAGCCACTGGCCCCCACGCCACCGAACGGCATCTGGGCCTCGTCATGGACGGTCGCACCGTTGATGTGGCAGATGCCCGACTTCACCTTGCGCGACAGGCGGATGGCCTTGGCGATATCGCGGCTGAAGATCGCGGCTGACAGACCGTATTCGGAGTCATTGGCCAGACGCAGGGCGTCGTCGTCATCCTTGGCATGGATGACCGAAACGACCGGACCGAACGACTCTTCGGTATAGATACGCATGTCCGAGGTCACGCCATCCAGAACCGTTGCGTTCATCAGCAGCTGGTCGGTCGGCCCGCCCGACGCGATCTTCGCGCCCTTGGACACCGCATCCTCGATCAGCGAGGCCACGTGGCGCACGCCCTCATGGCTGACCACAGCGCCCAATGGAGTTGCGCCAACCACCGGATCGCCCGCGATCAGGGTCTTGGCCTTCTCGGCGAATTTGGCAACGAATTCGGCAACGATCGACTGATCGACGATGATCCGCTCGGTCGACATACAGATCTGGCCTTGGTTCATGAAGGCACCAAAAGCGGCAGCCTTAACCGCCTCGTCCAGATCGGCATCTTTCAGCACTATGAACGGAGCTTTGCCGCCCAGCTCCAGCAAGACCGGTTTCAGCTGGCGCGCTGCGCGCTCGGCGATGATCTTGCCCACGCGGGTCGAGCCAGTGAAGTTGATGCGCTTGACCGCGCGATGGTCGATCAGGGCACCGACGATATCGCCAGCATCCTCGGGGCTATTGGTCACCACATTGACGACACCCGCGGGGAAGCCAGCATCCATCAGCGCATCGCCAATCAGAGCATGGGTGCGCGGGCAGGCTTCGGACGCCTTCAGGACCACCGTATTGCCGCAGGCCAGTGCCGCAGCCACGGCGCGCACGCCCAGAATGATCGGAGCATTCCACGGCGCGATGCCCAGCACCACGCCCGCCGGTTGGCGCACGGAATAGGCCACGCAGCCCGGCTTGTCCGACGGAATGACCTCGCCGCCCACGCGGGTGGTCAGGGCCGCCGCCTCGCGGAAGATGTTGCTGGCCAGATTGACGTTAAAGCGCGCCCAGCCCTCGGTGGCCCCGATCTCGACCTTCATGGCCGCGACCAGATCATCGCCACGTCCCAGCAAGGCCTCGGCTGCCTTCAACAGATAGGTGCGGCGCTGGTTCGGGCCGGTATCAGCCCATGCCTCAAAGGCGGCCTCTGCGGCATCGGCAGCGGCAATGGCATCCTCGACCGAAGCGGCGGCTGCGCGCGTCGCAACCTCTCCGCTGAGCGGGTTGAGACGGTCAAAGGTGCGGCCGGATGCGGCCTTACGAAGCTGTCCCCCGATCAGAAGATCAAGCTCGGCAACAGTTTGAGTGGACATGGAATCTCATTCCCCAAATTGGGCTCGACGCTGGCCCCATAAAAGATATAGACCATAATCATCATGTCATGTCACGATGATAGATGAATACTTTTAACAGCCATATAGGCCGACACTTCGGAGCCCTGCGTTGCCACCTTCAGAACCGCCCGTCAGTTGCCTGAGTGAACACGTCGGCTTTCAGCTAAGGCTGGCCCAGATGGTCTCGATCAAGGACCTGACCAATGCGCTCGCCCCGCTGGGACTCAAACCGACAGACTTCTCGGTTCTGGCGCTGATCGGCAGCCAGCCCGGCCTGAAGCAACAGACCGTTGGCGAGATCCTTCGCATCCAGCGCCCCAATATGGTGTCCCTGCTCGATAGTCTGGAAAGTCGTGGGCTTATCATTCGCGGGCCTGTCGCCAACGACCGACGCTCCCACGCTCTGACCCTGACGCCGGAAGGAGAGCACCTGCTCGAAAAGGCGCATCAGGTTCACGGCGAACACGACAACCGGCTGTCGGTGGCTCTGGCCGGTATTGAAAAGTCTGTGCTGCTGGAAGCGCTCGCACGCATCGCGGCCATGCAGCCCTATCCGTCCGGCCATACGGCCCCATCGAAAGAGACCGATCATGACGTCGCTGGCTGACATCGAAATTCCGTATGGCCGTTATTGGTCCACGCCCTTCGCCAAATGGCAGGGCACCTTGCAGCATTTGCACGCGATGAAGTTCGCGGCGCGGGTAGCCAAGGAACGCTTTGCCGCGTGGGATTTCGATCCCAAGAGCCTCGACAGCGCCGTCCTTGGCATGACCAACGCCCAGTTCCAGTCCTTCTACGGGGCACCGTGGCCACTGCACGAGATGGGCGCGACACATACCCCCGGACACATGCTCAGTCAGGTCTGCGCCAGTGGCGTACGGACCCTGTTCGCTGCCGTCTCGGATATCATGCTTGGGCAGGGCGAGACGGCGCTGGCCCTGACCGCCGACCGCTGCTCCAACGGGGCGCACCTCTACTATCCGGCCCCGCGCGGCGCGGGCGGATACGGGGCATCCGAGGATCAGGTCCTCTACAACATGCTGCATGACGCCATCGGTGGTCACTCCATGCTGACGACCGCCGAGAACGTAGCTGCCAAATACGGGATCACCACGGCCGAACAGCACGACGTCTCGCTGATACGTCTGGACCAGTACCGCGCGGCTCTGGCCGATGATCAGGCCTTCCAGCGGCGCTATATGACGCTTCCGCTCGAAGTTCCCAAGCCGAACTTCAAAGCCATAGACACGACACTGGACGGCGATGAAGGCGTCTTTCCCAGCACAGCGGATGGGCTTGCTAAACTGCGCCCCACCCTGCCCGACGGCACGGTGACCTCGGGCGGCCAAACCCATCCCGCAGACGGCAATGCGGGGATGATCGTCGCCTCCAGCGCGGTCGCCCAGCGCCTCAGCGCCAAGCCTGGCATCCGCATCCGCATCAAGGGCTTTGGGCAGTTCCGCACAGATCTGGCCATGATGCCGCTTGCCCCCATCGGGGCGGCCCGCGCCGCCCTCGCCAACGCCGATGTAGGCGTGCAGGACATCAAGGTGTTCAAATCCCACAACCCGTTCGTGGTGAACGACATCGTCTTTGCCCGCGAGATGGGGATTGATGTCGCCACGATGAACAATTTCGGCTGTTCGCTGATCTGGGGGCACCCGCAAGGGCCGACCGGCATGCGCGCCATGATCGAGATGATCGAGGAACTGGTGCTGACAGGCGGTGGGCTTGGCCTGTTTCAGGGGTGCGCGGCTGGCGATTCCGCCATGGCCGTGGTGATCGAAGTAGACGACAGGCCAGCCCTCTAAGGGCTGGCCCGCATCCGATCCTAGTTCAGGGTGATGGTGGTCGGAGCGTTCCCGTACAACGCTTCGACGCTATCGGCGCGCAGGCTGAGGATCAGGCGCGAGTTGAGACTGCCCTTATCCGTCACCTCGCCCGCATCCAGCGACAGTTCGCCTTCCAGCACAGCAACGGCAGCCAGTTGGGTCGAGCTGCCCGTCGCGTCCGCATTCATGGTCATCAGGCGATCCTTGAGCGCCTGTTTCAACGCCGCGTGTGACGCATCGGCAGAGCCGACAGCGCGGCTACACTCGACCGGATCAAGGAGTAGCAAGGCGCGGATATCCTCGCGGTCCGCTCCGGCAATGACCAGATCGCGGACCAGTGGCGCAAAATGCTGCAAGGCCTTCAACCGCATGGCGGCGACATTCACCCAAACGCCGCTGGACAGCTTAAAGTCCTCGGCCACGCGGCCATCAAAGAACATGCCGCGGTCGGGGTCGTTGCGGTCGATGAAGCGTACGGCATCACCGATCTTGTAATAGCCCTCGTCGTCGAAGGCCTCGACCGTGCGCTGCGGATCGCGCCAGTAACCCGGCATCACGTTCGGACCACGCAGGCGCAGCTCCAGCTTGCCAGCCACAGGCACCAGCTTGGCCGAAACGCCCGGATTGGGGACGCCGATCTCGCCCGGTACCTGTGCGCCCACGCGGGCCGCCAGAGAGCAAGGTGCCGTCTCGGTCGCGCCAAGGCTGGTGATCAGCGGCGGGGCCTTGCCCACGGTGGCCTTGGCCAGTTCCGGATAGCCCTTCCAGACAGCCTCGGGCAAGGATGCGCCGGCATAGAAGATCACCTTGGTCGCGAAGAAGTTCCGCGCCATTTCGGCGTCTGCCTTCAGATAGGGCAGCAGCGCCTCATACCCTTTGGGTACGTTGAAATAGATGGTCGGCGATATCTCGCGCAGCGCCGCCGCCGTGCGGGCGATATCGCGCTCGGTCGGGCGGCCATCGTCAATATAGAGGGTGCCACCGTTATAGACGGAAATGCCCAGGTTCTGGTTGCCGCCGAAGGTGTGGTTCCACGGCAGCCAGTCGATCAGGACCGGCGGCTCCTCGCTAAGGAAGGGAAAGGCCTGCAGCAGCATCTGCTGGTTCGAGCACAGCATACGGTGGGTGTTGGGCACCGCCTTCGGCATGCCGGTCGAGCCGGAGGTAAACAGGAATTTGGCCACATCGTCCGGTGCCTGCGCCGCGCGGGCGCGCTCGACGTCCGCCGTCGCGGCGGTGGCCTTCAGGGCTGAGAGCGGCGTCGAAGGCCGATCCTCGAAACTGCTGCCATCGCCGACAACGACCTCGACATCCGTCGGAACCGCCGTGGAGACCGCGCGCGCAAACGGTCCGGCACGGTCCACAAACATCAGCCCCGGTGTGAGGATATCCAGCACATGGCGCAGCTTGGAGAAATCCGTCGATACCGTGGAATAGGCTGGCGAGATCGCCGCCGCAGGTACGCCGACGTGCATGCCCGCAAACGCCAGAAGCGCATGATCCACGCTGTTGCCGGACAGGATCAGGATCGGGCGCTCGGCCGACAACCCGCGCGACAACAGAGCCTGACCAAGGCTGCGGATGCTGTCATAGGCCTGCGCGTAGGTCGGTCCGGTCCAGCCGCCCTCGCCGTCCCGCTCTGCCATGAATAGCCGCTGCGGATCCTGCTGCGCCCACTGGGCGATGCGATCCGTCAAAACCTCCGGATAGTCCCCCAACGGTTCCGGCGTTGAAAGCAAAAGACAGCCGTCTTCCCTCTGCTCGACGGTCATCTGCTGATGCGCGATGCGGATTGCTAAATCGTCCATCCGTTCCTCCCACGGATTACAAAAAAGCTGCCCCGCTTCTGCGTCGGGGCAGCCTTCACTTGATCAGTCGTGGCTGGTGACCCGACGGGCCAACAAGGCGGTCAATCCACCGGCCACCAACATGATCGGCACCAGAACCAACATGATCTGTCCGGCCCCCAAGCCGATACCGACCAGCACGCCAGCCAACAGCGGACCCGCTGCCGAGCCGAGGCGCCCGAACGCCACAGCCGAGCCAATGCCGGTTCCGCGGATGTGCAGCGGATAGGCACTAGGCGCGAGGCCATAGAGCACGGCCTGTGCCCCGTTCATTGTCGCGCCGAGGCACAGACCGATCAGGATCGAAATGACCAGCGAAGCCGGAGCGCCTGCCAGCATGGCCAGAGATGCGGCGCCGAAACCAAAGATCCCGAGCGCGGCAATGGCGCGGCGCTTGCCGTCCATCAGGCCACCCGACACGACACAGCCCACGACACCGGCAATATTAAAGGCCAGCTGGACCTGCGACGCTTCAGAGCGTTCCAAGCCGCGCCCGACCAGCAGAGTCGGCAGCCAGTTCAGCAGCAGATAGAGCACCAGCAGGCCGAGGAAGAACGCGCCCCACAGGATCAGCGTACTAGTCGCCCTGTTCTCTCCAAACAGCACCGTCACCACGGACGGGCGCTGCGTCGGCGCTTCGGTCGCAACAGAAGCTTGAACAGGCTTGGTGTCTTTGAGCGCGAAATACAGCAGAGGCGCGATGACCAGCGGCGCGAAGCCGCCCAGATAGAAGATGGTACGCCAGCTGTCGTTTCCGGTCCCGATCAGCATGCTGACCAGCGCGGCCACAGCACCACCCAGCGGCATGGAGGCATAGAGACTGCCAACGGCCACGCTGCGGCGGTTGCTGGGCACGGACTCGGCGACCAGCGCCACCAGATTGGGCATGGCCCCGCCCAGACCGACACCGGTCAGGAAACGGGCCGCCACCAGAAAGTTATAGTCGGTCGCAAGGCCCGTCGCGATGGACATGACGCCGAAGATGATCACGGACCAGATCAGCGCAGGCTTGCGACCAATGCGGTCTGACACGCGCCCGCCCACCAGCGCGCCAAACATCAGGCCAAAGGTTGCGGAGCTGAAGAACAGCCCCAGAGCGCTGGGATCGATACCGAATGCGGGTGCCAGCCGCGGCGCGGCCACCCCTGCCGCCTGAAGATCAACCCCCTCGCAGACCCCTACGAGGATGCACAAGGTCAGTACGATCCAGGCAGCCTTCGATATCGTCGGCTTTTCGCCGGCGTAGTCAGTCATGGCGGACCTCCCCGTCCGGGCACTTTTACGTGCCACTATGATTTTTGAAGACCTGCGGCTCCCCGGCCGCTTGGTCGAGATCGCCGACCATCAGAACAACGGTCGGCGATCAAGGGTCTCTTTATCGTTTATAGCTGCCGAGGCCGGGGCGGTAAGACTTTTCGTCGATGAACTGACGAATACCTTCCTTACGGCCCTCGGTTTTATCGAGGAAGTTGAGCGACTCCTGACGCACAACCAGATAGTTCTCTGCCTCGTCGAAGGTCATCGGGATGACGCGGCGGACAGCATCCTTTGCGGCCTTGAGCGTCGCCGGATTCTTCTCGAGCAGAACGCGGGCAAGTGCCTCGGTGCGGGTGCGGAGCTGGTCCGCCGGAACACTTTCGTTGACGAGGCGGATTTCGGCGGCACGCTTGCCGTCGATACGCTCGCCGGTCAGGGTAAGATACATGGCATCGCGCATGCTCAACAGGTCAGTCGCGATCTTGGTCGCGCCACCACCGGGCAGGATGCCCCAGTTGATTTCAGACAGACCGAACTGGGCGTCATCCGATGCGATGGCCAGATCACAGGCATAGAGCGGACCGAACGCACCGCCGAAGCACCAGCCATTGACCATGGCGATGCTCGGCTTCTCGAACCAGCGCAGGCGGCGCCACCAGCCATAGGCCGAACGTTGGGCGCGGCGGACAGCAATCTGCCCCTTTTCTTCGGTTTCGCGGAAATATTCCTTGAGATCCATGCCAGCGGAGAAGGCTTCGCCCTCACCGGTCAGGATCAGGACGCCGCAACGGTCATCGGCTTCCAGATCATCCAGGACCTGATGCATGGCATCATTCAGCGTCGGGCTCATGCAGTTCCGCTTTTCGGGGCGGTTCAACGACACCCAGGCAATACCGTTATCAAACTCAACTTTTACGACGCCGCTGTATTCGCTCATTTTTTACGTCCTGTTTTCCGCGGCCACCCAACGACCGGAGAAGTTAGAAATCTTGAATTTTCTTATAGTTAGGTCGCCGACCATGGATCATGGCCGGCGACTTAAGCCTTAGAAGCGGTACCCGACCTGAATGCCGACCGAGCGCGGACGCTGGTAGGCTTGGCTCACGAACGGGTTGAACTGGTTGTAGACCGAGCAGTCCGCCGGACCGGTCGTCGAGCAGGCCGTCTGTCCGATACCGGCGTTACCGACCTTGTCGCGGCTGTTCAGCGCGTTGTTGGCGAAGACCGAAACTTCAACATCCTTCACACGCATGCCAAAGCGCAGGTTCAGCATGTCGGTCGCTTCGACGACGTTGCTGTGCGGGTTGTAGTTACCGGTGCCATAGCCGGAGCTTTGCTCGTACTCGCCTTGATACTGGTAGTCCGCACGCACATAGGCGTCGCTACCGAACAGGAAGAAGTCGTAACGGGCGCCGATATTGGCCTGCCACTTCGGCACGCCCAGCGGATCGTTTTCGTGGAAGATGACCGCCGCATTGCCGACCAGCGGCTTCGGACCCAGCACGGCCTCGGTGTAGTGGGCGTCGGTATAGGCCAGCGAGGCGCTCAGACGCAGGTCGCGCGTCGGGCGGAACTCGGTCTGGATATCGAAGCCCTGGCTGCGTGCAGTACCGCCATTCTGGTTCCAGTTCTGACCGCAGCCCTGAGCCGAAGTCGTGACCTGGATGTTCGTCCAGTCGATCTGGAAGGCAGCGACGTTGACCTGCATGCGGCCATCCATCAGTCGGAACTTGCCGCCCGCCTCATAGCTCCACACCTCGTCCGGACCGAACTGGCGCGGGATGTCATCAACGGTCAGGCCGAACTGGGCCAGGCCGGTGTTACACACCTGCGGGTTCAGCGGAACGTTCACACCACCGGCACGGAAGCCCTTGGCAGCATTGGCGTAGATCATGTTGGTTTCGTTCAGCTGGTACTGGACGCCATACTTCGGAGTGAACGGCGAGTCCTTGGCCGAGCCCGAAACCGAAGCATAGGGCGCATCCGGACCCGAACGGGCGCTGAGTTGGCCATAGTTCACTTGGGTGAAGTCCAGCGTCACCTGAGACTGGCGGCCACCGACCGTCAGCTTGATCTTGTCGGTCAGCTTGAAGTTGGCCTCACCGAAGGCGGCCAACTCGGTGTCACGCAGGGTCGCATCGAGCAGTGACACTGCCGTCAGATCGCTCGGGATAGCCGGCGGGATGCCGTAGCGCGAGGTCGTGTCGATGCCATAGAAGGCCATGAACGCGGCATCGTAATCCCCCGGTATGGTGTAGAAGATGTGCGTTTCCATGTCCGAAAAGAACAGACCGGCGACCCAGTTAAAACGCTGCTCCGGATCGGAGGAGAAGCGGAACTCCTGCTGGATGCCTTCGCGTTCGTTGATGCTGGTGAAGTTACCGGCATAGCTCGGCACAGGCGCGAATAGCGGGAATGCGCCACGCAGCGGGTTCTCGACCGTGCGCTGCAGACGGCCAATGTCGTGGGATTCGCCCAGCAGGCCGGTGGTCTCATCCTTGACGAACGAGGTGATCGACTTCACCGACATGTTGTCGAAGTCATACTCGTAGGTCAGGGTCACCAGATCGGTCGTGGTCTTGGACTTGTTCAGGCGACCGTCAGCCTGCGAGATCGAGTCGTCGTCGCCCAGATAGTTGAAAGGACCATAGGTCTGGGCCTCACGGCGGAACCACCCGGTCGGCAGCGGGCCGGTCGGACAGGCCACAGCCACCGGAGCCGAGGTCGTGCCCGGCAGACGGTTCGAGTTGTCATAGCAAACCGCTGGCGTGGTGTAGGTCAGGTTGTTCGACGGCTTGCCATCAACACCAAACACCGTCGTCGGCGCACCCGGACCACCCTCACTCTCTACTGCCGAGTGGTAGTAGGACAAGTTCAGGCGGGCGCGGTCGTTCAGCTGCCACAGCAGGGCTGCACGAAGGGCTTCTTCCGAACGGCCGTTGGCGTCTTCGCGATAAAGCGAACCGTTGTCGTACGGGTTCAGCATGTCGATCCAGCCGCCGGTCTCGCGGACCAGGCCGCTGACGCGGAAGCCCAGCTTGTCCTCAAAGATCGGACCGCCGAAGGCGAAGCCCAGCTCGTAAGATTCCTCACCGTCCTCGACGATGGAGGTTTCTGCCTGAATACGGCCGCTATAGCCGACGAGGCTCGGGGTCGGGGTGATGAAGCGGATCGTGCCGCCCTGCGAGGAGCCGCCGTACAGGGTACCTTGCGGGCCTTTCAGCACTTCGACGCGCTCGAGGTCGAACAGGGTCGGCAGCGGCGCACCGTTGTTCTGGGCTACACCGGCGTTGTTGCGCTTGGTGAGAGCCGTATCGTCCAGATAGACGCCGGTGGTTGCCGCCCCCGTAGTCGCCACGATGCCGCGGATGGCAAAGGTACCAACACCGGCCTGCGAGCCGACCAGCGTCAGGGCCGGAATGGCCTTCTGCAGATCGGTGGCGTTCTTGATGCCTTGCTGATCAAGGTTTTCGGCCGTCACTGCCGCGACGGTCAGCGCCACGCGGTTAACGTTGCTGGATTGGCGCGTCGCGGTAACGACCACCTCCTCCAGTCGGACTGCTTCTTGGCCGGAATCTTGTCCGGCTTCCTCCTGGTACCCGTTCGCCATTGCTGCGCCGGCGACCGACAGAGTCGTCAGCGAAACACATGCGTACAGAGCCGCTTTTCTGAAAGGACCACGCTCCATGGACATCTTCTCTCCCCTTGCCGCAAGTTCGCTTGCGTCGGCCATTGTTGGCACTACGGACAAAAGTAGTAATGGAGCATAACTTTCATGGCAAATAATTTATTTGGCCGATATGCGAAATGTTTAAAGCCATTTACTTTCAACAAATAAGCCCCGGAAGCGAGGCTTCCGGGGCTCATAAAGGGCTTTATTTGCTGCTAAATTTAGCGGGCTGTGGCGATCTGTGGCCGCCCGAAATTCGAACCGTCCGGCATGATGGCGCGGACGAATGAACCACCCGGATCACCATTCTTCAGCGGGTTCATTGTGATCGAAACACGATCGCCCGGCTTAAAGGTCTGACCGGTCCAGCCTTGGCGGCGCAGCGAGTTCGGGCTGCTGCCTTCGATCGAATAGACGACCTCACGACCATTGGCACCGACCACCGAAACCTGGATCCAGACGTGCGGGTTGGTCCACTGAAACTCTTTTACAGTGCCACGAATGGTGGATTCACGGCTGCTGTCGAACATGGCGAACGAGTGGTGTGCCGACGCTGGAACTGCCGTTGCCAAGAGGGCAACAGACACGGCCAAAACTGACAACTTCGTTTTCATCGATTCCTACCTCCCTGTTTCGGTGTCGGTCAGCTCGAGAGCGTTAGCCGTACAGCCGTCACAACGTTTCTTTTGTTATGCCTACAATCAATGATTGTTTATACGCAGTTATTCAATCTCACTATGCAATCGACACCTCGAACGCTCCGCGAGCATTGACATACTGTCGTTTTATGTTCGCATTGACAAGCCTTCCCAGAAAGTATTCCAATGATAATTGTTCTGGGATGTAATTATTTTAGAGGGCCACCGAACGAGCCCTCGCGATATCGGGAGGAATACAACGCAATGAACAAAAACAAGAACCACAGACACTCACCCCTATGGGTATGTCTGGGGGCTGCGGCGACACTGGGGATGCTGACAGCCACGGAAGCCGCAGCCCAACGCCGGATCGACCCCGGTATGGCCTATGAGGACCTGACTCAAGTCCGTGATCCGCGCGTTGATGCCAGCGTACCGAATATCTCTGGCGTTTGGTCCCCGCAGGGTTATGGCCGTCGAATCCAGCCGTTGGATGGCAGCGAAACCCCGTGGCAGGAGTGGAGCAAACGTGTTTTTGACGAACGCGCTGCCGCAGAAGAAGCCGGTACGCCTCTGTTCGATCCGACCGCAGCCTGCCTGCCCAGCGGAAATCCGCGCCTGATCGCCAGCCCCTACCCCATCGAGATCATTCAAACGCCGGACGTGATCTACCTGCTTCACGAAACGCACCACATGATCCGCATCATCCACATGAACAAGCCGATGCCGCCGGTCGAGTCGCTGACGCCGACCTACATGGGCTATTCGGTCGCGCACTGGGAAGGCGACACTCTGGTGGTGGAAACCGCAGGCCTGATCCGCCACACGCAGGTGGACGAAGCCGGTACGCCGAAATCGCCGCAAATGCGGATCACCGAGCGCTATCGCAAGACCAGCCCGACCGAGATGGAGGCCATTTTCACCCTCGATGACCCGGGTGCTTTTACCGCGCCATGGACCGCTGTGCGCCGCTGGAACCAGCGTCCGGACATCCGTCTGGCCGAGTACACCTGTGAAGAAAACAACCGCAACGCGCCGGACGAAACCGGCGTCCTGCGTAACTACTGAGGATAATGGCCAATGAGCATCAAAATGAGATCCATGGTCACCGCTACCGCCATCTTCGCTGTAGTCACCCTCGCACAGGCCAACGCTCAGGACCTTCGCATGAGCGGCAGCTGGGTACTGGCAACGCCCGTAGAAGGCCCGCTCAAGGCTTCTGACGGGTCGGACGCGCCGTACAACGACGCCGCCCGCGCCCTGCTGGCAGAGCGCATTGCAGCAGGCGCCGCTGGCGATCCCACCGACGCCGCCTGTCTGCCGCCGGGCATTCCGCGCCTGATGACCACCGAGCCGCCGTTCACCATTGTGATCACGCCAGCCAAGGTCACCCTGCTGCACGAGTTCCAACACACCATCCGCCACATCCACCTGAACGAGGATATGCCGTCCGAGGATGACATCGACCCGTTCTTCGGTGGCACCTCGGTAGGCCGCTGGGATGGTAACAGCCTGCTGGTGACCACCGGCCGTTTCAATGACCAGATCCGTCTGGACAAGGCTGGTTCGCCCCAATCGGCCAATGCGGTCATCACCGAGCGGTTCACCGTGTCGGCAGATGGCAGCACCCTCGTTGACGAGATCACAATCACGGACGCCGAAAACTATACGCGCCCGTGGACGACCTCGCTGACCTTCAACCGCTCGGACGTTGTCCAGCTCAAGGAAGACGTCTGCGCCTACAAGCTGCTGGCACCTTCCCTTCAGGCCCAGATTAACGCCCCCCAGAACTAGGTCTTTTCGCTCTCTAATCCTCCCAAATGAAAAGCCCAGCCGAACGGCTGGGCTTTTTTAGTGGAGCGATGCGCTCGAGCTCACCGGTCGAGTTGTTCTTCCAGCTGCCCCAGAATGCGGTAGCAAGGGATGACCTGAGCCACAGAGCCATTCGGCTCGCGGCCTTCGCGGATGGCAGCGATGAACTCGCGGTCCTGAAGCTCGATGCCGTTCATGGACACATCGACCTTGCTGACATCCACCGGCTCTTCCTTGCCGTTCACCAGATCGTCGTAGCGTGCGATCCAGGTGCCGTTATCGCAGATGTA